>CALVGM010000221.1 GCA_944327095.1 uncultured Desulfovibrio sp. | reverse complement strand
AGCGCGAACTCGAGCATCTGCGGGACATTTCCAGGGAATTCGGCAGGCGCCATCCGGCCATTGCTCCCCTGCTGCTCACGGAAAGTGCGGATCCGGATGTCGAGCGCATCCTCGAGGGCACGGCCTTCCTTGCTGCCATGGTCGCCGAGAAAATAGACGATCAGCTGCCGGAAATCATCCACACCCTGACGCAGATTCTCTTTCCCCACTATCTCAAGCCCCTGCCGAGCGTGACAGCCATGCGTCTTGCTCCGCGACCGGGTCTCATGGAGCCTCTTGTGGTCCCGAAGGGCACGCGTTTTTCCTCGGTTCCAGTAGGGGACATTTCCTGCGTTTTTTCCACAACATCCGACATGTCGCTCCTGCCCCTGACCCTGGTGGACTGCGGCTGGCGCGAGGACAGGGAAACTGTCCTGCGCCTGCGCTTCGCAACCCAGGGCGTGCCCATGAATTCCTGGGACACAGACAGGTTACGGCTGTTTCTGTCCGGAGAATACGCCCCTGCCTGCGAACGCTACCGCATGCTGACAGGGCACGTGCAGCAGGTTGTCCTCACAGAGCACGGCTCGGAACGCAGCCTGCGCCTGCCGGGAAGTGCCATCTGTCCCGCAGGCTTTGGCGATGACGAAGCCATACTGCCCTATTCGCGCAGATCCTTTGCGGGCTTTCGCCTGCTGCAGGAATTCTTTGTCTTTCCCGAAAAGTACCTCTTCCTCGATGTTGTGAACCTCGCCCCCTTCCTGTCCGGCGCCTCGGGCAAGGGCTTCGACATGGACATCTACGTGGACAGGGCTTCCTTCAGGGACACTGTTCCCTTCCGCAGGGAACACGTTTCCCTGCACGTGGTGCCGGCCATCAACCTCTTTGCCCATGGCGCCGAGCCCGTACACGTTGACTTCACCCAGCCGGAGTACAGGATCGTGCCTGCGGACAATGCCGGCCATGCCTACGAGATACACTCCATTGTCGGGGTGACCGGCCTTGCGCAGGGCGGCAGCGCAGAGCGCAGCTACCGTCCCTTCGAGATCTTTGCCAATCTCGACGACACGACACCAGGCTACACGCAGATTTTCCGTTCCGATACCGCAGGCGGCAGGCTCGACTGGTACATCTCCTTTGCCCGTCCTGGCGAAAAGAATTTCGAGAAGGCCTTCAGGCCGGAAACCCTGTCCGTGGATCTGCTCTGCACCAACGGGACAGTACCCGAATCCCTGAAGGCAGGGGACGTGCGCCTTGCCACAGCCAACTCGCCTGTGCTGGCGGATTTCGAGAACATCACCGTGCCAACACCCTACTATCGTCCCCAGCTCGACGGCAACGCGCTCTGGCACCTTGTCTCGCACATGTACGTGAACTACTTCACCCTTGGGGATCGGCGCAGCCTGCAGACTCTTCTGGGACTCTATGTCCGCAATACCATGCGCGATCAGGGCGGCTACAGGGCCAGGCTCAAGCGCATAGAGTCCATAGAGGACCTGAGCATGCGCAACGAGAACAGGCTTGTCCACGGCGTCATGATGCGGGGCAGCGCCATCAGCCTGCGCGTGGATCCTGCGGGCTTTCCCTGCAAGGGGGACATGCTCCTGTTCGGATCCGTGCTTGACCGCTTCTTTGCCTGCTATTCCGGGATCAACAGCTACACCCGTCTCTGCATGGAAGAGCGGGACAGCAGGGAAACACTGACATGGCCTCCGCGTCTGGGCAGCCGCTCTCTCCTGTAATTGCGGAGCTTGTCCGCGCGCCGCAGAAGTTTTCCTTCTTCCAGGCAGTGCAGCTGCTTTCGGCCTATGCCAGAGCCAGGCACGGCCAGGACACGGAGGACTTTCTGGAAAGATCCTTACGCGTGCGCGCGGATCTCTCCCTGGCCTTCCCTGCCTCGGATCTTGTGGGTTGCGAGGTCCTGCCGCCAGACGGGTCCGATGCCAATGCCCCAGAGGTCTTCCAGCTTGTGACAACCTTCCTCGGGCTGTACGGCACGGGCTCGCCGCTGCCGACCTACTACACCGAGGACCTTTTTGAAGAGGCAGGCGAGGACGGCAGCGTTGTCAGGGACTTTCTCGACATTGTCGGCAATCCCTTCTTCAGTCTGCTCTATCGCGGCTGGACCAAGTACCGCCTCATGCTCAAGGTGGAGGTGGAGCGCGACAACGTCTACCTCGAGGAACTCTACAGCTTTCTCGGCCTTGGGCACCCCCTGCTGCGCGAGGGGCTCAGCGTGCACAGAAAGGCCCTGCGCTACATGGGGCTGTTCAGTCAGCATCCGCGCTCGGCCTCGGGGCTCGAGAGCATTGTGGCGGACTTTGCCTGCGTGCCCAGCGTGGAGGTGGAGCAGTGCGTGCGCCGCGAGGTCGATATCCCGAGGGAGCAGCGCACCTTTCTTGCCAGGCTCAACCACAGGCTCGGGGAGAACGCAGTGCTCGGATCGACGGTTGCCGATCGCTCGGGAAAGATCGTCATTCGCCTGTGCAGGATCGGCGCCGAGCGCTTTCACGCGCTGCACCCGCTCACGCAGCTCTACGAGGAGCTGCGGCAGCTCATCAGGCTGTACCTCACGGATCCTCTGGAGTACGAGCTGCACGCTGTCCTCAGACAGGACGAGGTGAGAACAGCCTGCCCCGGCAACAGGGACTGGGCCTGCCTTGGCTGGAATACCTGGCTCTTTTCCGGGCATGCCAGCAGGGACGCGGTGGCCCCCATTCCCATGTGGCATCTCGGTCCGGACGGCCCCCTCGAGCCCGAGGCCAGAGCCCTTGTCTTTCACGGCGCATATTCTTGCGCAAAAGGGCAGGCTAATCCTGCAGACAGCATGCCAGGGCACGAGCAGGGCAAATTTCGAACACCATGAAAGGACCCAAGCACAAGGAGAAGAGCGTGCAACCCCTGAACGTCTTTCCCATGACCTGGACGCCATGCCCGGACGATTTCGATCCGGCCTGGTCTCCGACCTCCATCCGCTACTGCGCGGCGCGCTTTGGCGCA
>CALVGM010000220.1 GCA_944327095.1 uncultured Desulfovibrio sp. | reverse complement strand
CATGAATATCTCCTTACGGGTTATGCAGCCCACCCACGGGGTGAGCAAGGGAAGACGCCTTATAGCCACCTCCCCTGCCCTTGTCAAGAATTTGCCAGCGCTCCGATCGGGACTCCAGGGAAAGGCTGTCCCCTGGGGCAGAGAGACTTTGGGGAGACATACGGCAGAAAAAAAATCCGGCCACAAAAAAATTTTTTCTTTGCAGGCCGCAAACAATAATGATAGACTAGTCGTGCTTTTTTCGCTTGGGCCTGGGCCCGCAATCTGAGAGATAGCGAACAGCAACCAGCTAGGAACTTGTGTCAATCCTGCGTTTTACCTTGGCAAAAAGTGCAAAATCAAAGCGTTAGAAACTGCAACTTCACATAAAAATAATGATTCATCGCTGTCACTGTCCTTGTCATTGACAGGAATGATTCTCTTTTGCACAGGAATATACAGCATGAAAAACTCAACACTGTGATCAATGCGAGAGAAGTCCTCAAAATTTTTTGCGATTGACAAGGTCTGGCTGCTTGCCTAGGCTCGCTGTACTCATTCAGGCATGGTGCCGTCTGGGTTTACTTCTTACACTTTACAAGGATTTTGTATGGCCAAGTCCATCTATGTCGGGAATCTCCCCTGGTCTGCTACAGAAGACCAGGTCTCGGCGCTTTTTGCAGAGTACGGCAAGGTGCTCTCCGTAAAACTCATCAGCGACAGGGAAACAGGCCGTGCCCGTGGCTTCGGCTTCGTGGAAATGAGAGATCCCGAGGCCGAGGCAGCCATCGGGGCTTTAAACGGCACGGAATTTGGAGGCCGCACCCTGCAGGTCAATGAAGCAAGGCCAAGGGCTCCCAGGGCACCGCGCTACTAGCTTCGATTCTTTTGCAAGGGCGTTCCCAAGTGGGAACGCCCTTTTGTCTCCCCTGTGTTTTCCCCAAAAAAGGAAACTGCCTCCCCCGTATTGCGCGAGGGAGGCAGAAAGCTTTCCCGTCACATTCCCTCCGGGGGACTTGCGGCGGGCAGGAGGCTTTGGAAATCTGACGCCGTATTAGGAAACGTGACAGGCCGAGCCCTTGCAGCCAGTGAGTTCCTTCTTTCTGTCCGGCTGTTCCTTGGCAATCTTTGCGTGACAGGACATACAGGTCTGATGGGCAAGTTCCTTCCTACTATGCACAACAGTGTACAGGGAGAGCGGCTTTCTGCTTTGGATATCGTCATGACATCCGGCTGTGGCGCACTTGCCAAACTCTTCCTTGCCATTGACGTCATGATGGCAGATCTTGCAGTCGTAGGCGGCGTGGGTCTTGTGGTTGAAGATGGTGCTTTTCTTGGATCCCTTGAATTCCATGGGTCCGTCAGGGGCTGCGGGCGCTGCCATGGCAACTGGTGCGGCAAAGAGCATCAGGGCCAAGAGAGAAAGGCAAAGACTTGTGATACGCATGGATGTCCTCTCCTCTGAAAGACAGTTGCGAAAAGACTGTTTGATCAAACAGTTTTTCCTTACAGGTTAGAGAAACTATAGAAGGCCATCCAATACGTGTCAACACAGGTTGTGCAAAACGCTCACTACATGCAATGCAAGAATGTCATGCCCCCGAAAGTCTCCTTCCGGGGGCATGACATTGTAGTGTGCACCGAATTTTTCGGCAGAAAGAACGCCTTGGAACTGCGCTAGAAGGACACCTTGCGTGCGGCGTCGAGAGCGCGCGCAAAATCCTCGTCCGTGTGGGCAAAGCTCACCATGCCTGTCTCGAAGGCCGAAGGAGCCAGGTAGATGCCCTGCCTGCGCATCTGCTGGTAGAACTCGGTAAAGAGCATCTGGTCGCAGCGCTGCACCTCGGCGAAGCAGGTCACAGGCTCGTCCGAGAAATAGGGCGTGAACATGGAGGCTATGGTGTGCACCTGTATGGGGCAGCCCTTGGCCTTCAGTATGCTCTCGAGCTCGTGGGCAAAGGCCGCGGTCCTTGCCTCGAGGCCTGCGTAGTCCCTGCCCTTGAGCAGGGACAGGGTGGCAATGCCCGCCGCCATGGCCAGAGGATTTCCGGACAGCGTGCCTGCCTGGTACACCTCGCCGGCCGGAGCAAGGTGCTTCATGATCTCTGCCTTGCCGCCAAAGGCGCCCACAGGCAAACCGCCACCAATGATCTTGCCGAAGGAGGTGAGATCCGGGGTTATGCCAAAGCGGGCCTGGGCTCCACCGTAGGCCAGGCGGAAGCCGGTGATGACCTCATCGAAGATGAGCAGGGACTCGTAGCGGCTGGTTATGTCGCGCAGGCCCTGCAAAAAGCCTTCCTTGGGCAGTACAAGACCCATGTTGGCAGCGACAGGCTCCACAATGACAGCGGCAATGTCCTCGCCTTCCCTTGCGAAAAGCTCTTCCACTGCCGCAAGATCGTTGTAGGGAGCAAGCAGTGTGTCCGCCACCACGGCAGCCGGCACACCGGGCGTGCCCGGGATGGAGAAGGTGGCCACGCCAGAGCCCGCGGCGGCCAGGAAGCTGTCCGCATGGCCGTGGTAGCAGCCCACAAACTTCACGAGCTTGTTGCGGCCCGTGTAGCCGCGGGCAAGGCGCAGGGCACTCATGGTGGCCTCTGTGCCGCTGTTGACCATGCGCACCATTTCCACCGAGGGCAGGGCCTCGCAAACCATGCGGGCCAGAGTCACCTCATCCTCGCAGGGAGCGCCGTAGCTTGTGCCGCGGGTTGCCGCATCCTGCACCGCACGGGTCACTGTGGGCTCGGCGTGGCCCAGAATCATGGGGCCCCACGACAGCACAAAGTCCACATAGTCCCTGCCGTCAATATCAATCAGGTGGGATCCCTTCCCCCTGGCAATGAACAGGGGCACGCTCTGCACGTTGTGGCAGGCGCGCACAGGACTGTTGAC
>CALVGM010000219.1 GCA_944327095.1 uncultured Desulfovibrio sp. | reverse complement strand
TGGAGATGGAATTTCGCAAGCCTGCTTTCATTACCAGAAAGCAGCTCTTTCGGGTCAAGGCCTCTGCTTTGGACGAAACATCCGACGCCTACGAGCGCACGGGCGTGAACGCGGACGCGGGCCTTGTGCGCTTCTGGAACAGGAACTGGATCACCTTCTCTGGCCTGTTCGCGGACAGCGGCTGGCTCAAGAACAACGAGCACGACCGTCAGGCCTATACCATCTATGGCGCAGATCTGCGTCTGCGCAGGGATACGCGCAACAACCGCATGAACCCGGCCTCTGGCAGCATTGCCCAGCTCAAGGTCAAGCCCATGTCCGGACAGTACAGCGGAAACCTCTCGGCTGTGGGCACGGAATTCAGCCTTGCCGGCTACTGGGCCCCCTTCAAGCGCCGCAGCGGGCGGCCGGACGACAGACTGGTCTTTGCGGGCAAGGCAGGTATTGGGGCCTTCGACGGCGCGCAGCTGCGCAACATCCCTTCCACCCAGCGCTACTTCATGGGAGGCATGGACACGGTTCGCGGCTACGGATACCAGCAGATAGGCCCAACGGACAGCAATGGCGATCCCACTGGCGGCAGATCGTATCAGCTCGTCAATCTCGAGGCCAGGTACAAGATCACAAAGAGCCTTGGCCTGGTGGGCTTTCTGGACGGCGGCCAGCTCTACACAAGCTCGTGGCCGGAATTCGATCTGGACATGGAGTGGGGTGCAGGCCTTGGCGTACGCTACTACACGCCCATTGGGCCTGTGCGCCTTGACGTGGCCATGCCACTGGAAAAACGGGATCCCCCGGTACAGTTCTACATCAGCATAGGCCAATCATTCTAAAGGGAAGAGAGCATGATCGAGAACAAGGAGCACAGGGACTGTGACTGCCAGCAGCAGCAGCCACAGTCCACCCCCCAAGAGAGCGCAACCGCGCAGGGCTCTTCCCTGGGCAGAATCTGCCGTCGCACGCTTCTTGTTCTCTGCGCCCTCCTCCTGCTTGTGCTCCTTGTCCTGGGCGCAGGGCTGGGCCTTTTGCAAACCCACACAGGCCAGGCCTTCCTTGAGACAAAACTGAACGAGCTTCTTGCCGACACAGGGCTTGGCATACACGAGCTTCACGGAAGCATACCCCTTGATTTTGCCTGCAGCCTGTCCCTTGCCGACGGCAAGGGAACCTGGCTTGATGTCCAAAATGCCAGCCTTGCCCTTGATTTTTCAGACTTCCCGGACAGGATACTTCTGACTCTCGGGGTGAAGGAAGGACATCTCTCCCGCCTTCCGGATTCCTCTGCGGGAAAGGAAGAACAGACAGAGCCTCTTTGTGCGCGCGCCCTTCTTGAAACCATCACCAAGGCCACCGCAATTCTCCCCTCCTGGACACCGGGAGTGGAGGTGCGTTCCCTGAGCATCGAGAGCCTGGTGGTGCAAAGAAGCCTCTACGATCAAGCCTTTGCCAGGGAAGCCCAGAGGAGTACGGATCCGTCCGGGCCAGAAGCCGAGCCAGAAGCCGCGCAGGACGCAGCGCCAAGGGAAGCTCTGCCCGATGAGGAGACTGCCACTGCCCTGCGCCTTGCCCTGCACGGCAGGGCAAGTGTCCTTCCGCATGCCACACGGCACTGGACAGAGCCCCGGGTTTTCGCGGATGTGTCCCTGCTTCTTCTCCCCCTGGCCAGCAGCCAGGCGGCCCCACCCAAGGCAGGCTCCGAGCCAAGCAGGGCTGACCAGGACAAGAGCGCAGACCTTCCCGTGCGCAAGGTTTTTGCCAATACGGGCCTTGACCTTGCAAACTGTACCATTGCCCTGTCTGGCACACTCTCCTCGCCGCAACTGGCAATCGAGGCGCGCGCAGGAAGCATGCAAGGCGACAATCTGGCCCTGCAAAGCCCTGCCCTGCGTCTTGTCCTGCCCGCCTCCACCCTGCCAAGACTGCTTGCAGGCGAAAGGGGACAAGTCCGGCTGCTTGGCAATGCCCTTGCGCAGAACACGCCCCTTGGTCTGGACGTTGTGCTTGGCATGCAACTGAGCGACAGCAGGATCCTGCTCAGCCTTGAGCCGCGCGCAGCATCACCAGGCCTTGCCCTTGCTGGAGCCATAACAACCGAGCTTGGCAGCGATTTTTCTCTCGACGCCAGGAGCGCGCCCACAAGCCTGGACCAAGACGAGATCCCGGCGGCACAGGCGTCTTCAAAAAGGCTGCCCGACCTGGAAAGCCTTCTTCCCCCTCTGGATGGCCAGATCCGTCTGGTCCTGGAGAACGCGCCCCTGCTTGCGCATTTTCTGCCCCTGTCCCTGAAGGGTCATATGGAAACGCAGCTTGCCCTGACCTTCGACGATGGCAGGCAAAAGAGCACGCTCTCGCTGCAGGGAAAAGATGTCTCCCTGTCCAATCAGAAACAGGGGAAAGCCATTGTCAGCCTGTCGTCCGCAGCTTTTGCGGCCTCGCTGGACGGGCTCGACCTGAATGTCGCGTCACTTGCGGCCAGCGTGGAAGCAAAAAATGTCAGGACAGCCACGCTCAATCCTGTAAGCTTCAGTCTTGAGGCCAGAGGAAATGCCCAAGACATGACTGTCCACGCCTCCTCTAGCGGAGGTGTGCAGGCCAGGCTTGCCTCTACCCTTTCCCTGTCAGCCGGACAGATCCGGCTGACACATCTCGATGCCACCATTCCCCAGCATGGCTGTGGCGTGCGTCTGCATAGGGAAACGGCTCTGAATCTTGGCGAAACAGTCTCGCTGAAAAACTGTTCCCTGGCTCTTCTGCCTGCAGGCAAGCTCGACCTTGCGGCCCACCTTGCCTCTGACAGCCTTGGGGCAAGGGCAAGGCTCACAAATATCGATACCTCTGCCTGGGCCAGGGTTGTGCCTGGGCTTCCGGCAGGCAAAATCAACGCAGAGCTTGACGTGGCAGGCACCCCCGCAAGCCCCGAGGGAAAGCTCAAGGTTCACCTGCAGGAGCTTTCCCTGCCAGTAAAGGGTCTTCCTCCCCTTTCGGCAGACATTGATGGCTCCCTGGACGGCAAGGGGGCAGCCAAAGTGGTTGTCCATCTGGATCAGGCAAGCCGCGACGCCCTGGAACTTGAGCGCTTTGTCTGCGAGGCCAGCGTCCCCATGCTGGGCAAGAATGGCCTGGCCTTCTCAAGCAAGGCTCCCCTGCGCGCGAGGGTGGACATCAGCGGCTCTGTTGCCAAGCTCTGGCTCCTGGCCCTGCAACCCAATCGCAGGCTGACAGGCAATTTTCGGTTGCACGCGGACATTGGCGGAACCCTTGCCTCTCCCACGGGCAAGGCAGGCCTTTCCCTCAAGGACGCTCTCTTCACGGATGTGGAGTACGGCATCCTGGTGCGCGAAATAAACACGGACATCAACACTTCCCTTGCGGGCTCCCTGGCGTCCGCAAAAATCGATTTTGCCATTGACGCGCGTGATGGCAGGCGCAAGAAGGGCAGTTTTTCTCTCAAGGGCTCGACCAATCTCAAGACCGTCACAGCCAGGGCCAGCCTGAAGGAATTTGCTCCCTTGCGCAGACGTGACATACGCGCAGTGCTTTCGGCCAATTGTTCTGTTTCAGGCTCCCTGAAGGCCCCGCAAATCAGCGGCACACTGAACGTGGACAGGGGGCGCATACAGCTTGACGCGCTGCGCCTTCCTTCGAGCATCACCACCCTTCCCCTGGTAGAAGGGCCAAAGGAAGCCATACTGGCAAAACGCAGGCAGGCAAGGCTGGCGAGGGAAGAAAAAAGGCGCCCGGAATTTCAGGGCTCTCTCGACCTGACCCTTGGCGTCAGCAGGTTCTTTGTCACAGGCTACGGCTTTGACAGCGAATGGAAGGCCAGCATGCGCATGCGCTGTCCCCTGGCAAGACCAGGCATCAGCGGACAGGTGGAGGCTGTGCGCGGCAGTCTGGATCTTCTCAACAAGCGCTTTACCCTGGACGAGGGCACGGTCAAGTTTGCCGGAGGCCTGGATCCGCTCATCAATGTGCAAATGACCACGGTTGCCAATGCTGTCGAGACGTCTGTTGTCGTTAGCGGCACGCCGGCCAAACTCAATCTGCACCTTGCGAGCAATCCGGCCATGCCCAGAAACGACATCCTTGCCTATATGCTCTTTGGCAAGCCTGCCAACGAGCTGAGCCAGTTCGAGCTCCTGCGTCTTGGAGCCACAGCCGCCAGTTTCGCGGCCTTCGGAACCACAGGCGGAAGCGGCATAGCAAACCTGGCCCGCCAGGTGACAGGGCTTGATGTCCTCAATTTCTCGCAAAACAATGGCTCGGCACAGCTTGAACTGGGCAGCTATGTCATGGACAAGGTCTATGTGGGCGTCAAGCAGGACACAAGCGAAAGCGCGGACACCACGGCAGTCATACAGATAGAGCTTGGTCCCCGTACAAGTGCGACCATGGAAGCAGGCAGCGGCAACACGTCCGCTGGTCTCAAGTGGAAGCTCGACTACTGATTTTCTCGATTGTACAGGAAATGTTTGACCCCTTTTCAAAGTATTCCATCTTTGTGCAAGCTGTTTTTCACAGTATGCAGACAAATTGCAAAGGATATGCAAATTCTTTGCAGAAATTGGACTTTTGGGACATGGATTGCTAGCATAGCTGTTTCGCATCCATCTTTTTTTCGAGGTTAGAATGTCTGAAAGCATACAGACAGTGGATTTTGCGCGACGCGCGACGGATGGCAAGGTCAATGTCCTTGAACTGACCCTTGACGAACTCAAGGCCTGGCTTGCCGACATGGGCGAGCCCAAGTTCAGGGCAGTGCAGCTGTGGCAATGGCTGTGGCAGTACATGGCCCAATCCTTCTCTGTCATGACCAATCTCTCCAAGGCTTTCCGCGCAAGGCTGGAGGAATGCGCCTACATAGGATGGCCGCACATCGACAGGACACAGGTCAGCAGCGACGGCACAACCAAGTTTCTGCTGCGTCTTGCAGACAACGAGCGCATAGAGACAGTGCTCATTCCCTCTGTCTCCAAGTCGGACAATGTACGCTGGACACAGTGCCTGTCCACCCAGGTAGGCTGTGCCATGGGCTGTACCTTCTGTTCCACGGGCACCATGGGCTTTACCCGCAACATGAGCCATGCGGAAATCCTGGGCCAGATCCTGGTTGCCAGGGACTATCTGCACGACACAAGGCCGCAGTGGCCCGTGCTCAGAAACCTGGTGTTCATGGGCATGGGCGAGCCCTTGCTCAACTACCGCAATCTGGAAAGGGTGCTTGTTTCGCTCAACGAAAACGGGGGCCTCAACTTCTCTCCCAGGCGCATTACCGTTTCCACCTGCGGCATTCGCAAGGGACTGGAAGAGCTTGGCGCAAGCGGTCTTGCCTTTCTTGCCATCTCCCTGCACGCGCCGAATCAGGCCCTGCGTGAAAGGATCATGCCAGGCGCTGCCAAATGGCCCCTGGAAGATCTTCTTGCCACGCTCAACAGCTATCCTCTCAAGACGCGCGAGCGCATAACCTTCGAATACCTGCTGCTTGGCGGCGTCAACGACGGCCCGGAAGAGGCCAGACAGCTTGTGCGCATTGTGCACTCCGTGCGCAAGAGCAAGATCAATCTCATTGTCTACAACTCGACTCCGGGTTCTCCCTACCAGGCCCCAAGCGAGGACCGCGTTCTTGCCTTCGAAAAGATTCTCTGGGACGCGGGCATCACGGCTGTCATACGCAAGAGCAAGGGCCGCGACATTGACGCTGCCTGTGGTCAGCTCAAGGCCTCTGCCCTGCGAGAAGAAGGCCAGACAGAAGATCTGTAGCAGGCATGCTTTTCAGCCAGCATTGAAAACGCGAGGGCCCCGGGAGGAACAATTCCTCACGGGGCCCCTGTTTTGTCAAAACGCTGTCTGCTGGATCCGCAGTGCGCAGAAAAGCTAAGCTAGGCGGCCTTCTGCTTGTCGAAAATGGACGGCGGACGCCAGAACCAGAACAGGGTCACCAGGGGAATGAGGCCTGCCAGTTCGGCAATCTCGCGCCGTATGGGCATGCCAGCAAGGGTGTGCCACAGCATAAAGGCCACAAGTCCTGTGCCAATCAGCACGCACCACTGCCCAAGTCCCATGGGCCGCACCGTGGCCTGGAAAAAACCCACTGTGAAGATGGCCACCCAGACCTTGGTGATGGTCAGGGAAAGGGCAGCGCCCACCAGGGGAGACCAGGGTATCAGGGTGAAGCAGCAGATGATGTTGACGACAAGGCCGCTCAGATAGAAGGCAAAGAGCAGCCTGTGCCTGTGCATGGAAATCATGGCATAGGCTGCGAGGTTGTGCAGAAAGGCCGTGGCCACGCAGGGCGTGAGCAGCTGCTGGGCAGTCACCGAGGAGGCGTATTGCGCCCCGTAGACAAGGGGCAGGAAGCGGTCGCTTTCCACGAAGATAAGAAAGATGATGGGCAGCGCGGCAGCCCAGAGGGACTTGGCTGTCTGCTCGGACAGCCTGCGAAAGGCCTCCCTGTCCTCGTCCCAGGTCCTGGCCATGAGCGGAAAGATCACCTTGCCGAGCAGCGCTCCGGAAACCAGGACGGACAACCCTTCCACTGTTTCCCAGGCAACGCTGTAGCCACCCACAACGGCGTCTCCGCCATACTTTTTCAGAAAGAAGACGTTCAGCTTGTTGTAGAGCATGGCGCAGCCGGCCATGCCCGTGAAGATGAGGCCTGTCTTCAGCTGCACAAGCAGATCGCGCAGCTGCGCCCAGCCAAAGTGGGCCAGGGGATTGCGCCCCAGAGCCTTCAGGGCAAAGGCCATGAGCAAAACGGACTCCAGGGGCTTGAAGACGGCAATGGCCAGGGTCGGCGCTCCCAGGAGCACGCAGGCTATGCCGTAGCCTATGCCCACAAGGGCTGCGGGAATGCGGATGCGCATTTCCACATCCTGCCTTCCCCTGGCCTGGCACAGGGCAAAGAAGCTGTCGCTGACCCCATCCAGGCCAAAGCCTGCCGCTATGCACAGCACAACCAGCCGCAAATCCTGATCGTAGCCCTGCCAGCCTGTCACAAGCCAGGTCACCACCAGAGCCACAACAAGAAGCACAAGCTTGAACCAGCTCACTTCTCCAAGGAGCCTGCGCTTGTTGGCGCCCTTTCTGGCAAAGGAGGACAAAAGAAAATCGTTCAGTCCCACGTCCGCGGCTGTCTTCACCAGATAGCCGTAGGAAAGGGCCAGCATGACCTGTCCCAGCATGCCCTGGCTCTGGCGCGCGAGCAGAATGGTGAAGATGGTCCACGACAGGTCGCGGGTCCACTGCGCACCGAGAATGTAGCCGAGGCGCTGGGGGATACTCTTGAGTTTCATGCTGCGACTACACTACTTCAGGGTAAAGCGCACGACAGCCTTGAAACCGGGCTTGAGCTCAAGATCCGGATTCGGAATGATCAGTTCCACGTTGAAGTAGGACGCCCTGGAGACATCCATGTCGTTGGAGGCCCAGGCGATCTCGGAGATGGTGGCCTTGAAGGTCTTGTTGCCCAGGGAGGGGATTTCCACTGTGGCCTCGTCGCCCACGCTGAGAGAGGAGACCTCGGCCTCGTAGACCGGCACCTGAATGGCCATGGGATCCATCTGGCCTATGGTGACCGGGGTAAAGCCCTCGTTGAACATGGCGCCGGGATTCATGGTCTGGGAAATGGACAGCACATAGCCGTCAATGGGCGACTTCAGAAAGAGATAGGGCGGCAGGGTCATGCCTTCCTTGATCTCCGTGTCGAAGTAGCCGCTCAGTTCCTCCATGCGCAGGGCAAAGTTGGCCTCCTGCTTGGCAATGGTTTCCTCGAGCAGGGCTATGCGCGTCTGCAGGGCGTGCACATCGGCCTCAAGGCGGCCAAAGGCCTTGTTGGAACCAAGTCCGGTAGCCGCAAGGCTCTTGGCCTTGTTGCGCTGCGCTGTCACCTGGCTGAGCTGGCTTTGCAGATCGAGAATCTGGCCCTTGCTCGCTTCTGTGCCAGGGCCAAGATTCACCTCTCTCTGCAGGGCGCGCCTGGCCTCATCCTGCAGGACATAGCGCATGAGAGCCTGCCCTTTCTGCACCTTGTCGCCCGGAGCGACCAGCACCTTGTCCACAACTCCCTTGAAATGCACAATGGGGGAACGGGTAACGGTATTGCGGACCTTGCCTGTCAGTATGGTCGTCGTTTCTGCTGCCTGCGCCACGCTGCCCAGGAGAAGAACGAGCATGGCAAGAAAGCACGGAAACACAAATCGTCTTTTCATACAAAATTTCGGCGCGGGTACCCCGGCATAGGCAGGTGGAAAGCGCCGCCTCCATTTTTTCGAAATTGAGACCTCCCTTGCAGCTGCAGCGAAACCCAAGGGCACGGGTTTCGCGTGGTGCGAGGGGCAAGCATCCCTTTTGCTCCCCTTCTCCCGCCTTTCGCAAGGCACAAAGGAAAGCGCACTACTTGTCTGCAAGAGTCGGCACAGTATTCAGGTTGCCTTCTTCAGAACCTGTGGCTGCTGCCGGCTTCCCTGTCTCGTCATTCAGTTCGGGAAGCTTGCCGAGCTTGATCTGGCTCGGACGCCCAATGGGGCGCCTGTCTTCCTTGACCGGCTGCTCGGGGAAGACCTTTTCTTCCTCTGGCGCAAGCGGGGGCTGAACGCCGGGCACGCCGGCAGTGGCTATGGAGCTTCCGCCTACAAGCTTGTCCAGCTCGCGGTCGGGCAGACCGAGGAAGCGCTTTTGCAGAAGACCGGACACGTGCATCCATTCAAGCTGCGCAAGACGGTAATCGAGTTCGGTATTGATGTAGTTGAGCTGCGCCTGCACCATGGCTTCCTGACGGCTGGCCACATTGGGCAGCGTCTCCAGGCCATTCTCGAAGCCAATGCGCGCCTCGTCGTACTGCATCTGCGCGCTCTTGTACCTGTTGTGGGCAAGCTTCAGATTGGTCAGGGCAAGAGAGACGTTCTGCTCTGCCATAATCCACTTGTTCTGGTAGTCGAAACGCTTTTCGGCCATGGAGTGGAAGGCCTGGGCCTTGACCATGCGGGCCGACTGCACGCCCCTGTACCTGCGCCCCCAGTCGATCAGGGGGAAGTCGAAGGTCAGGTGCAGGAACTGGTCCGCAGTGCCGGAATCGGGCTGGGCCTGGCCACGGGGAGGATTCATGTTGACCGAGATGGTCATGTTGGGCACGTATTCGGCCCAGGCCAGCATGATCTTGTAGTCGGCAAGCTTGATCTGGGTGCGCAAAAGCAGGCTGTCCTCGGATTCGGCCCAGCGCTCGTCCCAGCGCAGGGCATGGCCGTCAAAGCCCTTGAGGATGTCGCTGGCATGGCTCGCGTCCACCTGGAACTGCTGGTACGGATCCAGACCGGCCAGGACCTTCAGGTTGGTACGCTGCATGAGCTCCTCGGTTTCCGCCTTTTCAAGGCCAAGCTCTGCCTCGCGCTCATGCTGCTGGGCAAGGCTCACAGCCGAGCCCTGGTTGCCTTCCACAGCCTCGACCTGCTTCCAGTATTCCGTAAGCTCCCTGGCCACAGGGATGAGCGAACGCTGGGCTGCCAGCACATACTGCTGGGCCTGCAGGCGCAAATAGGCTTCGGCTATCTTGAAAATGGCTTCGCCCACAGCCTTGCGGTGTGTGGAAATGGCAATGCCGGTCAGCATGGCCTGGGCCTTGATTTCGAAATAGGTTGCCAGGGGATTGGGGAACTGGGCGTAAAAGCCTATTTCAAACTGCGTCCTGCCGTACTCGCCGGGAATATCGTGCGCGCCCTTGTTGAAGTTGGTCAGGTTCTGGGAGACCTGCACTGTCATGTGCGGTTCGGGAATGTATTTCCAGACGGCGGTTGTCTGATCAAGACGCTTGATCTCGATGTCCACAGCGCTGTTCACAAGGGAGGGCGACTGCTGAATGGTCAGATACACGCAATCCTCAAAGCCGAACTTCTTGTCCGGATTGTAGAGATTGGGAATGGCCGCGTCGTACTTTTCCTTGTTTTCAATGGGTATGCCCGGAGCCTCGTCCAGCCAGTGCCTGGCGGGAAGTTCCGGCGAGGACATGCCGGCCTTGCTTGAGGCACAGGCCGTCATCAGTACCAGCATGGCCACAGTCAAAAGGGCAGGTCCTGTCCTGCGCACGAAGCCGGCAAGTCCGGAGCGGGGCCCGGATTTGCCTGTCCTGGCAGCTGCCTTAGCGTCGGTCATGTCCTTTCTCCTCTCAAACTGATGTTCTCAACCCTTCCTGCGCGCCCAAACCATCCGGCCCAAGACGGATGCCACGGGCAGCCTACGCCTGTGCTGCGGCCGCAGAGGCTGTTGTCGGCTGCCTTTCGCCTGCGTCCGTATCGGCGAGGGCGTTGTATTCAAGATGGTTGATACTTACAAGGCACTGCCCTGCGGTATTGGTCACCTGGGCGTCGTAGCGAACCACCTGATCCCTGTCCCAGCAGCGCCTGAGAGCCAGGAACAGGGTGGTGTCGTTCCCTGTTGCGCCAAAGCGGACAAATCCCACGAGTGATGGAGTCAAGGCACAGGGCACAGAGGGCGGATCCATGTCGAAATGCATGGCCACGGCCTGCAAAACAGCCTCGAAGCCTGTCATGCAGGTCGTATTTGCCCAGGCTGGAATCGACTCATCCCCCGGGAAAAGCGAGTTATCATAGGCCCAAATTCCGGCAAGGGCAAGAAAGGCGTCCTGTGCCAGAGACGCCAGAAGAAGGTGATCGTCTTTCTGCCACACCCGTTCCAGCAGGCGGAAGGGACAGGCAAGGCCCAGCCTGTCGTACCAGTCGCCGGTGTCGATGCCTCCAAAAGCAGGTGCTGGGCCTGCGTATTCCTGCCACAGCGGCGGGATCTGCGCTCTTGCCCCAGTCATGATGACCGTGCTTTCCACAACCTCATCATACTGCGGGGTCCTGCGCCCGGACGTGCTGACCCCGCGCAGCGTGGTCATGACATGACTCATGCGCGAGGGCACGCGATCGTGGTTCATCCACAGGCCTGTGTCCACCTCAAGCCTTGCCTCGCGGACAAGCCCGGGCCTTGCCTGCCCCAAATCGTGCACGCGGATATCCGTCATGCCGCTGGCAAAGAGCCAGGGAGAGGCCAGAATGGCTGCCTCGCGCTGGGCTTCGAGATGGAGGCCAAGGGGAATGGGCCAGTCCTTTTTGTCCGCGCCGCGAAGGGCCTCAAGGGCGGGAAAGATGTCCTGCGCAATCTGGGTGGAAAAGACCCGAAAGGGTGTTGTCCTTGGCCTTGCGGGCTTCAAGTCGGGAAAGACACGGGGGGAATGGTCCGCGTCGTCAAGCAGGGGCTGCGCCAAAAGCGCGACATTTTGCTCGTCTTCCCTGGTCACCCACTTGCCATACACAAGATTGTTGTCCTGCTGCAAAAGCGTTGCCGCCAGCATATCGCCCACCAGGGGGGAGCCAAGCGGCACAGCCTTGTCCAGCAGGATGGCTGTAAGCGCGCGACCAAGGCCCAAAGCCTTGCGCCACAGTCCTGCAAGCTCTTCCTGCCTTGCGGGATCGCGCTCCACAAGAACCATTCTGGCCCCGGCCGCAAGCCCGGGCTCGCGCACGATCCCCAGGACGTCCTCGCCTGTCCCCTGCACAAGAACAACGTCCGCCTCCCCAAGGGCTGCCCGCACATCCTGCACATCCTGCACGCACCCTCCCATGGCGGCTATGACAGCCCTTGTTTCGGCAAGTCCAGGACAAAGGGAAAAACGGCACTTCCAGGAGGCAATGCTGCGCACAAGGCTGGCCAAAAGTGTGTCGTCCTCTCCAATCAGGACCACACGCAGGGAAGGAGAGGGAAGAAAATTGCGCCTGCAGGGATTGGCGGGCATCTCCACATATCTGTCAGCGTCCTCTCGGACGCAGCAGGCCAAAAAGGGGCGCTGCACAGCGCGTCCCATGGGTTCGCGAACGCTCTCGTCCCCCTCTTCGGACACATCGCCACTGAACAGCCTTTCCAGATCGGCTATGGTCGAGACGTGCAGAAGATCCTCAAAGGCGACTTCCCTGCCCAGAAGCTGCTGCGCTTCCTCAATGAGGCCGGGGAAAAAGCTCGAGCGCAGGGCCAGGTCAAAGCGCAAATCCATGCTGCCATGCAGGTCCTCGGCCTTCCTGCCGCAGGCCTTTGCCAGCAGTTCCCGAAGCCTGGGGATGCCGCAGCCTGCAGACGCGCCACTGGCCTCGTGTTCCCTGTTCCCATGGTTCTCCGGACTCCTGGCTTCGAAGCCGCTCTGTTCCTGCAGCTCCCTTGCCTGGATGAGACATTTTCGCTGAAAATGGCCAAGAGAATACAGCCTTGCCATGGTCCTGCGCACAAGATCCCTTTCGTGCCCCCTGAGCGACGAGGAAAGGCACAGGGCCTCGGGCCGTATCTTTTCCACCATGCCGCACAATGTGTCCGCAGGCCCCATTTCCAGGAAATGGCGCAGCCCGTACTTGTCCCACAGAGCTTCCACGCACTGCACCCAGCGCACGCTGTTTTCGTCCAGATCCATGATATAGCGGCATATGTCTGCCTGGTTGTCCGGGTAGGGCCCGGCAGTGACACAGCTGAGCATGGGCGTTGCCGGAGCGTGCATGTCGAGACTCATGAGCCTTCTGTAGTCGAGATCCCGCAGGACACGCATGCTCGGATGGTGAAAGGCAAGGGTGATGTTGAGGATGACTGCGGGAATGCGCTTTTTGCGCAGCCAGCGCCTGGCCTCGGTCAGAATGTCCCGCGGCCCGGAAAGAATGCTCTGCTCTGGCGTATTGTAGTTGGAAACATAGAGCTCGGGCCAGATGCCCTGCAGCTCGCGCACGACATCCATGCCCGCGTACACGGCCATCATGCCCGTCTCCCTGCGGGACTTTTCCTCCAGGTCGGCCATGTGGCGGGAGCGCGTTTCCATGATGTACCAGCCAACCTCCGGCTCGTACACGCCTGCCAGGCAAAGGGCGATGAGCTCCCCGAGGGAATGCCCGCAGATGAAATCCGGCTTCAGCCCCCGGGCCAGATAGAGGCTCCACTGGGCGTATTCGAGCATGAACAGATCGGGCTGCTGCCAGCGGGTAAGGCCTATGGTCTCCACGTCCCTTTCGTCCATGAGCCCGAGAACATCCCAGCTCGAACAGGCCGCGAGCCTGTCCATGGCAGCCCTGGCCTCGGGAAAGCTGTCGTACAGTTCCCTGCCCATACCGGGCCAGACGGATCCCTGGCCACAGCACATGACTGCCAGCCTGGGCTCTCGCGACTGCCTTGGGGCAAGCCAGATGCCCCTTGTCCCCAGGGATGCCAGCTCATCTGCCGATGGATGGCGCCCGAGGGGAAGGAACTGCTCGTATCCGGGTACCACGGAACCCAAAAGCCAGGAGCCTTCGGGCTGACATATGTCCTCGTACCATACCCCGTCGAGGGCCAGTTTCCAGGGGGCCTCGGGGGCACTCTCGCCCAGTTTGTTCTCGTCGGTTCGGCTCATTTCCCTCACCAGATTCAGGCACACATCCCCTGGCGTTCGCGCAGGGGGAAAGGCGCCATGCTCTCAAATTGTCAGGCATGCTGCAGTGTTCGAAAAGGTCGGGGAGTCGGTGGGAGCTTGCCTTGCTGGCAGCCTGGGCAGTCTGCGCAACTCCAGGGGATGAGGATGACATGCCGCAGGGGACAGAACCCGTGAACTCCAACTGTGCAGATTGGCATACAATGCACAAATTGACAAGATGTTTCTCATATATCTGCAAGATTTCGTATTCTCGAATAAATACTCATTTTATTTTATTTTACGTTATTCAATATACCCGATAGCAAAGATTAGATCACCCTACAAAATACAGTAAATGCATATTTTGTTATTATTTTAAAAAATTTATTTAAATAAAAATACTATATCAATATTTTTATATATCATACGAAATAATTTTTAGTACAATAAATAGTATATACAGATTTTGTTGACAAAAGATTGCGACACAGCCTATTTTCTGCAAACACAGCACAAATATCATAATCTGCAAAGCTTGTGGGGAGCAGACATCCTTGTTCAACCAGCAAATGGAGGCTTTACCTGAGGAAAAAATTCGGATAAAGAGAGCTTTTTTGTGCTGCTGCGCGCTGCGGCCCGGGGCAGGTGAAAACAGGGCTTTTCCCTTGCGAACTGCCTCTTTCTTGGCTATGAAAAAGGGAAAATCTAGGCACTTTTTTCTGCCTGCTCTTGCCGCCTTTTTGTCACCCGCAGCTCAGCGAACCCAAGGTCACGCGCTCCTGGCCCTTCCTGTCTGCAGGTTTTCCCCTGATAAATGCCTGCGGCTGCATGTCGCGTGCCTTTTTTCAGGAACAGAGCATCTAACCTACCCGCGAGGAGGCGGCGCATCCTCCCCCGCATGACTGCAGGTGTACACGCGCCGGAAAACAACTTGATGAACACAAAAGCATCTTCATCCGCGACCCAGACACAGGAATCTTCCTGCACCTTCTCCAAGGCCCGCTCCAAGCTGGCCTTTGACCGCCTGGTGGAAATGGGAGCCAAAATGGGCATGCCCAATCCGCTCTTCCTGTGTGCAGATCGCGCCGCCAAGGCCACCATCCACATCAATGGCAAAGACTATATCAACTTTTCCACATACGACTATCTGGACATCAACGCCCACCCGGAAATTACCGCTGCGGTAACCAAGACTGCGGAAGTTTTCGGTACGTCCGCAGGGGCCAGTCGCCTGGTCGGCGGCGAGCGTACACCCCACAGACAGCTGGAAAAGGCCATAGCGGACTTTCTGGGAACCGAGGACTGCGTTGTCTACGTCAGTGGCCATGCCACCAACGTGTCCACCATAGGCTTTCTCTTTGGTCCCCGCGATCTCATTCTGTACGACAATCTGGCGCACAACTCCCTGATTCAGGGATCCCGCCTGTCCAGCTCGGCCCGCTTTGCCTACGCCCACAACGACTGCGACGATCTTGAGCGCCTGCTCAAGGCCAAGCGCGGCGAGCACAAGCGCGCGGCCATCGTGACCGAGGGCCTGTTCAGCATGGACGGCAACATTCCGGACATTCCCCGCCTCATAGAGCTCAAGAAGCGCTACAACTGCATGCTCATGGTGGACGAGGCCCACAGCTTTGGCGTCATAGGCGAGCACGGCGGCGGAGTGCGCGAGTACTTCCCCGTCGATCCCAGCGATGTGGACATCTGGATGAGCACACTCTCCAAGACACTGTGCGGCTGCGGCGGCTACATCGCGGGACGCAAGGAGCTTGTGGAGTACCTCAAGTACGGCTCTCCGGGCTTTGTCTTCAGCGTGGGTCTGTCCCCTGTCCTTGCCACCGCAAGCTACACTGCCCTGCATATTCTCAAGCGCGAGCCCGAGCGTGTGCACAAGCTGCAGCACATCTCGCAGTATTTTCTCAACTACGCCAGGCAAAAGGGCTTCAACACGGGAGAGGCCCAGGGCTATGCCATTGTGCCTGTCATTACCGGCGACTCCATGGTGACCGGCTTCCTTGCCACGCAGCTGTTCAAGCGGGGCATCTACGTCATGCCCATCACCTTCCCGGCCGTAAAGGAAGGCGAGGCCCGTCTCCGCTTCTTCCTCTCCGCCTCGCAGACAGAGGAAAACGTGCGCATCACCCTCGACGCGCTGGAAGAGGAGCTGCCCAAGGCCATAGAGATAGTGCGAGCGTACAACGAGGCGCATCCCGAGGGATACGACTACTAGCCGGAGGCAACAGGTGGACAAAGGGCACGTCTATGTGTGCTGCTCCCTGG
This sequence comes from uncultured Desulfovibrio sp., assembly GCA_944327095.1. Classification (GTDB taxonomy): domain Bacteria; phylum Desulfobacterota; class Desulfovibrionia; order Desulfovibrionales; family Desulfovibrionaceae; genus Desulfovibrio. The sequence goes on along the minus strand of CALVGM010000219.1, from coordinate 8,523 downwards.
ACGTCGAAGAAGAAGGCCTGTTCCGCGGCAGCTACCCCATTGTCCGGCCTTCGGTCACAAACCTTTCCTGCCTTTGTCGCATGCAGCCCCTCATGAACATGGGGCTGCATGCAACACTCTTTTGTGCCCATCCGGTCCTGGCCGACGATCAGGCCTGGTCCCATGTGGAAGCTCTAGCCGACAGGGGCAATGTGGAAGTGGGGCTGCATCTGCACCACTGGAATACCCCGCCGCTGGAAGACCCTTCCAGGGAGGTCGCGCAGGCTGTGCCTTCCATACGTGTGGACAAGGACCTTCTTTCGGCCAAGCTCGACACGCTTGTGTCCCTGGGACGCAAGCGCCTTGGCAAGGCGCCTATTTCCTTTCGCATGGGGCGCTGGGACCTGCACGCCTGCCACTGGGAACTGCTGGCAAGGGCAGGCATCCGCGCGGACGCATCTGTGCGTCCGCTGCACGAGGGAAACGCGACCAACCTAGGGCCTGACCATTTCCTTGCCCCGCACACGCCCTACCTGGTCGAAACAGGAGCGGGCACCATTTTCGAGCTGCCCCTGACAGTCACGCACCTGGCGCCCTGGATAACGGCAGCCGTGGGACGCATGCCCAAGCCAGTGCGGGCAAGCCTGCAAAAATGGGGCGCGCTGGCCCTTTTGCCCGTCTACCATCCCCTGTGGGCCATGAAGGCAGTCACCGAACTTGCCCTTGCCCGTGGCAGCAACGTGCTTTCCCTGACCTGGCACAGCTCGGAGCTCATGGCAGGAGGAAATCCCCGCCTGTCCACGGACAACGATGTCCGGCAGCTTGTGCGCAAAGTCGGCAAGTATGTGGAATGGCTGTGCCAGAGGTACGAGACAGAATTCGTGACCTTGAGCGAACTTGACGCACGGCTGCGCGCCCATGTGCCGGTTGTCGAGGCCACATCCGGGGACTGGAGTACCAGAGGAAAGACCTAAGGCAGATTTCATGACAGAGCAAAGCACAAGGATTCCCGATCCCCCTGCTTCCCCCAAGGTAGGCATCATTCTGCTGTGGTACCCACTCTTTACCCAGCCGTTCATCTTTCGCGATGTGGAGGCCATCAAGACCCATCTGCCTGCCACTGTCTACACGCTGTACGGAAAGAACCTACGCCTGTGCTCCCAGGAAATGTGCAGGGCAGCAAGTGACGCGCAGCGCCTGGGGCTGAAAAAGCTCCTGCCTGTCCTCTTCTCGAACCTGCGCCTGCTTGTCAGGCACCCTGTCCGCTACGCAAGGCTTTTGGGCGAGCATGTGCTGCGGCGCTGGGCAAGCCTTGAAATTCTCGGGGAAAACCTGTGGGCCTTTTTGTGCGGCATACACCTTGCCCCCATTCTGCGCGAGGCAGGCATTGATATTCTCTACGCGCCCTGGCCCAGGGGAACGACCACAGCTGCCAGGGTCATATTCCAGTGCGCGGGCATACCCTACGTGACCGTGGCAAGGGCCGACAACCTTGCTCCCAGGGATCCGGACCTTGTGGACAAGCTGCTTGACGCCTGCGCCATCAGAACCAACAATTACGCTGACGAAAAACGCATACGCGAGCTCATGATCCAGGCTGCCCCCCACAGGCAGGACCTGCCGAAGGTGCGCGTCATCTACAATTGTCTCACCCTGCACGTGGACAAGTGCGATCCCCCTGCCATGAACAAGCCTGTCAGGCTGCTCGCGGTCGGACGCTTTGATGTCACCAAGGGCTTTGATGTGCTCCTTGATGCCTGTGCCCTGCTGCGCGACGAGCATGTGCCCTTTACGCTCACCCTGGTTGGTGGCGGAGGCAGGCTCATGGGACTTGGCAACCTGGAGGAAGCGCTGCACAGGCAGACCAGGCGCCTTGGCCTGGAAGATATTGTCTCCTTCCCGGGCCTTGTGGATCACGACGCCTTTCCGGACATACTGAAAAGCCATGACATCTTTGTGGCACCCTGCGTCATTGCCGCAGGCGGGGCAAGGGACGGCATTCCCAATACCCTCATCGAGGCCATGAGCTTTGGCCTGTGCGTGGTGGCCACCAATGTGAGCGCCCTGCCGGAAGTCGTGCGGCACAAGGAAACAGGCCTTCTTGTGCCGCAAAGGGATCCGGCGGCCCTTGCCGCTGCCTTGCGCACGCTCATTGAAAATCCCCAGCAAGCCAGACAGTACGCCGCGAACGGGGCGAAACTGGCCAGAGAGCTCTTTTCCCCCCAGAAAAACGGCGAGCTGCTGGCAGAATTTCTGGCGCAGGCAAACACAGCCTGGAGGTCGCGCACATGTGTGGAATAGCAGGAATCATTGCCCTGGATGAGCGCGTCCTGCTTTCACGGGAAGACGAGGCAAGCGTGCGGGCCATGACGGACGCCATTGCCTATCGCGGCCCGGACGGCAGCGGCATTTTGCGGGTGAACAATGTCTGTCTTGGCCACAGGCGCCTGTCCATCATCGACCTGGCAGGCGGCGCACAACCCATGCTGGACACAAGCGGGACACTGAGCATCGTCTTCAACGGCGAGATCTACAATTTCCGCGAGCTCAGGCAGGACCTTGAGGCAAGGGGCGCCTCCTTTGCCACCAATTCCGACACCGAGGTCATTCTCGAGGCCTACAGGGTCTGGGGTCGGGACTGCCTTGACCATCTGGACGGCATGTTTGCCTTTGTCCTGTGGGACGACGGCAAAAAGCGCCTCTTTGCCGCAAGGGACCGCTTTGGCAAGAAGCCCCTTTTCTACACCATACAGGGGGGCCGCATGCTCTTTGCCTCGGAAATGTCCTGCTTTCGGCATGTTCCGGGCCTGTCCTTTTCCCTGGATCCCCAGGCGCTCATGCGCTATCTGGCCTACCAGTGCGTCCCCTGCCCGCAGACAATGTTCAGGGAATTCCACCAGCTGCCCCCTTCTGCTGCCATGGTGCTGGAAAGGGGCAAACTGGAGGTCTCCACCTACTGGGAGGCTCCGCAAAGTTCCAGCCTGGTCATTGGCGAGGAAGAGGCCTGCGAGGAATTGCGCAGGCTCATGCGCAGGGCAGTGCAGCGCCGCATGGTGGCGGACGTGCCCCTGGGCGTCTTTCTCTCGGGAGGCATAGACTCGAGCATAGTGACGGGCCTCATGGCCGAATGCTCGTCCACACCCATACAGTCCTTTTCCATAGGCTTCCACGAGGCAAGCTACGACGAGAGCAACTACGCAAGGCTTGTCTCGCAGACCTTTGGCACCAGGCACTACGAAAAGGTCTTTCTGGAAGAAGACTGCACGGACATTCTGCCCAGGGTCGTGAGCGCCATGGACGTTCCCATGGCCGACGCCTCGGCTGCGCCCACCTGGCTCTTGTCAAAGATGACCAGGGAGCATGTGACAGTGGCCCTTGGCGGCGACGGATCCGACGAACTGTGGGCCGGCTACGAGCACTACGTGGGCTTTGCCAGAGCCCAGCGCTACAACCGTGTTCCGGCCTTCCTGCGCCACCACATCATCGAGCCCCTGTGCCACTGCCTGCCGGCCTCCCAGGGCTACGTAAATCTGCGCCTTGCCACGGACACCTTCCACAGGGCGGCCAAGCTGCCCCCCTGGATGCGCATACAGTCCATGCTCACAGCCTGCTCCGCAGACCTGCAGGAAGTCCTGCTCAACAACCCGGACAAAAGCATGCTTGAGCTCTCCACCCTGTTTCGACCAACCCTCGACGCGTACAACCACTGGCGTAACGCGTCGGACATGGACAGAACCTTCTACACGTATATCAGGGGGTTTCTGCTCGACGACATCCTGGTCAAGGTGGACCGCTGCTCCATGCTCAATTCCCTGGAAGTGCGCGCGCCCTTCCTGGACAGGGAACTGGCCGAATTTGTCATCAGCCTGCCTGCCCACTACAAACTGCGCGGCCTCAGGCGCAAGTATTTGCTCAAGAAGGCCTTTGCCTACCTTCTGCCGAAAAAGATCCTCCACCGCAACAAGCGCGGCTTTCAGATTCCGGTCTCACAGTGGCTGCGGGGCCGCCTGCGCCCGCTCATGGAAGAGCTGCTCGGCGAGGACATGCTCGCAAAACACAACTTCTTCAACCCTGTGGAAGTTCGCCGCCTCATGCAGGCCCACCTTTCTGGAGAAAGGGATCTGCGCATCCCTCTCTGGACCCTGATGGTCTTCCAGCTGTGGTGGCGCAACAATACCTCCAGCTGAAGAAAGGTCCTGCACAAAACTTGTGCAGGACCTGCAGTACGCCTGCCTTCTCCTGTTGCTCCCTGTGCCAACACGTTCAGGGTGCAGGAATTCGGCCTTCACACACATGGCCATATCAGAAACAGCTGCCACTGGACATTTTGTCCGCGCAAGGGAGCGCAGCTTTTCTCCCCGTAATTCTCTTTCCCTGAAGAAGCAATACGATGACTAGCCAATTAAAAACTCTTCTGCTGCTGGCAGCCCTGAGCGGTATCATCATTGTCATTGGTGGCATGATAGGCGGAAAAACCGGCATCATGATTGCCTTTGTCATTGCCATGGTCATGAATGTCGGCAGCTACTGGTTTTCCGATTCCATTGTCCTGAAGATGTACAATGCCAGGGAGCTTGCCTACGACGAGGCGCCCATGCTGCACGACATGGTGGAGGAGCTTGCCCGCAACGCAGGCATTCCCAAGCCCAGGGTTTGCGTGGTTCCCGAACAGGCTCCCAATGCCTTTGCCACAGGAAGAAATCCGCAAAACGCCGTGGTCGCGGTCACGGAAGGCATACTGCAAATCCTGACGCCCACAGAGCTGCGCGGCGTGCTCGCCCACGAGATTGCCCACATCGCCCACCGCGACATCCTCATCCAGACCATTGCGGCTGTCATGGGCTCAACCATTGTCATGCTGGCCAACATGCTGCAATTCGCCTCCTTCTTTGGCGGAGCCAGGGACAGCGAGGGCGAGAGGACCAATCCCCTGGTGGGCCTGCTTCTGGCCATACTGGCCCCCATTGCCGCAAGCATCATCCAGATGGCCATTTCGCGCTCGCGGGAATTTCTGGCCGACCAGGGCGGAGCGACCTACTGTGGCGATCCCCTGGCCCTGGCCTCTGCGCTGAACAAGCTGCAGATGGCCGCAAGCCAGGTGCCCATGCACAGCGGCAATCCCACCACAGCCGAAATGTTCATTGTCGCGCCGCTCTTTCCCTCTTCCGTTGCCAAGCTCTTTGCCACGCATCCCCCCATTGAGGAACGCATAGCGCGTCTCACGCAAATGGCCGGGCACATGCCTGCGCAGCCAGGAACGCAAGCCCAGTCAGCTCCGCAACAGAGGAAAAGCACAAACCGCTTTGGCGATCTGTAGAGGATGCGAACCATGTCTTTGCGGGCTGCCACATCCCTCTCGCGCGCTCTTGTCCTCTGTCTTGCGCTTTGCGCGCTGTCTGCCTGCGCCGGGCAAAAGCCCGAGCCCGCGCCAGCGCCGACCCAAACCTGCAGCAAGCTCTATACCTATGCCCCGGGTTTTCTTGTCATGGAGCTGGCGGCCAAATCGGACATCTTTGTTGATCCCGCTGCCAGGGAGTTTCCCGTGTTCTGCTCGGCGGACAAGGCCCACGAGGATCTGATTCTCAGGGTCAGCGCGGGCAGGCTGCAGCGCGGGGACTGGGAAATCTACGGCCTCAACGGCGGCACAGAACTTGGCTGCACACGAAGCGACGGCCGCATGCTCCTGTGCAAGCCGGCCCAGATTGTCGACTGGCACCCCAGGATCCCATAGGCATTGCCACATCCCGCGACTAGCCAGACATCCGGCGAACAATACAGACAGCAGACACAAGAACACATCTGGGGATCCGCAACGGCGGATCCCCTTTTTTTTTGCTCCTCTTCTGGCCTTCCCTGCAACAGATTTGCAAGGCATGGGAGGCAAAAAGCACATGCGCGACTTGCCCTTTGGAAAAAGGTGATTATCTCCCATGTTGCAGGCATGCAAAATGCAGACCGGCAACGCAAGGGAACGTCTCTCTTCCCGTTGCGTGCGAACAGAAAATCAAGTTGCTTCAATGCAATACAAAATATCTTGTGGAACAGGTCCGGAGGGCTGTTCCGGGATCTGTTCTGGAGGAATAGACATGAGTGAAGGCAATACCGAAGCCAAGAAAACCTGCGAGTTTCGCGCAGAAGTACGCAAGGTGCTACAGATTCTAACCAACTCCCTGTACACCAACAAGGAAATTTTCCTGCGCGAACTTGTTTCCAACGCATCCGATGCCCTGGACAAGCTGCGTTTCCGCGAAAACAGTGGCGAGACACCCCGCGAGCCCGATCTGCCCCTGGAAATCCGCATCACCCTTGACAAGGACAAGAAGGAGCTTGTCATTGCCGATACAGGCATTGGCATGACAGAGGAAGAAATCGGGGACAACCTGGGCATCATCGCCAAGTCCGGTTCCGAAGAATTCCTGAGCAAGCTTGCCGAACAGGCCAGCTCGGATGCGGAGCACAAGAGCACGGACGCCTCGCAGATCATCGGCCATTTTGGCGTGGGTTTCTATTCCGTCTTCATGGTGGCCAACAGGGTCGAGGTCATTTCCCGTCCCGCCTATGGCGATGGCAGCGCCTGCGTGTGGGAAAGCGACGGCCTTGGCACCTACACGGTCTCTGCCTATGAGGGAGAGGAGCCCAAGCGCGGCACGCGCATTGTTGTTCACCTCAAGGACGACGCTCTGGAGTTTGCCGAAAAGTACCGCGTCGAGAACGCAATTCGCAAGCATTCCGGCTTCATCCCCTTCCCTGTCTTTGTGGACGACGAAAAGGTCAACACCCAGCCTGCCCTGTGGAGAGAGCCCAAGAGCCAGGTCACTGCGGACCAGTACAAGGAGTTCTACAAGTCCTTCACCTACGACTACAAGGATCCCCTGGACTGGCTGCACATCAGCGTGGACAGCCCTGTGCAGTTCCAGGCCCTGCTCTTCATCCCGGACGAGGAACAGGAATTCAAGGGCCCCAGGGAAGACGAGTACTGGGGCATTGACCTCTACTGCAACAGGGTGCTCATCCAGCACAAGAACAAGGACCTGATTCCTCCCTATCTGGGCTTTTTGAAGGGCATTGTGGATACCGAGGACATTCCCCTCAACATATCCCGTGAAACCCTGCAGGAAAACGTGGTCCTGCGCAAAATCAACCAGACCATAGTCAAGCAGACCCTGAGCCACCTGGAAAAGATGGCCAAGGACAAGCCAGAGGAATACCAGAAGTTCTGGAAGCATCATGGCACCATCCTGAAGTTTGGTATCCATCAGGATTTTGCCCAGCGCGACAGACTGCTCGGCCTGCTCCGCTTCAACACCTCCGCAGGGGAGAACGAGGAGAGCATCTCCAGCCTTGACGAATACATGGGTCGCGGCCTCGAGGGTCAGAAGACCTTCTGGTATGTCACGGCTCCCAACCGCGAGGCGGCAAAGGTCAATCCCTACATGGATCGCTTCCGCAAAAAGGGCATTGAGGTTCTCTTCTTCTACGAGGCCCTGGACGAATTTGTCGTAAGCGGCGTTGGCAACTACAAGGAGTGGAACTTCAAGTCCATCGAAAACGCGGAGGCAAAGGATCTCGAAGCCTTCCCCGACAAGGAGACCGAGGCTCCCAAGGCAAGTCCGCTTTCCGCTGAGGACGAGAAAAACTTCGACGGGCTTGTGGCAAGGATGAAGGAAATCCTTGGCGACAAGGTCAAGGACGTGGTTGTCTCCACCAAGCTGACGGACAGCGCCGCAGTGCTCTCTTCCGAGGACGGCGTGACTTCGGCCATGGAGAAGTTCATGCGCGCCATGGACAAGAACATGACCATTCCGGTCAAGACACTGGAGGTCAACAGGGAACACCCCCTGCTGCGCGCCCTGCTTTCCATCTACAAGGCCGATGCCCACGACGCGGTGCTGACCACCATGGTCAATGTGCTCTTTGACTCCGCCCAGATGATGGACGGCTTCATCCGCGATCCCCAGGAACTGGCCCGCAGAAGCGCCCAGCTTCTTGAACAGTCCGCTGCCTGGTACACCCAAGTCACAAAGGCCTAGCCCCTTTTCCCTCTGACAGCTGCGAGAAGACCTCTCCGTTTTGGCGGAGAGGTCTTCTCTTTTGTGCTCGCCCTGAAATCAAAGCATCAAAAACCACTGATGCCAAGTGGTTAAGAGCTGTCTGCCAGGCGCAAGAAAATTGACCCCCGAAACGCACGAAAAACTGCCCCCCCTCCTCTGGGGAAGCGCTGCCCCACAGGGCCTCTCCCACACCCTCGAGTTTGGAAGCTAAAAAGTCTTGAAAAACCACTGATGACAAGTGGTTAAGCGCTGTTTGCCAGGCACATTTTTGTTGTAGAAAAACCGCTTCTGGGCCCATGGGTTGCACCAGGCGCAAGAAAATTGACCCCCGAAACGCACGAAAAACTGCTTCCCCTCCTCTGGGGAAGCGCTGCCCCACAGGGTCTCTCCCCCGACCCTCGAGTTTGGAAGCTAAAAAGCCTTGAAAAAAACCACTGATGACAAGTGGTTAAGCGCTGTTTGCCAGGCACATTTTTGTTGTAGAAAAACCGCT
>CALVGM010000218.1 GCA_944327095.1 uncultured Desulfovibrio sp. | reverse complement strand
ACCACGGGTTCATGCTGAGGCGATGGATGGCCTCGGCGTACTCTGGGCTGTTCACCACCTCGCGCATGGTGTCCACCAAAACCTTCAGGACATCAGCAGGAATGCCCTTGGGCGCGATGCACGCCTGCCACATGATGAAGTTCTTGTTCAGGCCGATGTCTGCAGAATTGGGCATGTTCAGGTTGGCGACCTTCTTGTCGGAGAACTGGACAAGGCCAAAGACATCGTACTGGGCCAGGGCCACAGGCATGTCTGCGTGGAACTGCAGGCGGCCGGCGGCAATTTCCTTCATGATTTCCGGAGTGGAGCGGTAGGGCACGTAGCGGAGCTTGAGGTTGTAGTACTTGGCGAGGGCAAGGACCGGTATGTGGCTCATGTTGCCCTTGCCGGTGATGCCCACAATGTACTTGCCCGGGTTCTTGCGCACCTGGGCCACCATCTCGTCGATGTTCTTCCAGGGGAACTGCTTGCCTGTCATGAGCACCACAGGCTGCTGGGTAGCCATGCCAATGAACTGGAAGCTGTCCACGCCGTAGGGCAGCTTCTTCATGTGCGGCTGCAGACAGAGAGCTCCTGTGGGATCAAAGCCTATGGTGTAGCCGTCTGGCTTGGCCTCGGCGATCTGGGTGGAACCCTGGGTGCCGCCTGCGCCTACCACATTCTGCACGATGACAGGCTGGCCCAGCTTCTTTTCCATCATGCCTGCCAGAACGCGGGCAGGCAGATCATTGGATCCGCCCGCTCCAAAGGGAACGATCATGGTGATGGGGCGTTCGGGGTAGGCCGCCATGGCGCTGCCCGCTCCGAAAACCAGGACAGCCAGGGCAAGGGTGAGAATTTTCCAGACTCGTATCATGGGCACCTCCGGTGCTGGATGGGGGACAGTCGGGTTTAGGATGCGGCCTTTTCTTCCTTTCTGGCCGAAAGTGCGCGGCGCACAATGGGCACAAGGATGATGAAGACCGTGACGAGAAGAAGGCACGTTGCAATGGGGGAATTCAGAATGTACTCAAGCCAGGGCATGTCGCCCTTGTAGAGGATCATCTGTCCTATGCTCATTTCGAATTGCTGGCCGAGGACAAGGCCTATGACCACGGGCGGCATGGGGAAACCGCACTTGCGCAAGAGGTAGGCAAAGATACCGGCGCCTACCGTGACAGCCACGTCGTTGACGTTGCCGCGCGCTCCATAGGAACCAAGCACGCACAGGACGGCAATGAGCCCCATGAGAATGGGTTCTGGCGTTTTCAGAAGGTAGTTGAAGATGCGTGTCGTGACACTGCAGCAGGGCCACATGAGGACGTTTGCCACGGCAAGGGCCACAAAGATGCCGTACACCACCGAAGGATTGTCCACCATGAGGCGGACGCGTGGCGTGATGCCGTGCAGGATGAAGGTGGCGAGCATGATGGCCGTCACGGGATCGCCAGGGATACCCAGAGCAAGGGAGGGGACCAGCGCGCCACCTGTCACGGCGTTGTTGGCGGACTCGGCAGCGATGATGCTGTCCGGTTCTCCTGTGCCGAACTTGTCGCGCCTCGGGCTCGAACGCTGGGCCTCGCCGTAGGCCACAAAGGCCGCTGTGGTGGCGCCCGTGCCTGGCAAAATGCCCACGATTGTGCCGATGATGGAGGATTTCACCAGATTCCAGATGCGGCCCTTGTACTGGGAAAGCGCAGGCATGCACAGGTTTTTCACGTTCAGCACAGTGCCCTGCTTTTCGTGGAAGATGCGCTCGGAACGGTCAATGACTTCGGAGATGGCGAAGACGCCGACAATGATGGCCACTGTGTCCATGCCGCCGTCCAGAGCGTACAGGCCAAAGGTGAAGCGCGCGTCCGGGGTGAAGGGCGACATGCCGACACAGGCCAAAAGCAGGCCCAGGACGCCGGCTATGAGGCCCTTGAGCTGGTTTTTGCCGGACACGCTGGAGATGCAGGTAAGCCCCATGAGGATGAGACCGAAGGTTTCCAGCGGGCCGAATCGCAGTGCAAAGGACGCCACCGTGGGTGCGGCAAAGACAAGGACAATGCAGGAAAACAGGCCTCCGAAGATGGAGGAGGCCAGGGCCCAGCCAATGGCTTCTCCGCCCTTGCCCATGCGGGCCATGGGGTAGCCGTCGATGGAGGTCGCGGCAGCCTGGGGCGTGCCTGGGGTATTGATAAGCACTGCGGCAATGCTGCCGCCGCAGTTGGAGCCGCAGTAGACGCCAAGAAGAAGTGCCATGGCCTGCAGGGGCTGCATGCCGAAGGTGAAGGGCAGGCAGATGGAAATGGCCACAACGGACCCAAGGCCTGGAAGGGCACCAATGATCATGCCGATCATGACGCCGATCAGGTTCATGATCAGGGGAATCGGACTCAGGACCTCCTGGAAGGCAGCAAGTATCATATCCATGTGTGTCTCCTATGCGCTAGCCGAAAAGTGAGCCTGCGGGCAGGGGGATACGCAGGATGTAGAGGTACATGAGCCAGATGAGGACTATGGAGAGCAGCGAGGCACCCGCGAGCAGGGGAAGCTTGCGGTAGCCCATGATGAGGGCTATGGCAAAGCAGGTCGCGACACTGGTCACGAAAAAGCCCAGGGTGACAAAGAGGGCAGCGTAGAGGACAAGGACTGCCATGACGCCCACAGTATGCCTGGTGAAGATGGGAATATCCGCATTTGCGTTGCCGCCAGACGCGACAAGGCCTTTTCCCGCAAGCGCGATGCCCATGATGCCCAGAAGATAGATGAGGTAGCGGGGGTATTGCATGGGATCTATCTCGTCGGCAAAGACAGGTTCGGCAGAGGAGGTTGTCTGCGTGTAGAGCAGGGCACTCAGGCCAACGATGCAAAGGCCGCACACGATGTCCTTGGTTTTCATTGGTTTTTCTCCTTGCCCAGGGCAACCATGTTGCCCTTGCAGATTTCCTCGATGGTTCGCAGGAGGATGTAGAGCCTGGGCGCGACAGAGGAAATGGGGAGATATTCGTCGGCAGTGTGCATGGCAACGCAGCCTGGACCAAAGCCGTCCAGGGAGGGGCAGACCTGGGCGCTGAAGCTCGTGTCGTTGCTGCCAATGGCGTGGCGGTAGCCAAGTTCCATGCCAAGCTCTGTCCTGGCCAGGCTGCGGACCTTTTCGGCCAGATCCAGGGTGACAGGGTTGTTGCCGTAGGGCTGAACGGCAATCTGCATCTCGAAGGAAACCCTGCTTTCGGGAAAGAGCCTGTTTTCGATAATGGCGCGTATGTCGCGCTCGACCCGGGCAAACTCGGCAGCATCGGCAACGCGTATGTTCAGGGTGGCCTCTGCCGTGTCAGGGATGATATTGGCCTTGGTGCCAAAGGAGCCAAGAGTTGCGTTCACGGCTGTGCGCTTGTCCGCATCGGAAAGATGCGCAAGCTGCAGAAGCTGGTAGGCCAGCTCAAGCCCTGCGTTGACGCCAGCGGGCGGTTCTGCTGCCGAATGGGCTGCCTTGCCCTTGATGCGCAGAATGCCGTTGGCGTTTCCTCGTCCACTGACAGTGATGAGGTCACCGTTTGCGCCGCTCAGTTCCATGTTGAGCGTGATGTCGTGCTCGCTGGCCAGGCGCACAATCTGCTCCCTGCTGCCCCAGGAGCCGGTCTCCTCGTCGGCGTTGCAGAAGATGGTGAGCGTGTCGTAGTCGCGGCAGCCCATGAATCCGTGCAGAAGGGGGATACCCGCAAGGAGCATGGCGATCGAGGTCTGCATGTCCGCCACACCTGGGCCGTACGCCTTGTCATCGTGGATGTGGAAGGGCCTTCTTGCGGCCTCGCCAGCGGGAAAGACTGTGTCGTAATGGGTCAGGATGAGGATTTTTGCCTTGCCGCTGCCCTTGAAGCGAACGGCAAGGTTCCAGGAGCCCTCCCTTGGGTGTGCTGCCTCAAGCCAGCGCACTTCGGCGCCCAGGGCGGAAAATTCCCTGGTCAGATACTCGGCCTCGTGGCGCAGGCCGGCAAGGTCGTCGGTTCCTGAATCCATGTTGACCAGTGTTTGCGAATAGCGCAAAACCTCGGGAACCTTTGCCGTGCATTGGGCAAGGAGATTGTTTTTGTCCATGAAAGTCGCCTGCCTGTCTGTTTTGGGTACGTGCACATACCATCAATGCGTGAATCGGGGTGTCCGGAAGGAAAACACGCTGGGAAGCGGGTTAGAGAGAGGCGAGATACTTCTCGACAGCCTCTGGGCTGGCCTCGACAACAGGCGGGATATCCTTCCTGTCCGCGGCAATGTGCGGCGCGTTGAGCCCGTGTCCTGTGATGTTGCAGACAGTCAGGCCCGGGTCCCTGAAGTCCGGCAGGGAAATCAGCTGGGCAAGGGCTGCGGTGGTCACTGCTCCGGCAGGCTCGCTGAAAATGCCTTCCTTGCGTCCCAGATCCCGTATGGCCTGTATGAACTGTTCGTCGCTCACGGAAATCATGGTGCCATGGGTGGCGCGCACGGCCTCGACGCAAATCCGTCCCCAGTAGGGGTTGTTGTTCATGATGGCGTCCGACAGCGAGGTTTTTTTCTCTACGGGCACGACAGTGTCGCGGCCGGCGTGGAAGGCTTGCGCAGTGGGATCGCAGGCAGTCAGTTGCACGCCCACAAGGCGGGGCATGTGATCGATGATGCCTGCCTCGAGCATTTCCCTGAAGGCATCATAGGCTGCCACCATGCCCGCGCCGCCACCGCAGGGAATGAGCACTGTGTCCGGGGCACGCCCAAGTTCGTGCACAAGCCCGTAGGCAAAGGTCCGCTTGCCGGCAATGCGGTAGGGGTTGGGGCCACCGCACTGGAACCAGTTGTGGCGCTTGACCATGGTGTTGCACACGTCGCTGGCTTTTGCCATGTCCCCATCGATGCGCACAACACGGCCACCATAGAGCAGGCTCTTGAATATCTTGGCCTCGGAGACATGCTTTTGCACAAAGACAACAGGCCTGAGCCCCGCGCGGGAGCCATAGGCCGAGACGCTGGCTGCGTTGTTGCCGGAGGAGGCCACGCAGACAGTGTCGCATCCGGCTTCCACTGCCTTGAGCACGCACAGGGCAGTGCCCCTGTCCTTGAGGGAGAGGGTGGGACCCTGTTCTATCTTGAAGTAGAGTTTGTGTATGCCAAGCTCCGCGCCTATGCGATTTGAGGGCAGCAGGGCTGTTTCCTTCTCGCCAAGGCTCACCCTGTCTATCAGGGAAGCATCGTGGATCGGCAGAATGTCAAACCACTGCTTCATCAGCGAGGCGCCCTCGGCCATGAGGGGGACCCTGTTCAGCACCTTGCGCAGATCATCCCCATCGAAGAGTACGCGCAGTTCCCCTCCGCAATGCGGGCAGGCAATGGCATTGAGATTGCTTTCTTCTGTTTTACCGCAACGACGACATTGCAGTCCGATCTGGCGAGCTTGCATATTTGTTCTCCCTTGTTTGGCTTGTTATGGGCGTATATCTTTCCCTGTCTGGCAGTTATTCCCATGAAGTGTGCATAAAGCAGCGTTCCATCCTGGCTGGACAGGGCGGAAGTTGCGAGTGTCAGACAAACAAATGGGGCTCAATACAGGGTAAATTTCTAAGGATACAAATATACTTGCTTTTTCAAGGTCAGTATGAGAAGAAAGCACCATCTTGTCAATCTTGGTCGACAGATTTTTGTCAACAAAAAACTTAAATCACAGTTAACATATTAAAATTGTTGGAAATTATAATTTTCACTTCCATGTTTCCCTTGTCTTGCTGCGCAGGGGAGCCTGTCCGGCAAATTGCGTACAGAAGTTGTGTGCGGACAACAGTCTGGCCGTGAACACAAGGCTGAAACGCCAACAGGAGGTCATATGGCATGCACCTATCCGACCAGGGCCCTGAGCATCTTGCACGAGGCCGGTTACGAGGCCAGCTACCTGGTTTATGATTACGAACTGCATGGGGGAACAAGGGATGCGGCGGCCAAGCTGGGCATCAGCGAACACGCCATAGTCAAGAGTCTTGTCTTCGACAATGGTCGAGATGGGGACGAGCGGCAGGCAGTCATGGTTCTCATGCACGGCGACGAACGGGTTTCCATGCGCAAGCTGCAACGGGCGACCGGTATACACAGGCTCCTTCCCGCTGCGCCAAAGGTGGCCCTGGCTCTCACAGGCTACGAACCAGGCGGTATCTGTCCCTTCGGGCTCAAAACCCCGCTTCCGGTTTTCATGCAGGAAACGCTCGCGACCCTGCCCATGCTCTATATCAACGCTGGCGCACGGGGCATTGTCGCTGCCATTCCCCCGGAAGCGTTGCGCATTGTGCATCCGATTGTGGCAAACCTCGCAAGCGAGAAGGCATATCGCATTTTTTGACACGCCCCTTGCCCAGGCGTACATGTATGCCATGCTTGTGATCACATTCTGTAATACCCCGGAACCGGTCCGTCATCGGGCCTGTAGCAGTCCGAGATCGCGTCAAAGCAAGACATGGAGGCCCAGTGGAACCCTTCAGCAAGGAACGATACAGCGAAAAGGTGGCGCAGCTCATCAGGCAACGCATTCGCAACAGGAAACTCAAGCCCGGCGATCCCATCGGTGAGGCACAGCTGGCCGAAGAATGTGGCATTAGCCGCGCGCCTGTGCGCGAGGCCCTGCACCAGCTTGAGACGGAAGGCCTTTTGATGTCCCATCCGAAGCGTGGCAAGTGCGTAACGGTCCTGACACCGGAGAGCATACGCAACAACTACGAGCTGAGCGCCCTTCTTGAGGGCGAGGTGGCTGTCCGCGGTGCGCGTGCGCTTTCGCAGGAGGTGCGGGACAGGCTTTCCGCAGTCATGGACGAGATGCAGGAAGCCATCAGGGCCAAGGGCGCTTTCGAGGAGCATGCGCAGCTTGGCACGAAGTTCCACGAAACCATTCTGAGCCTTTCGGAAAACGCGCTCCTGCGCTCTCTGGCCTCCAGGTTCAGCAGGGTCATCTCCAAGTTTTTGCTCTACCAGGAATGGCGCACCATCTACACTCCCGAGGAACTCTTTGACAGGCACAATCGTCTCTATATGGCCATTCTCTCCGGGAACGAGGAAGGGATACGCAAGGCCTTTCGGGAGCATTATGCCGAGTCCGCAGAACGCCTTGCCCAGTTCTGCCAGCCAGTCACGCTCGGCAAGGCGGGAAAGAAAAAGGCCCATTTCCCAACCGAGTGACAAATTTGTCGACCGTATTTTGTTGACCTAATCAGCTGGCAAGGCTATACCTTGGGCAACTACCTTTGTACGTCTTGCCCGGAAACATTCGTTGCACCGCATGTGTCCGGGATCACAGGGAGGAAAATCTCATGGCTGACATGAAAGGAAAGTATCTTGGCGGTCTGCGTGTCGAATGCACCCACATCGCCAGCGGCACCACCATCATCACCGATGCGCCTGTGGACAACCACGGCAAGGGTGAGGCCTTTTCGCCCACGGATCTGTGCTCCACTGCCCTGGCCACCTGCTGCATGACCATCATGGGCATCTACGCCCAGCAGCACGACGTGGACATCACAGGCACGGAGATCAGCATCACCAAGACCATGAGCGCCAATCCCCGCCGCATAGGCAAGATCCAGGTTGTCTTCGACATGCCCGACCGCGAATACACGGACAAGCAGAAGGCTTCCCTTGAGCGCTGCGCCCACACCTGCCCTGTGCATTTGAGCCTGCATCCCGATACCGAGCAGGAATTCATCTTCAACTGGAAGCGCTAGTCTGCGCAATCGTTCAGACCAGACACGGGCTCAAAAACAGATGTGCCCCGCCTCGCCACAGGGCTTGTGACGGCAAGGCGGGGCTTTTCTCATGCCAGAACAGAATGTCTGGCATGGGAAGGGAATTGTGAAGGACTACGCGCCCCAGGCAGCCCTGTTCTGATCGAAGTAGCGCCTGACCTTGCGCAGGGCAGTGGGGATGTCTATGCCCTGCGGGCACATGTTGTCGCACTTGCCGCAGTTGAGGCACAGGTCCGCTTCCTGCCAGCTGTTGCGCAGCATGAGGTCATAGCCCTTGTCGTGGATCCCGCCGGTGAGGTTGAAGAGCCTGGTTGTGTTGTAGATGGTGAAGTTGTCGCGGATGGCGATGTAGTGGGGACAGGAGCAGAGATTGCACTGGGTGCAGGGGATCTCGAACTGGCTGAAGAGATACTTGCGCACCCTGTCGATGACAGTCATTTCCTCGCTGGTGAGCGGTGTTTCGGCTTCTTCGGCAAGGCGCAGGCTTTCCTCCACCTGTTCCATGGTGCTCATGCCGCTCAAAAGCAGGGAAAGCTCGGGCTGATCCCAGCCCCAGCGCAAGCTCCAGGCCGCTGGGGAACGGTCTATGCCGCTTTCCGCAAAGATCTTCTTCGCGCCCTCGGGCAGGGCATCTGCCAAAAGTCCTCCCATGACAGGCTCCATGGCGACTACGCCAAGGCCTCTCGCGTGGGCCTTGCGCAGGCTCGCCAGGCCGGCCTGGAAGTTGATGTCGTAGTAGTTCATCACGTGCTGGCAGAACGACCAGCCGTAGTAGTCCAGCACTTCCTCGAAAAGCTGCGGCTTGTCGTGGAAGGAAAAGCCCACGTAGCGCACCTTGCCGCTGGCAAGGGCCTTGTCCAGGAAGTCTCCGAGATTTTGCTGCAAAAGGTTGGCCCAGCGGGAAGAATTTATCATGTGGACAAGGTAGAAGTCCACGTAGTCTGTCCCAAGGCGCTCCAGCTGCCTGTCCAGGAAGCTGTCCATGTCCTCGCGCTTGTGAACCAGCCAGATGGGCAGCTTGGTGGCCACGAACACCTTGTCGCGACCCACTTCCTTGAGGACCTTGCCCACAAAGGGCTCGGAAGAACCTCCACCTTCCAGGCTTGTGCTGTGGTAGGGCCAGCTGGTGTCCAGGTAGTTGACGCCGTTATCAATGGCGTGGCGCACAAGCTTCATGGCCGCATCGACGTCAACGACCCCGTAGTCGTTGTTCACCACAGGCAGGTGCATGTTGCCGTAGCCAAGGACTGAGACCTTTTCTCCTGTCTTGCCAAAGGTTCTGTAGAGCATATCCCTCCTCCTTGTTGAGGTTTGGAGAAATGTAACACGTGCCCTTTCTCTTTTGGCATATCGTTTTCTCCTCAATGATTGCCTGATTGTGGCAAAAACGGCTGGACCCGTTTTGGGGCAACAGGGGAAGCAAGGGTTGCTGCACGCAGGGGAAGAGTCAGCGTGTGGCAGGAAGTCCTTCTGCCATGGTCTTTGCCAGGAAGACGAATCGATCCTTCGTTTGGAGAAATTCCTGCAGCGTGGCTGTGGATGGCACTGCTCCCGTCTTGTGGCAGACCATGCAGTTCGAGCAGGAGAATGTGGCTTTAGATATTGCTCACGAATATTTTCACAATCCCCTTCGCCAGGAAATGTCCTTGGGGCGAAAGTATTTTCAGTGTGCGCAATTTGTCGGACATTTGTGTCCTGTTCAGGAAAGCTGCTGCTTCTTGTGCAGGTTTTCCTGTGGGAAAAAGTTGCGCCATATTCTCGGGGAAATGTAAAAATAGTCAGTAATGTTCAGTGAATATGGTTTCCAGAGACAGCTCTGGCAGATGGAAAAAAAATTTTTTTCTGCCACCTTTGAGAAATTATTGACAAGCATCATTGGATTTGCGTATAAGGCTTCAAAAGGGAATTTGGTGACTTGTCAGAGGGCATTCCTTGCGGAATGTGCCAGCCTGAAGTCGACAGCGCCAGTCGCCACATGGCAAGCATGTGGGGGTCTGGCTTTTTTTGTTTTTTCCTTTTGCTGAGATGCCCTACTGAGGGGGCCACGGGTGGTTTTGTCAGGGCCTTCACCACAAAGGTTTCACAATGACAAACCAAATGAGCCTGGAGCGCATATGAAAGCTGTGCGTGTTCCGGGCTTTTTTGTTTTTTCGACACATTGTCAAGGAGTTTACAGTGAGTACTTGTGAAAGTTGCTGCATGACAGGCCAAGAGGCACGCCTTGCCGATGGCAGGGGGCAGTCCAGTCCCAGAGCCCGCACGAACAGGGCACTTGCGCGCATTCGCGAGGGACGTCCCCGCCTGGATATAGAGCGTGCCGTTCTGTTCACCGAATCCATGCGTACCACCGAGCAGTATCCCATGGTTCTGCGCTGGGGCAAGGCCATCCGCTACGTTATGGAGCATATCGGCGTTGTCATTCAGGAAGACGAACTTCTGGTTGGCACAGTCGGTGGCCCGGGCCGTATTTCTCCCCTCTACCCGGAACTGCGCTGTGGCTGGTTCCCCAAGGGCATGCCCGCCACACAGCAGAAGGATGCCTACGCTGTGAGGGCCGAGGATATTGAAACCTTCATGGAGAAGGTGGTTCCCTACTGGAAGGGCAAGACCGCGCACGAACACTATCTGGCCCTGCTGCCCAAGGAAACCCGCGACATCATCTACGGGGATGATGACTACGGCGCGACCGGCCTGATGCAGGACAATTCCAACATTAACTCCACTCTGAACTGGAGCGGTGTTTTCGACAAGATTCTCAACAAGGGCGTGCTTGCCCTGAAGGCCGAGGTCGAAGAGAAGCTGAAGGAAGTCCAGAACAATCTGGAAGACAACAGGTACGACGCCATTCCCTTCCTGCAGGCTGTCATCGAGTGCTATGAAGGCATGCTTGCCTACGCAAGCCGTTACGCGGCCAGGGCCCGCGAGCTTGCTGCGCAGGAACAGAATCCCGTGCGTCGCTGGGAGCTTGAGACCATTGCCGCCAACTGCGAGCGTGTACCCGCGTATCCCGCGAGAAATTTCTGGGAAGCCATGCAGGCGCACTGGTTTGCGCAGGTAGCCTACAGGGTCGAGCAGCAGATCAGTGGCGGTGTGGCCCTGCATCGTTTTGATCAGTACATGAATCCCTTCTACGTGAAGGATCTCGAGGCCGGAACGCTGACCGAGGACTTTGCCCTGGAACTGCTTGAGGCCATGTGGCTCAAGATTGCCCAGGTTGTACCCTTCAGTGCCACCAATGCCGGCAATTACTGGGAAGGCTACGCGCACTTCGAAAACTGCACCATTGGGGGCGTTGACAAGTACGGCAGGGATGCGACCAATGAAATGACCTATCTCATCATTCGCTCCAAGAAGGAATTTCCCCTGCACTACCCGGAAGTTTCCCTGCGTGTGCATTCCGGTACCCCGCACGAGCTCTTGCACGCAGCAGCCGAACTGGTGAAGGAAGGCTGTGGCTTCCCCAAGTTCTTCAACGACGAGACCATCATTACCCAGCTTCTGGTCGGCGGCGCTCCCATAGATCAGGCCAGAGACTACTCTGCCGCAGGCTGCACCGAAATCCGCATGCCCAATATCGACACCTACCTGTCGCTTGGTGGCAATATCAACTTGGCCGCAGCCCTGGAGATGGCGCTCAACGACGGTTGGGCTCACTTCGGTCCTCGCTACGAGCAGCTGCTTGTTCCCTCTATCGCCCGCAAGGACATCAAGTCCTACGACGATGTCTTCTCCAATCTGCGCGAATGCGTTGATTTCTATGTGCGTCACTTCATGAAGCGCATGTCCGCCCTGGAGCTGACCAACAAGCAGTGCCTGGCTGCGCCGTTCATGTCCTCGCAAAGCGACGTGTGCATGAAGAACATGATGGACATACATCAATGCCTTATCCCCGGCGGCAACCATCACGATACCGGCAATGTGAACTTCAATGGCTTCGGTACCTGCGCGGAATCCCTGTGCGCCATCAAGAAACTGGTGTTTGATGACAAGATCATTTCCCTGGATACCCTGCTTGAGGCAGTGGCCAACGACTTCGAAAATCAGGAACCGCTGCGCCAGCTCATGCTCAACGCGCCCAAGTACGGCAACAACGACCCCTACGCAGATGGTATTGCCAGGGATCTTGACGCCATGATCATGACTCTGGTCCACCAGTACAAGTCTGTGTTCGGCGAAAAGTACGCCAAGTACGTCCCCGTGACCTCCCATGTGGGGCTTGGCAACAAGACATGGGCAACGGCAAACGGTCGTCACAAGCATACCTTCCTCTCGGAAGGCATTTCCCCGACCCAGGGCGCAGACATCAACGGCCCCCTGTGCACCATGATGTCCATTGCCAACAGCACAAGCCGCGTCTACCCCAACAGTTGTGCACGACTGCTCAACCTGAAGCTCAATCCCCAGGTTGTGAGCGGCGAAAAGGGAACAAGAGATCTGATGAACCTGATACGCAACTTTGTGGACCTCAAGCTGTGGCATGTCCAGATTGGCATCTACAACAAGGAAGTGCTCCTCAAGGCCAGAGAGCATCCCGAGGACTACAAGAACCTCATTGTGCGCGTGGCAGGCTACAGCGCTTACTTTGTGGAACTCAGCCCGAGCATGCAGGGCGAGATCATAGCCAGAACCGAACACGAAATGGTCTAGCGGGAATTTCCGCTCACAGCGGCACCTGTATCTCTGCCCTGTGAGTCTGTGTTTCCCTCCTTGGTTATTCCGCGCTGTCTTCGGGCAGCGCGGAATATACCCTGCCACAGACAGACACACGAGGCTGACCTATGGGGACATTTTCAGCAACCGGCAAGGAATATGGCAGCATTCTCCTTGCCACCATTGCAACCTTTATGGGCTTTTACTGCCCGCAGCCCCTGCTTGCGACCATTAGCCGGGTCAATGACGTTTCACAGCCGGTGGCGAGCCTGCTCATTACCGTGGCAATTGTGCCATTTGCCGTGGCCCCGTTTGTGTACGGCGGCATTCTCAGACGCGTTTCCCTGACAAGGCTGCTGAACCTCTCCATGCTTGGGTGCGGCGTCTGCCTGGCCATAGCCAGTGTGGCAGCGCACAACTTTGCAATCCTTCTTGTCGCGCGCACCCTGCAGGGCTTTCTTCTGCCTGCTGTCCTGCTGTGCCTGACTACGCGCATCGCCTCCATGTACACAGGCAGGCAGCTGCAAAATACACTGGCCCTGTATTCTGCCATGACCATAGTTGGGGCAGACGGGGGACGCATTCTGGCAGGCGTTTTGTGCTCGACATTTTCCGTAGGCCATGCTCTTGCCTTTTTTGCCATTGTGCAGCTGCTTGCCCTTGTGCCTGGCAGAAACATTGCCGGCAGAGAACTGACAGGCTCAAGATCCTTCTCCCTGGGCGAATTCGGACGCTTTCTTGCGAGCAGAGACTTGCGCCCGGCGCTCTATATAGGCCCGGTCTGTGTTTTTGCCTATTCCGCCATCCTGACCTTCCTCCCCTTTCGCATTACAGAGATTTCTCCTGGAGTTTCTGAAGTACTGAAAGGATTTGTCTATATTTGTGGACTTCTCAACGCCATTACTTCTTCACTTAATAAATATTTGCTACAATTTTTCAGGGATGAGTGGAACCTTTTGCTCTTTTCTTGTACATTATTTTTAATAAGTATTCCTATATTTTTGATAGAGAATATTGTTTTCATAATAGTTGCAACAATTTTTATAAATATTGCTTTTTCAATAGTATATTCGAATAGTCCTGGTATTGTTAATAGAATATCAAGATTTGATAAAGCATTAACAAATACTATGTATCTTGCAATACATTATTTTATAAGTGCATTGGGAGCATTTATTCCAATTATTATCTATAGCAATGTTGGAATAAATAGTTTTTTAATAGTTTTATCAATTTCATGCTTGATTAATATATATTTTGTTGTTAAGTCAAAGAAAAACACAGTATTGTCATAATAAATATTTTTAAAAAGGTACATTACAAATGGAGCTAAAAGGAAGAATTTTCAATATACAAAAATTCTCTGTACACGATGGTCCGGGTGTCAGGGATACCATATTTATGAAGGGATGTCCTCTGCGTTGCATATGGTGTTCAAATCCTGAATCCCAGAGCTTTCAACCCCAGATAGGATGGCGTGGCAAAAAATGCATAGGATGCGGGGCCTGCATGCAAAACTGCCCCACCAAAGCGCTCAGCCGCGCCGAGGATGGCAGCATTCACCGTGACAACACAGTCTGTACCCTGTGCATGCAGTGCGTGAAGGTGTGTTACGCGAAAGCCATGCACGTGTACGGCGAGGACGTGACGGTCGACGAGCTGTATGGCCGTATCCGCAATCAGCCTCTGGCCTGGAGGAGCGACGGCGGGGTGACGGTGAGCGGCGGGGAACCGCTGATGCAGGCTGACTTTGTGGCTGCGCTGCTTGCCAGGTTCAGGACATATTCCCTGCACACGGCCATAGAGACCACTTTGTACGCTCCCTGGGAGCAGGTGGCAAAGGTGGTGGAACACTGCAGCCTTGTGTACGCGGACATGAAATTCTTCTCTGCAGACAAGCACATGCGCTACACCGGTGTGGACAACAGGCAGATCAAGGAAAATCTGCTCCGTCTGAAAAGACAGTTTCCTGAAGTGGAGCTGATTGTCCGCACTCCGGTAATCCCAGGCATCAACGACAGTCCCGAGGAATTGCAGGCAATAGCCGATTTTCTGGCTACTGTGCCGGGGCTGGACGATTACGAGCTTTTGCCCTTCCACGCATTTGGAGCACCCAAGTACGAACAGCTTGGTCTTACCTACGAGGTCGCAAATCTCAAGGCCCAGGACAAGGAAGAGCTGGCACGGATCAATAATGGCTTGCGCGAGCGCATGGGGCTTACTGTCAAAACAAACGAAAAATAGGGGCAGCAAGACTGCCAGCGGAGTTTTTTATGCAAACTTTTTATCGTGGAAGACGCTTGCGTCGTACGCCAACCATCAGAAACATGATGGAAGAGGTTACCCTGCGCGCCGCAGATCTCATGATGGGCTACATTGTGGTGGAAACCGAAGACAGGAATTTCCGCAAGCCCATACCGTCCCTGCCAGGCATGGATCAGCTCTCCCTAGATCAGCTCGAGCTTCAGGTGGAGAAGGCTGTGGATTGCGGGTTGCAGTCGCTGATGCTCTTTGGCGTGCCGGCCTCCAAGGATCCTGTGGGCAGCGGAGCCTACGCGGAAAACGGCATTATCCAGCAGGCAGTGCGGAGGCTGAAAAAGCGTTGGCCGCAACTGTGGGTGGTCACGGATGTCTGCCTGTGCGAGTACACTTCCCACGGACACTGCGGGCTTCTGGCGCAGGGAGACACAACCGGCAGGGTCCTCAACGATCCAACCCTTGAACTGATTGCCAGAACTGCGCTGAGCCACGCCCGGGCGGGAGCCGACATGGTTGCTCCTTCCGACATGATGGATGGCCGCATTCAGGCCATACGCGCGGCTCTTGATGGCGAAGGCTACGAGGAGCTGCCCATCATGTCCTACGCGGTCAAGTACGCCTCGGCCTACTATGGGCCGTTCCGCGACGCTGCCGAATCCTGTCCCCAGTTCGGCGATCGCCGCACATACCAGATGGACCCGGCCCTCGTCAGCGACGGCATGCGCGAGGCAGCCGCTGACATCAGCGAAGGCGCGGACATCATCATGGTCAAGCCTGCGGGCCCCTATCTGGACATGATTGTCAGGGTCAGCGAGCGCTACGATGTGCCAGTGGCGGCCTATCAGGTGAGTGGCGAGTACGCCATGATACGCGCCACAGCGGCCAATGGCTGGATTAACGAGGAAGCCGTTATCATGGAATCACTTATTGGCATCAGGCGCGCGGGTGCAAAGCTCATCATGACGTACTTTACAGAGGAGCTTCTGCGCAAGAAGCTTGTCCAGTAAGCGGTCGCATTTGCCGCCCAAAAGAATTTTGCCCGGATGAAACTGACAGGGGTCTACGATGACAACGTTAACAAGCTTATTCAGAAATCGCCAATTCCTGAATACGATTCTGCCAATTGTGCTTTTCCTGTTCATCACTTGCCTGCCCACTCCGGAAGGGTTGAGTCCCGTAGGACAGAGGGCCTTTGCCCTGGTTGCTGCCGGCATTCTGGCGTTCAGCCTGCAGCCGGTTGATATTGCCATCTCTGTACCCCTGTTCGTGCTGCTTTCCGTTCCAGCTGGCATCTTCAAGATGGGAGAGGCCATGAGCAGCTTCATGGGACCGGCCTTCATCTTTGTCTTTGCCATGGTCTGCCTGGCCATTGCCTTTGAGAAGTCCGGTCTGACCAGGAGGATAGCACTGCAACTGGTCGCGCGCTCAAAGGGAAGTCCCAGGCGTCTGCTGTTCCTGTTTATTGCCACAGCGACTTTGTGTTCCACAGTGCTGGCAGATATTCCGGTACTGGTCATGCTGCTGCCTATCTGCCTGGAAATCATCAACAAAAGCGGTTGCCACATACGGGGTAGCCATTTTGCCCAATCCATGCTGCTTGGCATTGGCAGCGGCTGCGTCCTGGGCGGTATGGCCACTCCAGCCGGCAGCGCGGCCAACCCGACCTCCATACAGATTCTCGAGCAGGCAACAGGCATACACATAAGCTTCATGGAATGGGCCATGGTAGGCATGCCGGTTGCGCTTTTGCTTATTCCTGTGCTCTGGCTTTCCTTCCAGCTGTTTCTTCCCCCGGAAATCAAGCACCTTGAGGGGCTGGACCATTTCAAGGACGACATGGCCAAACTTGGTCCCATGTCAAGGAAGGAAAAGTACTTCATTCTTGTCTTCGTCCTGACGCTGCTTTTGTGGTTCACCGATCGCTTCCACGGTATCTCCACCCCCATCATCTCCATGGCGAGCGTGGTTGTCCTGTCGTTGCCGGGCATCGAAGTGTTCAACTGGAAGCGAGACAGCAAGGATGTGAACTGGGACGCCATCATGCTTGTGGGCGGTGCCACTTCTTTCGGGGCAATGCTGACCTCAACCGGAGTAATTTCCTGGTTCGCCAGTGAATTCCTTGTTGGCTTTTCCACACTTCCGCTGCCCCTGCTTTTGGCCTCCATCTGCCTTGTCATGATTCTGTCCCAGTTCCCCATTCCAGCAGGCGCAGGAGCAGTAGCCACCCTTGCGCCAGCCTTTCTGGCAGTGGCGGAAATGGCCGGTCTCAATCCTGCAGGCATCATCATGACAGTGGCTATTTCTCAGGCAGCTCCCATCCTCTCCCCTGCTGTTTGCTTCTATCCTATCATTAACTCTACTGGTATCTTGAATATAAGAGATGTGTGGAAGGCTGGTTCCCTTGTTGTTGTTTTTGAAATCATATTCATAGTATGCTCTATAATGACAACAGCAAGATTGTTTGGTTTCATATAACATTATTAAAATGGGTATATCTATGTTAAATCGACGAAATGCAATAAAGACAATTGGCGCAGGAGCTATGGGAGTACTAGTTGCAGATAATGCACTGGCGAAAAACGGAACTTCTTTTGAAAACAACAAACAAAACAAAACAGATAAAAAGGACGCTACCATGTGGAAAATAACGCCTCTTCACGTTGGTTCGGTGACAACCATTGCCGGTGGCCTCATCATGAAGCACGGAGCCAAGAGCAATCCTGGCGAACTCGTCAAGATTCCCCATATTGCCTGGCTGTTGGAAAATCCAGTGAGCAAGCGCACCATTCTGGTAGATTCCGGTGCGGACAACGACAATGCGCGCAACTCCAAGCTGCACAACCCTGTTGATCGCAGCCAGGGCAAGCATATTCTGGAAGCCCTGGCTCAGAAAGGATACAGCGCCAAGGACATTGACGCCATCATTGTGACGCATCTGCACTGGGATCACGCGCAGGCCATTGTGGATCTGCCCAAGACACTGCCTGTATTCTGTCAGAGAGAAGAGCTGCTCTTTGCCGTGGACCCCTATCCGACTGATGCCAAGCATTACGAAACACGCGCTACAGACAGGCTGCCCTACTTCCTGCAGTTCTACCATCAGTACCATCTGCTTGATGGGGAAGAAACCATAGAGCCCGGACTGAGTGTTGTGCCCCTGCCAGGGCATTCCAACGGTTCCCAGGGCGTAGTTGTCGAAACAGCGAAGGGACTTTTTGTCATAGCCGGCGACCTCATCAACATCAGGGCCAACTGGGAACAGCGCATGCCCGGGGGCATATACAACAATATTGCGTCGTACTTCGAATCCTTCAAACGCCTGGAGGCGCTGGAGAAGCAGGGGGCTGTCATATTGCCGGCCCATGATTTCTGGGTGTTTGACAACTATCCGGTTATTGGCTGAAATGGCTCGCCAAGCCATTGAAGATGCCGCCATAAAACCGGTTCTTCGCACAGAAGTTCGGGTTTGATGCGGCACACTTTGTGGCCCAAGCTATCAAGTTTCGAAGAGGGGTCCTGGCCCGATTTTGTCCGCGCAACAGGCTGAACACTGCGCGGTGCAGCAAAAGAGGGAGTGACCAGGCCCCGCAACTTCAACAAAAAGGAATACAGCCATGGGCCCCATCTCCAAATCATGCATTCTTGTGGGCGGCTACTCCCAGCCTCCCAAGGAAACAGCGGCAAACTTTACCTACAATATTCTGTCCTGCCAGCTGCTCGTCAACAAGCAGACGCACTGCATTGTGAGAAGTCACTTCAATACCATCAGTTCGCTGACTTCGGATTTTTTGAACGACATGCTCACGGGCGTCAATTTTGATGAGCCCCTTGACGGGATATGCGACGAAATTCAGGCACATCTGCACCTTGCCATCACAAACAGCGTGATCCATGCGCTGCGCAATGCGCAGGAACGCTACAAACAGATAGAAATGCCTCTCTGACAGACTGATCCTGCCAACAACGTGTCTGCTGGCTTCGCACGCGAAGCCAGCAGTGGGAAAGGCGAACGCATCCGTTTGGGAGCAGAAGGCATTTTCTGCAGGACAAACAATGGATACCCTTTCTCTCGACGTGCTCTTCCTCGGGCATCTTGACTGCCAGTATTTCAGAATTGTGGACGGCTGCGATCAGCAGAAGATGTACCAGTCCCCTGTCAGCGCACTGCTGATCAGACATCCGCGGCTTGGCAATGTTCTCTACGATACCGGAAACAGTCCCTTCAGCTCATGGGAATACGGAAGGCACATCAATGAAGTCTATCCTGTGGGCAGCTTTGTCTCCATTGAACAGGCCCTGGCGCTACATGGCCTGCGCTGCTCCGATATAGACACTCTTGTTCTCTCCCACCTGCACTTTGATCATGTGGGCGGTCTGCGCTATTTCTGCGGCACAAAGGCCATCAAAAACATAATTGTGGCAAAAAGCGAGCTTGAACGGGCCTGCGTGAGCGCCATGACCCATGAGGAAAACAGCGCCTACGTGAAAAGCCTTTTTGATGTGGAAGGGGCCTGTTACAAGACCATAGACAAAACGCTTGAGCTGGCTCCAGATCTGACGCTCTTTGTTCAGCAGGCGCACACTCCTGGCGTCATAGGGCTTGTGCTCAAAACAGCCCGGGGCACCATCATAGCGACCAGTGATGCGGTCTACACGAAAGAGACCTGGGAAACGGGCACTCCTCCAGGAGGAGCCATCAACACAGGCACAGAAGCCTTCAGGAAAAACCTTGAGCGCCTCAAGGTCATGCAGGCCCAGTACGGGGCGACCATGCTTTTCGGCCACGACAAGGCCCAGATAGAGGAATGGTGCCGTATGGGAACCATCAGCTAGCGAGCTTCACAATCAACTGATTACAAATACACAGTCCCTTATTCAAGGTACTACAATTCAAGTGTTGCAAGGAGAAACAATCATGGAACTGAGTCTGAAAGGCAGAACGGCAGTGGTGACAGGTGGCGCAAACGGCTTGTGCCACGATATAGCAAAGGCGTACTACGAGGCGGGCGCTACTGTCTGCATCGTGGATGTGGCCCCCAATACCCGGCAGGCAGCAGAAGAACTTGGCAAGGAAAGACAGGTTTTCTGGCACGTGTGCGACCTGAGCAAGCTTGATGGGCTTGAGGAAGAGTACGCTGCCATACGCTCACTGTGTGGTGGACGCATTGATATCCTGTTCAATGGCGCGGGCATTCAGTACAGGGAAAAGGCGGAAAACTTCCCTCTGGCAAAGTGGAAGCTCATAATGGATATCAACATCAACGCCATTTTTGTTCTTTCGCAGCTTGCGGGTCGTGATATGCTTGCCAACGGCTTTGGGCGTATCATCAACATGGCATCCATGACGTCCTTTTTCGGGAGCGAGATGGTTCCTGCCTACGCCTCCAGCAAGGGGGCTGTTGCCCAGCTGACCAAGGCCCTTTCCAACGAATGGGCTGCAAGAGGCGTGAACGTGAACGCCATAGCGCCAGGATACATGATCACCAAGCTGATTTCTTCATGTTCTTTTTCGATTTTAGCAA
>CALVGM010000217.1 GCA_944327095.1 uncultured Desulfovibrio sp. | reverse complement strand
GATTGCATGACCTGCTACATCTGCGAACGCGTCTGTCCCTCCGGCGCCATCTTCGTTCATCCCTTCAGGGAAGAACTTCCCCCCGTCTTTCCCAACGTTCCCAGAGCCCTGGGTGGAGGTGCCTAAGCCATGAAGAACATCAGCTGCGACGTCCTTATCCTTGGTGGCGGCTCTGCCGGCCTGTGGGCAGCCTACAGCTGCGCGCAGAAGAATCCGGAAGCAAAGATAGTCATTGTGGACAAGGGCCCCAGGGACTGGGGCGGTCTCATGACCATGGCAGGCGGCGACTTCGAGGCCGTGCTCGCCCCGGACACGGTGGATCAGTGGATACAGGACTTTGTGTACTACTTCGACGGCCTGTGCGACCAGAAGCTCATGGAGGAGATCCTGACCCGCTCCCGCGACCGTCTGGAAGACTACGAGCGCTTTGGCTGCGAGTTCTTCAGGACCGAAGACGGTTCGCGCAAGTTCGTGCGCCAGAGAGGCCTTGACCACGTGAAGCTCTACCCTGCCCGGCTCAAGGGCCGCGGCGGCGAGCTCATGGTGAAGAACCTTGTGAAGCAGCTCGCGAAGATGAAGGTGCAGCGTCTGGGCCGCATCCTGCTCGGCGCCTTTTTGCGCGAGGGCGAGCGCGTCTGTGGCGCCCTGGGCTTTGACAGCATCTCGGGCGAAAAGTACCGCTTCGACGCGAAGGTGGTCATTGCCGCCACAGGCATGGGCGGCTGGAAGACCTCCTACGGCAAGAACACCCCCACTGGCGAGACCATGCTCATGGCCTACGAGGCAGGGGCGCATCTGCAGAACATGGAATTTGGCAGGGTCTGGAACATGCCCCGCCTCTTCGGCTGGGAAGGCCAGACTGTCCTCATGCCCCTGGGCGCGCGCTTTGTGAACCGCAACGGGGAATCCTTCATGGACCGCTACTCCCCGGTACTCGGCCCCAACACGGATCCCCACTACACAACCATTGCCATGGCCATGGAAGTGCGCGAGGGACGCGGCCCCATTACCTTCGATTTGAGCAACATCAAAAGCGAGAACCTCATCCTGCTGCGCCCGCAAAACGGCTGGCAGAAGCTCAACTACGACAAGCTCTCGGCCCTGGGTCTGGATCTCTTCCACGACTCCACCGAGTGGGTGCCGCAGCTGACCGTGGCCTACGGCGGCATTCGCGCGGACGCGCGCGGCAACACGGCCGTTCCCGGCCTTCTGGCTGCCGGAACAGCCAGGGCCACGGAACCCGGCGTCTACGCTGGCGGCTTTGCCCTCATGACCACCTCGGTGCTGGGCTACATGGCAGGCGAGAACGCGGCAGAGCTTGTTGCCGACATGTCCGCTCCCAAGCCGGACACGGACGTGGAGGCCGAATTTGCGCGCATGTTTGCTCCCCTTGGCAAGAACGGCCTGCACTTCAAGGAAGTCCTGCGCCACATACAGTCCGTGGTCTTCCCCTACGATGTCTCCATCATCAAGACCGAGGAAAGCCTCGAACGCGCCAGAAGGGAACTTGTGGGCATCATCGAGAACGAGGTGCCGGCCATGGCCGCAGAAGATCCCCACTACCTGCTCAAGGTCACCGAAACCAGGGCCATAGCCTTTGTGAGCCTCATGTACGTCCTTGCCTCCCTGGAGCGCAGGGAAACGCGCGCAGGGCACTTCCGCGAGGACTACCCCACGCGCAACGAAAACGATCTCGCCTGGCTGTGCCTGAAGAAGGGCCAGGGCATGGATCCCGACTTCTACCGCGTGCGCGTGCCTCTGGAAGAATACAGGTTCCCGGTTACGCGCTACTACCAGGACAATTTTACCTTCGGCAAGAAATAGACAGCGACAGGGCCCACAGTGAGGCCAGCATTCCGGGGAGGGTATCGCATCCTTTTGTGATACCCTCCTTTTTTTTGACTCTTGCCTTGCGGGGGAAGAAATGGCAGGGTTTGCAAAAGCCTCGATGTTCACCAGAAGCAAAAGGGAGGACGGCGTAAGCCGACTTTCATGACAAACTACCTGATAGCCTTTATCCCTGATGGCGGTGGCTTTTCCCTGTTCAGCCCGGATTTTCCGGAATTCAGCTCCTGTGGAGACGATCTCGACGATGCCATGTATATGGCAAGCGATTGTCTGCGCATTTGCGTGGAAGAGTACCTCAAGGAAGGAAGAGCCCTGCCCGCCCCCTGTGACATGCACACCGCAAGAAAAAGGATTGAGAGTCTCCTTGCCGAGCTCAATGAACTTGGTTTTGTTCCGGAAGGTGAAATCACCTATCACAGCCTGCCCGTGCTCTCCCATCCCGTGGGCAGGGACGAGGCATCGGTGTAAGGACAGCGGGGCAAAAACCGAAGACAGAACCCGGGTGACGCTCCCGGCCTTTCTGCCTCATTGTTCCAGATCGGCAAACAGCGCATCAAGGTCGTTGTAGCCCCTTACAGACGGATCCCCTGCAATCCTTTCCGCTTCCAGCATGGCGGCGATAGTCTCCCTGTTGGGCTGTTCCAGCCTCACCTTGAAGGGTATGCCACCCTCGCGCAGGGACTGGCGCACAAAGATGTGGAACGCTGTAGAGAGGCTCATGCCAAGCTCGGCGAATCTTGAATCCAAAGGCATGGAACACCCATGCAGGAGGCAGGCAATGGACACAACACAACCCTTATAGGCATTTCCATGACCATGGTTTCCATCCTTGTGTACATTGGCTACAAAAAGCGATGGATAAGGTAGCAACTCACAGGCAAGTCACCGTTTTTTTGGACAACTCGACTTGTCTGCAAAGGAAGGGGCTTGTGCAGACAAGCATGCAGCAAGGGACACTCTGTCATGTGGAAAGTCTATGCCCTGCTGGCCGCACTCTTTGCCGCGCTCACGGCCATCTTTTCCAAGCTGGGGGTCAGGAATATCGACTCCAATCTGGCCACAGCCATACGGGTGAGCTTCATTTTGCTCCTCACCTGGGGAATTGTCGCAGTGACCGGCGCGGCAAGGGGGCTCCGCACCATTGGCAGCCATGCGCTCTTCTTTCTCTTCCTCTCGGCCATGGCTACCGGGCTTTCCTGGCTCTTCTACTTCAAGACGCTGCAGCTGGGAGATGTTTCGAAGGTTGCGCCCATAGACAAGCTGAGCGTGGCCATCACCATCTTCCTCTCCATTCTCTTCCTCGGGGAGCCGGCCAGCGCCAAAACCATCATCGGTGGTCTGGTCATCACCCTGGGATCCCTGATCCTGCTGCTGTGACACGCAAGGCCCCTGCACCATGACCATGGCACAAGCAAGGCACCCCCATGGCAGAAAACCGGCCCCGGAGATACAATGGCCAACACGACAAATTTCAGCGTCCGTATGGACAGCGACATCAAAAAACAGTGCGAAACCCTT
>CALVGM010000216.1 GCA_944327095.1 uncultured Desulfovibrio sp. | reverse complement strand
GCCGAACTGCAAGCCGCAATGAAGGAAAGCGGCACCAAGTTTAGTCGTAATCCCTTTGAGAATCAGGTCCTATGAAAGCGTAAAGATCTGTGAAAGTATATGCGCAAGAGACACTAAACGAGTCGTAATCCCTTTGAGAATCAGGTCCTATGAAAGAGGCAGGCTTTTGGAGATTTATCATGGCTACCACTTTTAAGGTCGTAATCCCTTTGAGAATCAGGTCCTATGAAAGTCTATTATAAAATTCATCAAAAATTGTCCTATGTTAGCCTATCATTTTCGCGAGCCTCCTGTCTCTTTCTGTCAATCTGGGGAAAGCAGCCCTCTCCCCAAAGATAACTGATTGTATTCATGGATATTTTTCCTTGCGCGAACCTTTTCGCTTCCAAATCCTATAACTTACTGAGATCACAGACGATCTCAAAAATTGGCTTTTTCACGGAAAAGGTTCGCGCGTCTGTCAGCTGGGGAGCAGGGACTTCACCTGCTTGATTTTCTCCTGCTGCTTCTTGGATTGTTTGCCATCCCACTTGCCGAGTTTGGACCAGCAGCTTTTGAGCGCTTCGGCTGCCTTTGTCTTCATCTCGGGAGGCCAGCCCTGCATTTCCGCGTAGATTTGCATGGAAAGAGCCTCATCCGGGTTTTCCTGAAGTTGCAAGAGCCTTGCTTCCTCAGGTGAGAGTTCGGCCATGCGGCGCGCAAGTTCCGCTTTCCTTTCTTCTTCCTCCCTGGCCTTTTGCTCGGCTTCCTCCTTGGCTCTCGTAAGTTCAGCCTGTTTGTCCAGAACCATCCTTGCCGCCTCTGCGGCCCTGGAGCGCAGATTGAGCAGGCGCTTGCTTCGGTTCTGCGCCTCACGAGCCAGCGCTTCCTCTGTACTGGCTATGCCTTTGGCGTACTCTTCATGGGAGCAGAAATGGAGGAGAATCCAGCCAAAGGGCAGGACGCCGTTGGCAAGTGTGCGTGTTGTTCCATAGGGCTTGGGCTTTCCGTCCTTGCCCCTGCTGGTAAAGGGAGCGTTGTTCTTAACAGTAACACATTCCACATGGGAATAGTGCCCTACGCGCAACAGCATGCTATGGCCGCCAAGATGTTGTACCTTGTCGTTTACCTTTTGCAGAGCCGCGCGCGTGGCCGCGAAATGGGGCAGCTGATAGAACTTGCTCATTTCCTTGCGGAAACGTTCCAGATAGAAGTCGTTGCATATCCTTGTCAGGGAGGAAAGTTCTACTGTGCGCCCACCAGGCAGGGTAATGGCAGGCGTCTTGCCTGCGCTGTCCAACATCAAGCGTCCCCACATGGTGCCGCTTCTGGGCATGATCGCCTCGCAGGGTGTCTTGGGTGTCCCTTTCTTGTCCTGTCTGAGACCTTGTTCCACAGCGCGGACAATATCGCAGGCCGAGTTCAGGGTCATGCAGTCCGAGACTTTCAGTGCCTGCATGGCGTGCTCATTGATGGGGCCAAACATCTGGGTCAGGTTTTTTTGATATCCCTGCCTGTCCTGTTTCATGGCCTCTTTCAGCAGGGGAAGATGCCGCTGCTTTCGCTCCAGATCCAGTGAGTTGATGAGCGGGGTACTGATGGCACCCTTGAGGGAGGATCCGGGGATGTAGGGGCAGTCGCTGTTCGGATTGCGCAGGGCAAGGGCCACTTCTCCCTTCTTGTCCCTCAGTCCATCCTGTCCCCGGAACTTGTAGTTTCCCTGATTGCCGCCATAGGCCTGTGAAAGCTCCTTGGCCAGTGTTTCGTCAACGGGTCTTGCGTTCATGCCGAACAGGTCCGGATCGACCTTCTCGTTCAACATGTTCCGTATCTTGGTTACGTCCCCAGAGGCAATGGTATCCTGCACTGAGGCGTCGTTGCCGTATTGCATGAGCCAGCCCTGCAGGTCTATGAAGCAGAGAAAGGACTGGTTGCCTGCCTTGCGGATAACATAGTCGAGGGGGGAAAGCTCTTCACCGGATCCTATGTAGACAGGGGTAAGCACCTCGATCCCAAAGGGAACAAAGCCCCTTTCCTGCCAGCAGCGGGGTATCTTGTCAGGCATTGTTCACCTCCTCCATACCGTCTTCGGCCAGTCTGCAGGGCAGCGTGAGGGGCTGGGTTATCTGCACAATGTCCGGGTTGGCATTGAGTCCCTGCAAAACAAAGGGCCCTTTGGGAAGGTGCGTTATCACAGCTCCTTCCTGCACGCAGAGAAAGGGGCTCTTGTAGGGATTGCCCCGGCTTATGCCCTGTCCGGCCTTGCCGCTCTTCACCTCGACAGCGTACCAGCCCTCAAGGCCGCGCATATCCATGGCCGAGAGCATGGAGACAAGCAGGCCGTGGGGCAGAGCGGCGGACATGCTGTCATCAAGGGCAAAGTTTGTGTCCTCCTCGATGGAAAAGGCACCCTTGCCGGTGCTGCTGTCCCTGCCAAAGCCAAGCAGGCCTATGCGGCGCAGGCGTTCGAGCAGGGCAGCGCTGTCTTCGGTTTGCGCATAGATATGGTATTCCTGTCCTTCGGCTGGCCAGTAGGCATGGGAGACAAAGAGGCCACCCTCGAGAGCCGTATTGGAGTTCCTGGCAATGGTGACGTGCATTTCCTGATGCCTTTTGGCTGCAGGAATTTCCCAGAGCCCGGGATTCTTGCAAAAGTCCGCAAAGAGATTGGCAACGGAAAGACTTTGGCAATGCCTTTTCCACACAGGGTAGGGCAAGAAGCGCTTTTTACGGTACTTCTTGAACAGGCTCAAGGCCTCGAAGGCGGAAAGGGGCTTGCCGTCTTCCCCGCAAAAGGCCCCCTTTGTCAGAAGATCCGCAAAGCGCTTGCGCGGCAGGGGCGGAAGCTTGGGCGCAAAGACCGTGTCCCTTGGCATGGCCGATGACAGGACAAAGGGCGGCCTGCCGTCCATAAAGGCGGAAATTTCCGCCTTCAGGGCCTGTTCTCCCTCGTCCTCCGCCAGCCTGTAGAGCA
Source organism: uncultured Desulfovibrio sp. (assembly GCA_944327095.1). GTDB lineage: Bacteria > Desulfobacterota > Desulfovibrionia > Desulfovibrionales > Desulfovibrionaceae > Desulfovibrio. Next base: position 8,123 of record CALVGM010000216.1, on the reverse strand, counting down.
GAAGACCTGCCAGCGTGTCGCTGCGCAGGGGCGTGCCCCAGGCGGATTGGGGTTTCAGAATGTAGCGATGCACAGCCATGGGACCTCCGCCTAAAATGCGCGTATGCCCTCAAGATCAACGGGATTGCCGTCCACTTGCAGGTTTTCGAAGACAACCTGGCCGCTGCCTCGGGAACCGCCTCCGCCAAGGGCGTCGAGCTCGATCAGCTTGAGCCCCTGCCAGACATAGGAGAGCAGATTCTCGCTGTCCCCCTCGTAGACGCGAAAGGCCATGTTCATGGTAAAGCAGGTGCCGGCAGGGACACGCTCAAGGGGCCTTGGGTGTTCGGCGACACCCTTCACGCGATGGATGATGTTCTCTGTCTTGACCTCCATGGGCAAGAGGCCGTTCACAAAGAGTGTCCTGTACTCGTCCGTGAGGCAGGCATCGCGCACAAGCAGACGTGTGGGGCCAAGATCCTCATCGCATTCCTGGGGAGTGGCGTGGGAGCCGAAGATGGTGCAGTCCGGGCAGCTTTTCTTGCCGCACTTGCAGGGAGATCCCTGCACGACAAACTTCCGCGTGTCCGGATTCTTCATGAAGACCGAGGTCTCAAGCAGCGAGCGCAGCTTGCCCTTGAGCGAGGAGCCGGGGATGTAGGGGGCCCTGGTAACGGGATCCTTGATGATGGGCTGGTCCATGCCGCCGATTTCGATATTGTCCTTGCTTGCTCCTATATGCAGACCTGAACGAAGACGGATGACACCGGTGATGTTTTTGATCGCAACAAGTCTCATGGCAACTTCCCCCTAATCCTTGAGTCCTTCCCCGTAGCAAAAGCCGACCACAGCCTCGAAGTGCAGCAAAAAGGCCTTGAACTCCTCAGGCGTGTTGACACTGTCCACGTTTTCGCTCAGCCACTGCGCAAAGTTCTGCGGCACAACGCCGCGGCCCTTGGCGTAGGCAACCTTGGCCTTGAGCATCTTTATTTGCGGGAGGATGCCCTGAAAGGCGACATCGGTCTTTTGCTGATTGTTCCAGGTGAGCTCAAGGCTTTTCACGTCGCCATAGAACTTGCGCAGCTGCGAGCTCTTGATGCTGTATTTGGGGTCAGGCCTGCCATTGTACTTGACGACAAGCTGCTGCGCTACTTCAAGCGCCTTTTCGTTGACGATTTTGGGATCGATGGTGCCCCTGTCCGTATGGTACTTGATCATATATCCTCCCTATATCGACGCACGGGTCCGATACAGAGCCCATGTGACGCTGACTTCCATGTGTTCGAAGCCCTTTTGGTGGCACAGAGCCTGCAGTCGCGCCAGCACATCGGGCGGAAAATTCTTTTTTTGGGCGAAATTGCGGCTTATGTCGTAGACCATGTGGGATCTGTAGAGGCCGCAGGAAATGTCCCCTGCCGCAAAGGCCCGTGCCTGTCTTGAGTATTCGAGCAGCCTGCGCACAAAGCCCTGGGTCAGGGTCCCCTCAAGGCACAGGTTCTCGAGCCATTCGCCCTGGGCAAGGCGCGGCTCGAACTCCTTCCAGGGGCAGGTCACGCCGAAGAGGGTTACGGCGTTCTTTGCCGGGCTGCCCTCCTGTGCTCCCTTGTCCTCGCCCCGGCCCTTGGAGGCTTCCAGCTGGTCTTCTGCAAGGTCCTTGATGATGCGCATGGGCACGCCAGGCTTGGCCAGGGCCAGGCCTGCGGAAATGGTCACCTCCTGGTTGCCGCCGCCAAAGCGCTCGAAGGTCGAGTGCAGCACCTTCGCAAAGTGCACCACGTCACTCCAGGGCCCAAGCACAAAGAGATCGTCTCCGCCTGCGAAGACCACGTAGATGTCCGGGAACTGCTCGGTTATGACCCTGATGAGGTAGGAGGAGAAAAAGTGGTGCATCATGCGCGAGAGCATGGCAAAGCGGGACAGGGAAAAGTGGTTTTCCTCTCCGTGCTCAAGACCCATGCCAAACAGGAGCCCCAGGTTGTCCACGTCCGCCTTGCAGGCTGCAAGGCAGGCTATGGAGCGAAAGCCCCTCTCTTCCGGGATCCTGGCCTCTGCGGCAAGCATGCCGAAGGTCTTGGGAGCGCCTTCCTCCCAGGGCTCGTCCGGCTTTTGGGCAACCTGGCCCGAGACTAGCCTGCGTTCCATGTCGTCCCTGGAAATCCTTGGCACATAGCCTGCCACAGGCGCTGCCGTGAAGGCCTTTCTGTCCTTCAGGGAGAGGATGTCCAGGGCCTGGGCTGCCGTTTTGTCCACACTCTCCTCAAGGCGCAGGTAGAGCCCGCCAAAGAGGGGAAAGCCTGCTCCGTTCCTGGTCAGCAGGGCGTAGCGGGCTGTGGGGAGCCTGCGTCCTACCTGCTGAATGAGGCTTTTGCAGATGTCGCAGCCTGCCTCGTCCCCGCTTTCTCCCTGCGCTGGCCTGAGGTCGCAAAAAGGGCAGGCGCCAAACTTCGCGTACCGCGAGCTTGCTATGCCAAGCACAGGCCTGAAGCTCTCCCCAAGCAGGGGAGAGAGGGGCCGCAGCTTGGCGCGTTCGAGCCTGTCGTTGAGAGTCTTGTAGACGTCCGGGAAGGTGGTGATGGCAAGGTCCTTTGCCCTGAATGCGTGCCGTGCGAAGGTGATGCGCAGGATGCCGTTGAAGGCAGTGAGCACGTATCTGAGGGCCTCTGTTTCGAGTTTGTCCAGCTCCTTGCGGACTTTGTCCGTGTCCGGAAGCAGGAGGATGAAGCGGCCGCCGGCGTCCATGATGCGGGCCACCTGGGTGAGCTTGCAGCGCTCAAGCAGGGTCAGCCAGATGGAACGGGTGAGCATTTGCAGGCTGAAGGAGCGGGCGCGCAAGAGCTTGCTGGCACCCCTGTCTCCCTGTTCTCCCTGGCCAAAGATGAAGTTCTGTATGCCGGAGAGCTCGCCGCCGAACAGGATAAGGCCGCTTTCCCCAAGTCTTTCCACAGGCTGATCGCCAAGGTAGAGGGCCTGGGCAATGGAGGCAGTGGTGTAGCAGTGATCGTAGAGGCTGATGTCCGCCCTGGTCTCGTAGGTGGAGGAGGGGATGCACCAGGCAAAGCGCTCGAGCACGGTCATGAAGGAGGAGAGGTAGTGGGAGAGTCCCATGTCCGTGGGAATGGCCCGCACGGCCTGCAAAAATTCCTCGTAAAGGGCCGCGTACGAGGTCTTTTGCGCCTCTTGGAGCGTGACCGGGAAGATGGGGTCGCCTGTGGCGTCCAGGGCTCTGAGGCCATAGCGCAGCATCTCCCCGGGCTGCCGGGCCGGGTTGTCGTCGCGCAGGCGCACCCGTCCGAAGATGGATTCGAGCCTGGAGGTCTTGTACCCGCCTTCACTGTCTCCGGGAACACGGTCGTGACCGGATGCCAGGCAGTCTCCCTGCTGCAGGCATTTTTCCATCCTGCTTGCCTCGTCCGGCTTGTGGTGCGCGGATGCTATGCGGGCAAGAAGGCTGCGTTTGCCCTCAAGCTCCCTGGGAAGCACAAGTTCCCTTTCCACAAAGTGGTCCGTGTAGAGCACGTGCTTGTGCGTGCTTTTGTGCGCAGACTGGGGGCAGTAGGTATCCTCCATGTCGCGGCTTGACGGAGCGCCTGCCCGCTGGGCAAATTTGCCCACATCGTGCAGGAGGGCTGCCAGGACAAGAAAGGACAGTTCCTGTTTTTCCATTGGGGCTGGCTCCTTGATCTTTGCTGTCTCTTGGCTGACACAGATTGTCTGTTGTATCGTATGGGGAAAGGCAAGTCTGGCAATGACGTTGCGTATTGCGAAGCTACCGACAAGATGTTTTCTAGTCCACACAGGTGTGGACTGTTTTTGCAGGCCTTGTCCAGAACTCTTGTTTTGGACAAAAGATTGCGGAAATTCAGAAGAAAATGCGCAAGGTTCTTCCTGAATACTGGACGCATATTGTCCTGTCAAGGAGAGAAAAAGAGATACTGTGCCTGGATTTGTCTGTCTTGAGCTTGCGCTGCGGCCTTGCTCACAGACTGGCCTCCAGGACAAGGTGCGTTTCCCCGAGGCCAAAGCTTGTCTGCTTGCCTATGTGCAGCTTCTCGGCCATGGCGAGGAAGGGCAGAAAGGGCGCAATGCGGCCTTCGTAGACAATGCTGCCCTGCAGGCCGCCAAGCTGCATGTAGGTCTTCTGGCGCGAGGAGTAGCGCGTCCAGTCCTTCCAGGAAAGGTCCTGTTCCACTGTGCGCACGCTCTCGGCCATGTCCATCATCTCCCGGAAGTTGTCGTAGCTGACACTGGCCCCGTCCAGGGCCCAGAGAGCGCGCAGCCTGCGCACTATGAGCAAAAACAGTGTCTTGAAGGGAAGGTCCCCGGAGAGTCTGTTGCCCTCCTTGAAACGGCAGGGGGTGGTGAGCAAAACGCGGACGCGCTGCGTGCCCTGCGCACTCGTGTCAAGAACGGGAAGCTCCAGTTCACAGGGCTCGGGCATGGCAACCCTTTGCCTTTCCCTGTCGTAGATGGATGTGTCGTTGCAGACAATGTCCACAAGGTCGAAGGTTCCCTGGCAGGTGTCCGACCTGCGCCCCATGCCATGCCTGCCGGCCAGCGCAAAGGCGTGGGCAAAATAGGGGACGTAGGCCGTCGCGTAGGAAAAGAGACGCACGCCAAAGGAGAAGCGCTCGCCTTCCTCGTAGATGGTCTTGCCCGTGTCTTCCGGCACAAGGCAGAAGGGCAGGGTGAGGGAATCGAGTCTGCCTTCGCCGCGCGCAGGCCTGCCCACGAACAGGGCCGGGTAGGTGCACACGTCGCGGAGCACGCATTGTCTGCAGTCGCTTGCGCGCGTTGTGCAGCAGGTTTTTTTCAGGTGTGTGCCGAACGTGCCCCTGAGCATGGAGCCCTTGTAGGCGGAAAGGCTGGCTTTGCTGTTCAGCCTGCAGCAAAAGGTGAGAGAAAGGTAGTGCATGGACAACTCCAAAGCTTGCCTGTGTCTTGTTCCGAATCCTCGTTACGCCCTTTTTGCTGCCCACAGGGTGCGCGTGCCGGATGGCCCCTGGTACTTTGTGTCTGCCACAAGGGCAAAGGGTTGTTTTAGCGCCGCAAGTTCTGCCCCCTCTGGCACCATGCGGCTCATGAAGACCACAAGGCCCTGGTCTGTCAGGTGATCCGCCACAAGGCCAAGCACCTTCTCCCAGGGCAAAAAGGCCCTGCTGACCACAAGGTCCGCCTTCTTTTCCTGCATGAACCTGTTGATGTCCATGTTGTGCACCTGCGTTCTCTCCAGGTCTATGGTCCCCAAGATCTGGGAGAGGAAGAGCGCTCGTTTGCTGCGCACCTCGATCATGTGGTAGGTGCCCTTTTTCCACACGCAGCGCAGGGGAATGCCGGGAAGTCCTGCTCCGGCGCCGGGATCCCAGCACACAGGGTTCTCGGCCAGGGGCAGGGTCTTGAGAAAGTCTCCAAGGCGCAGGCAGTCCGCCACAAGGTCCTGCGCAGCTTCCTGCCAGGTTCTCGCGCCTACAAGGTTCATGCGGGCGTTCCAGCGCATGAGCATGTTCACGTACTCAAGAAGGGAGGGCACAGCCTCCGATGGGCAGGCTACCCCTGCCTCTGTCAGCGCTCTTGCAAGTCCGCGCCCGTCTGCTTCTTCCATTGACTCCCCCTCTTCGAGTTTTTGTATGGTCCCGGGGCGCATGGCCCGGCAGGCCAATGGCCCATGGGCACACGATGCGCCGCGCAGTTCATTAGTACGACGCCTGCCCCATGCGGGCAAGCCCCTTTCGCCTTTCCCGCGTCGAGGCACGTCCTTTCTCGTGGCCTTTTGCGCGTGCGCTCCCATATCCCTTGTCGTGGCCCTGGACGCGCGTTCTGCCAGAGGTCATGCGCCAACCTCTGGTCCTGCAAGGAAGAGAAGCTCCGTGTCCCGGCAGCCAACCTGATGCGTGCGCTGGTTCTGCTCTTGCCCCCAAGACAGATGGCCAGGACCCAGGCTTGCCCAAGAGCTCCCTTGCCTTGTGTGTCAAAACAAAAACAGGTCTGCCAGTTTTTTGCCTGTGACGGGCTTTCCTGCAGACAAAAAAGCGCCCCCGTATCCAGCCCATGTCCCTCTCTCAACCGCTCTTTGTCTGCTTGCCAGCATGGCCAAGATACAGTAAGGAAAGAACATCTTTTCGTACGCACCAGCTGCCCGGCCCACGCGCTCTGGCGGCACATTCTGCAAGGAGTTTTGACACGATGCGAGCAGCCTCATTGCTTTTTCCCGGACAGGGCGCCCAGATTCAGGGCATGGGTCGCGACGTGGCCGATGCCAGTTCCGAAGCCATGGACATGTGGAAGAAGGCCGAAGCCATAAGCGGCCTTCCCCTGCGTGAAATCTACTGGGAAGGGGACGAGGCTGCCATGAGCGACACCAGGGCCCTGCAGCCAGCGCTCACCGTGGTCAACCTGACTCTCTGGCAGGCTCTTTCCCGCAGCGTGCGTCCTCTGGCCTGCGCAGGCCACAGCCTTGGGGAGTACAGCGCCCTTGCCGTGGCCAGGGTGCTCGACGTGGAGACGTGCCTGAAGCTTGTCTCTTTGCGCGGCCAGCTCATGGCAGACAGCGATCCCGATGGGCGCGGGGCCATGGCAGCCATTGTGAAGCTTTCCCTGGAAAGGGTGCAGGAGATAGTGGACAAGGCCAGGGCCGAGAGCGGGCAGGTGCTTCTTGTGGCCAACTACAACACCCCAGGCCAGTACGTTATCAGCGGCGAGAAAGAAGCCGTGGCGCTTGCCTCCTCCATGGCCAAGGAAGCAAAGGGGCGTGCCCTGCCCCTGGCAGTGAGCGGCGCTTTCCACAGCCCCCTCATGCAAAGGGCTGCGGACGAGCTTGCCCGCCACATGCAAAAGGTTGTGTGGAGGCGCCCCATCTGCCCCATCTACAGCAACGTGACCGCTGGTCCTCTGGAGGACGGCGAAAGCATTCGCGAGGCCATGCTCGTGCAGATGACCTCGCCCGTGCGCTGGATCGAGATCATGCAGTCCGAGGCTGCCCATGGTCTGCACGACTTTATCGAGGTGGGTCCAAAGGCAGTCCTGAGCAAGATGGTCGCCCGCTGCCTTGAGGGTGTGGAGACGGCCGGTCCTGTGACCACGGCCGTTGTCAGCAAGCTCGAAGAGGCCATGGCCTAGCGTTCCTGGACCCTTTCCCCAGGATTTTTTCCCAAAGAGCCCGCTTCCAGGACCCCATTTTCCATTTGTTTTTTTCAGACTTTACCCAGGGGCTTTCTTGTCAGCCCCTACAAAGCCGCACAGGCAAGCAAATCTCATTTGTCGCAGGAGAAACACGCATGCAAGCATACAGCACAGTCCATTCCCTTGTGGGAGAATTTCTGCTCAAGAAGGGTCTGGCCTGGCCAGAAAAGGCAGTCATAGAACCCGCCAGGGATCCCAGACACGGGGATCTGGCCACCAACGTGGCCATGCTTCTGGCAAAGCCCCTGGGCATGCCCCCCAGGGACGTGGCAGCGGAGCTTGCGGACTTTATACGATCTTCCTGCGAGGACGTTGTGAAGGTGGAGATAGCTGGCCCGGGCTTTTGCAACATCACCCTTGCGCCTTCCTTCTGGCAGAAGGTGGTCTGCGATGTGGAGCAGGCAGGCGAAAACTACGGCAATACCACGACCGGCCAGGGCACCAAGACCCTGGTGGAATACGTGTCCGCCAACCCCACTGGCCCCCTGCACGTGGGCCATGGCCGCGGCGCTGCCTGCGGTGACAGTCTTGCGCGCATTTTGCGCAGGGCAGGCTACGACGTCACCACCGAGTACTATATCAACGATGCGGGCCGCCAGATGCGCCTTCTGGGCCTTTCCGTGTGGTACCGCCTGCGCAACATGGTGGGCCGCCCCATGGAAGAGCCCACGGACTGGTACAAGGGCGAGTACATCAAGGACATTGCCAAGGAGATGCTGCAAAAGGACCCGGATCTTGCCAAGGCGAGCGACGAGGAGGGCGAGGAGCGCTGCTACGAGTACGCCAAGAACGAGATTCTCGAGGGCATACGCGCGGATCTGGCCCATTTTCGTGTGGAGCATCAGGTGTGGTTCTCGGAAAAGAGCCTCTTTGATCAGGGCAAGGTGGACGCTGCCTTCAAGGCCCTGGACGCTGCCGGCTACCTCTACGAGAAGGACGGCGCCCTGTGGTTTGCCACCAGCCGCTTT
>CALVGM010000215.1 GCA_944327095.1 uncultured Desulfovibrio sp. | reverse complement strand
GCATAGATATCTTCAACATGAAAATGCCATTCTCGAAAGAGAAACTGAACTCTATGAGGCTCGTCAAGATGGAATAGATGAAGGTCTAACTAAAGGGCGAGATGAAGGGCGAGCTGAAGGGCGAGCTGAAGAGCGAGCTAAAGCCGAGGCTGAGGCTCAGGAAAGAGCACTCAACACTGCCCGCTATCTATTGGCTCATGGTGTGTCCATAGAGATCATTCATGGAGGCACTGGTCTTCCTGTCAGCACAATAGAAGCCCTGCAAAAGTAGCGTGCAGGGCAAAGGCATGGGGTATAGGCAGCCCAACGGGGCTGCCTGCCCCTCTGAAAAAACACAAGGGGGACCTTGTTATTTCTGGGCTTGGGAGCATCGAGCAACAAAGCCAAAAATCAGAACGTATCTGTTCAATTTGTCCAGACGAATGTCTTCCGACATCTGGTTTTCAACGTAGTTTTTGATCGCCTCTTCGTCCAGACCAACGGCAGAGACGAAGTAGCCGCGGGCCTGGAAGTGTTGTCCGGTAAAATTCCTCTGGCATCCCTCGAAATCTCTTGCGAGCGCAATCGCACTTTTCCCCTTGGTATAGCCGATCACGGAAGACACGGCATACTTTGGCTGTATGGATATGACCATGTGCACATGGTCAGGCATATCCCCCTGTACCTGTCTCTGTTCGTCATCCCATGACAATCTTTGTCCACATATACTGTTGTACTACAGAACTTTGTTTTCTTCAAAGACAATAATTTCTATATTCATCATGTTAATACCAATATTTATACAACAGAACAACCTCTCGACAAAGATATAAAATTTTTATTGAACTTTCCAAATGAGTTTCATTGAAAAGAAAAGCTGAAAATACCCTTGAGCAATGGATATCATTTTTTTCAAATAATAATTCTAAAATGATTGAGGAGTATGCTATGATAAATGATAATATACGTGCAGCATTAGAAGCAGAAAAAAAATTTGTTTCCGATGATGCCATGTGGCATAGATATCTTCAACATGAAAATGCCATTCTCGAAAGAGAAACTGAACTCTATGAGGCTCGTCAAGATGGAATAGCTGAAGGTCTAACTAAAGGGCGAGCTGAAGGGCAAGCTAAAGCCGAGGCTGAGGCTCAGGCTCTGCTTCAGGCTCGGCTTCAGGAAAAAACACTCAACACTGCCCGCTATCTATTGGCTCATGGTGTGTCCATAGAGATCATTCATGGATGCACTGGTCTTCCTGTCAGCACAATAGAAACCCTGCAAAAGTAGCGTGCAGGGCAAAGGCATGGGGCATAGGCAGCCCAACGGGGCTGCCTGCCCCTCTGAAAAAACACAAGGGGGACCTTGTTATTTCTATGGGCTTGGGAGCATAGAGCAACAAAGCCAAAAATCAGAACGTATCTGTTCCATTTGTCCAGACGAATGTCTTCCGACATCTGGTTTTCAACGTAGTTTTTGATCGCCTCTTCGCCAGACCAACGGCAGGGGCGAAGTAGCCGCAGGCCCGGAAGTGTTGTCAGGCAAAATTCCTCTGGCATCCCTTGAAATCTCTTGCGAGCGCAATCGTACTTTTCCCCTTGATATAGCCGATCACGAAAGACACGGAATACTTTGGATGTATGGATATGACCATGTGCACATGGTCGGGCATACCCCCTATACCTGTCTCTGTTCGACAGCCCTTTTGCTCTGCAAGTTCTTTGAATCTATGGATTAACCAGGGACGGATGTCTCCAAGCATCGTCTTCTTCCGATACTTGGGTAAAGACTACATGGTATTTGCACATGTATTTCGTATGTGCTAGGCTCTTACTCCATTGGTAATCTCCTTTGTAGGTGCTTGGCGGCTCCCACGGGGAGATTACTAATTTTCACAGGATTTTCACATGAGGACAATCCGGAGGATGGGCTGATGGCGGAGTGTGAGCTTGCTCGTACGGAGCCGCCAGCCCATCCTCTGCCGACCACCGCATAAGCCAAGCTTTTGTGAGTCCCCCGGCAAAGCCGGGGGGTACCCCTTGATGACAATCTTTGTCCACCATATACTGTTGTACTACAGAACTTTGTTTTTTCAAAGACAATAATTTCTATATTCATCATGTTAATACCAATGTTTTTACAACAGGACAACCTCTCGACAAAGATATAAAATTTTTATTGAACTTTCCAAATGAGTTTCATTGAAAAGAAAAGCTGAAAATAATTTTGAGCAATGGATATCATTTTTTTCAAACGATAATTCTAAAATGATTGAGAGGTATGCTATGATAAATCCCAAGGCACGTGCACTAATAGAAGAAGAAATAAAATGTATTCATGATGATGCCTTGTGGCATAGACATCTTCAGCATGAAAACGCTATTCTCGAAAGAGAAACTGAACTCTATGAGGCTCGCCAAGAAGGAATAGCCGAAGGGCGAGCCAAAGCACGAGCTGAAGTTGAGGCTAAGGCTCGGGAAAAAACACTCAAGACTGCCCGCTACCTATTGGCTCATGGTGTGTCCATAGAGATCATTCATGGATGTACAGATCTTCCTGTCAGCACAATAGAAGCCCTGCAAAAGTAGCGTGCAGGGCAAAGGCATGGTGTATAGGCAGCCCAACGAGGCTGCCTGCCCCTCCGGAGAAACACAAGGGGGCCTTGTCATTTGGCTCTGGCAAAAAACCGGTATGTGTTTCATGTACACAAGACGGGTGCGCTCCAAGAAATTGACCGCTGGGCTTGTCCCCATCTGGATCCCACTTTCCCGCCAGAGCCAAGACGCAGGACATATCGGAAATCAGAAAGGGAGGAAAAAGGCGCTTCTTCCCCTGCGTACACGCGGGGCTCTCCGCGCCAGTATTTGTGATGACACAGGAAAATTCCCTTTTATCCAGCGCGTCCCCCAAGGCGGACAGGGTGCCCCTGCCGGAAAGGCTGCGTCCCGACAACATGGACCTCTTCCTCGGACAGGCCCACCTTGAGACGCGCATACACGCCCTTTTGGGAGCCAGGAACCTGCCAAGCCTGCTCTTCTTCGGTCCCCCAGGCTGCGGCAAGTCCACCATAGCCCTGCTGCTCGCCAAGTCCACGGGCAGGCCCTACAGGCGCGTGTCCGCGCCGGAGGCGGGGATCAGCCAGCTCAGGCGCATCCTTGGCGAGGGCGTGGACATCCTTATCCTCGACGAGCTGCACAGGTTCACCAAGGCCCAGCAGGACTTCTTCCTGCCCCTGCTCGAGGACGGCTCCCTGACGCTTCTGGCCACCACCACGGAAAATCCTTCCTTCTCGGTCACAAGGCAGCTGCTCTCGCGCCTGAGCGTGCTGCGCCTGCGTCCCCTGGATCTTCCGGAAATGCTGGAGCTTGCGCGGCGCGGCGCAAGCCAGATGGGCTGCGAGTTGAGCGAAGACGTGCTCTCCATGCTCTGCGATCTCGCCCACGGCGACGCGCGCACGCTTTTGAACCTTGTGGAGTACGTGGCCTCCCTGCCGGGGGACAAGGACGATCCCCAAAAGGTCAAGTCCGTGCTGCCGGACGTGATCTCGCGCCACGACAAGGCCGGGGACAGCCACTACGAGCTGGCCTCCGCGCTCATCAAGTCCATCCGCGGCTCGGATCCGGACGCTGCCCTCTACTATCTGGCCTGCCTTCTCGAGGGTGGGGAGGACCCGCGCTTCATCTGCAGGCGCCTCATTCTTTCCGCCTCCGAGGACGTGGGCCTGGCGGATCCCCATGCCCTGCCCATGGCCGTGGCCTGCCAGCAGGCAGTGGAATTTGTGGGCATGCCCGAGGGCTTCATCCCCCTGGCCGAGACCGTGACCTACCTGGCCCTTGCCCGCAAGAGCAATTCCACCTACGCTGCCTACCTGAGCGCGCAAAAGCTTGTGCGCACGCAAGGGGTACTGCCTGTGCCCCTGCATCTGCGCAACCCCGTGACCGAGCTGCAGAAGGAGTGGGGATACGGTCGCAACTACCAGTATCCGCACAATTTCCGCGAGGGCTGGGTGCGGCAGCGCTACCTGCCCGAGGGCGTGGCCCAGGAAAGCTTCTACAAGCCCAGGGAAAACGGCGAGGAACCGCGCCTTGCCTCCTTCTGGCGCAGCAGAAAGAACGCGCGCGGGCCCCGCTAGCGGCCCTGCTCCCGAAGACCAGGGTCCCGGATCCCTGGCATCAGGACCCAGACAGACCTTCAACAGACATCAATCAGGACATATTAGAAACCTATGGAAACCTTTGTTCCGGACACTCTTCTCAACCGTTTTCCGAAAGACAGCTACACCTCGCGCACACAGGTGCCCTGCCTTTTGACCAGGCTCTTTCCCTCGCTGAGCTTTTATGCACGCATCTTCCTTGGCACGACACACTGGCTCACCTCCAGAGCAGCCAAGGGCATGTGCGACGACGCGGCCTGGTGCTACGCCAGCGCCTGGATTCTGGAGGATGTGGAGCGCACGGGCATCAGCGTGCGCGTGACAGGCCTTGACGCCTTCAACATGGCCGAAGGGCCCTTTGTCATAGTGGCAAACCACATGAGCACCCTCGAGACCTACCTTCTGCCCTGCATCTTGAGGCCCCGCTTTCCTGTCACCTTCATAGTGAAGCGCAGCCTCACCACCATGCCCTTCTTTGGGCCGGTGATGCGCTCGCGCGATCCCGTGGTGGTGGACAGGGTCAATCCCCGCGAGGATCTGACAACCATCTTGCGCGAGGGCACAGAGCGCCTGAAAAAGGGCATTTCGGTCATAGTCTTCCCCCAGTCCACCAGGACCATGCACATTGACCCAAGGCACTTCAACACCATTGGCGTCAAGCTGGCCCGCAAGGCAGGCGTGCCGGTGGTGCCTCTGGCCCTCAAGACCGACGCCTGGGGCACAGGCAAGAAGATCAAGGAGCTTGGCAAAATTACCCCCGAAAGCGACGTGCTCTTCCGCTTCTTCCCGCCCTTGCGCGTGGACGGGTCCGGCCACGCGGAAAACAGGGCCATCTACGAGGCCATATCCCACACCCTGCACTACTGGGAGGCCAGACAAAAGGACAAGGACGAGGGCAAGCCAGTGCCGCCTGTCCTTGAAGAGGGCTACACCTTCCCAACAATAGACAGGTCCACGGAAAAGACAGCCAGGGCTGCCGAACAGCAGACAGAACAGCAGGTCGAGAATCCGGCAAGGGCCTGAACCTCCCTGAGCACACCCCGAGGCTCCTGTCGCAGGGCCAGTGGTATTCGCAAAAAAGCCCCTCGTTACAGAGGGGCTTTTTGCTGAAAGATGTGTTGCGGCAAGCCGGACAGGTATGCCCTATTCGCGCCAGCCTGCAGCCCAGTCCATGAGCTGCGTTGCCGCCGCAAAGGCGCCCGTGTGTTCCGGAAGGCCATGGGCGTCGAGCTCCATCCTGCAGAGGATGGCCAGGGAGGGGCCGTAGATGCTGGTTTTGCGGGGTGCCGGGGCTTCCTCGCCTTCTTCTGCTTCCTGTGCGGGCTTTTCCAGCACATCGAGCCAGAAGCCCTGGCCAGGCTTTGTTTGCGCTGCCCTTTGCTCGAAATCCGGGACATTGGCCCTTGCGGCAAAGTCCATGGCAAGCCCACGCAGGAACTCCTGCACCTTGTCGGCTGACGGGGCCAGATCCTCGGGGCAGGGAAAGTCCTCTGGCGCCTCGAAGCTCCAGCGCTCGAACCTGCCCCACTCGTCCCTGGGCTTTGCC
>CALVGM010000214.1 GCA_944327095.1 uncultured Desulfovibrio sp. | reverse complement strand
CCCTGGATCATGAAGCCGGGGATGACCCTGTGGAAGAGCGTGTTCTTGTAAAAGCCGGAATCCACATACTGCAGAAAGTTCTCAACTGTCTTGGGAGCCTTGTCAGGATAGAGCTCGATCAGGATGTCTCCGGACGTTGTTTCGAGCAGTACCACGGGATTTGTAGCCATAATGTCTCCTTGGGGGACCTTGCCGGTCGCACTCCAGGCCGGCATAAAAAGGATAGCACTTTCGTGCCGTTGCCAGTCCCCTGATGAAAAAATTGCCCTGCAACTGTACGCAAAGGAGCGCTGCTTGACAATACGGGCATCAGGGGCTTTTTTTTCGCCAGGGTGCCTCCCTCGCGCGGAGGCTTTTGCATCTTTTGCTCGGGTTGATCTCATGCCGTACAAGACACAGACAGGACAGGCGCTGAACTTTGGCGCCATGGAAAGACAGCTTCTCGCCTGGTTCAGGCGCAACATGCGTCCCCTTCCCTGGCGCGGGCACTATTCTCCCTATGGAGTGTGGATTTCGGAAATCATGCTGCAGCAGACCCAGATGGAGCGCGGCGTTTCCTTCTACCTCGCCTGGATGCAGCGCTTTCCCGACCTGGCAAGTCTTGCCAGGGCCCAGGAGGAAGAGGTGCTCAAGGCCTGGGAAGGCCTTGGCTACTACTCGCGGGCCCGCAACATCCTGAAGGCCGCGCGCATCATCATGGAACGCCACCATGGCGTCTTCCCCTCCTCCCTGGAAGAAATCCGGGCCCTGCCAGGCGTAGGCCCCTATACGGCTGCAGCCATCGCAAGCATTGCCTTCGAGGAGGACGTGGCCTGCATAGACGCCAACGTGGAGCGCGTGGTCTCGCGACTCGCAGCTCTCGATTTGTGCGTGCGCGAACGGGCAGGCAGGGAAGCTGTCGCCGAACTGGCAGGGGCGTTCCTGCAAAGGGGGTGCGGCCGCGACCACAATCAGGCCATGATGGAGCTCGGAGCCCTTGTGTGCGGCAAAAATCCCGACTGTCCGGCTTGCCCCCTCCGAGACTATTGTCTTGCGCACAAGCGCAATACCGTGCACCTGCGCCCTGTCCTGCCCCAGAGGCAGGAGCGCATTCCCATCAGCGTGGCCTCTGGCGTCCTTGTGCACAATTCCCGCATCTACGTGCAAAAGCGCCTCCCGAAGGATGTGTGGGGAGGCCTGTGGGAATTTCCCGGCGGCGGCATGGAGGAAAACGAGCAGCCTGAGGCCACGGTTGTGCGCGAATTTTTCGAGGAAACGGGCTTTCGCGTGCAGGTCGTGGACAAGCTTGCCCTCATCAGACACTCCTACACCAAATACCACATAACCCTGCACTGCTTTGCCCTGGAACTTGCCTCTGCGTCAGGAGAGTGCGACTTTCCTGCTCCCCCGCATCTTTGCGAGGCAAGCGAGTTTCGCTGGCTTACCCTGGAAGAGCTTGCGGACTACGCCATGCCTTCGGCCCACCGCAAGCTGGCCAACATGCTCACTCTCGCCAATGGTCGCCTGTACACGACTTCCTCCGGGGGACTGCCAAAGCTTCCCCTGGCCTGACGCTCCCCAGGCGAACGGCAAAACACTTTCAAGGCGCAGGCGCACATATTTTTTCCGTATTGCGCATTTTCCTTGACTTTTTGCCTGTTCGCAAGTATTGGGACTGCGCGATTCATCAGGCGCTGCCCTACCATGCACCGGCATGGACGCTGCAGCATGCGGAACATTTTCCGCATTTGATGAGGGCTCTGTGAACGCGCCCATGGTCCTTCGCAGTCATTATCCCTGCGCAAGACCTTCGCTACGGGAATCCTCCCGCAGACCACGCAAGCGTGGCAGTTCACGGCAATCATCCATTTGAGAACCGTTGGTGTTCACAGAAGGGTGCCTTTGTAAGGCCCCTTTTTTTTGGCCCAAACACCGGCGCAGCAAGGACAAACATGAGCCGAAACCCGCTTGAAAACACACTTTTGCGTCTCGACCTGCCTGCAGTGAAGGCACAGGATCTGGAAATCTGGGGACTGGAAGTCATGGACGGCCAGCACATGACCGTGCGCCTGTTCGTGGAAGTTCCGACCATGGAAGAAGAGCCCTGCGAAGACATGCAGGAAACAGAGGCAGAGGAGCCAGAGCTCGCCCTGCTTTCGGCCTCTGTGGACCAGTGCGAGGCCATATCCCGGCAGTTTTCCCTGGCTCTCGACGCCGAGGACGTCATTGACCGCGCCTACACGCTGGAAGTGTCTACCCCTGGCTTCAACCGCGTCTTTTTCTCCATCGACCAGATGAGGCCCTATGTGGGCGACATGATCGAGGCGCGCATGGGCGAACTCTTTGCCCCTGGCCCGGACTCGCCCAAAAGGCGTGTCTGGAAGGGCGTGCTCCGGGAAGTCGGGGAGGAAAGCTTTGTGCTCGCGCCCGCGAGCGTGGACGGCGAGGGCGAAGTGGTGCTCGAGAAGACTGAACCTGTGACCATTCCCTTTGCAAGGGCGCGCAGGGTGAGCCGCATCTACGTCTTCCGCAAGCCGGCCAAACCCGGCAAGGGCCCTGGCAAGACACAGAAGAAAGCAAAAAAATCATAAATACACGGGCAGGATCTTCCCCGCTGACCAGCATGCAAGCCGGGAACCTGCGAACCCCTATCAGACGCACTACGCGAGGAGGCGGCGCTTGTATTTCCTGTCCGCGTACAGGAGCCGCGCCGAATGTTGATGAACCAGGAACTGAAAAAAGCCATTGATCAAATCTGCAAGGACAAGTCGATTGATCCTGACCTTCTTGTGGAGACTCTCGAAGACGCGGTACGCACCTCGGTACAGCGACGCTACGCAGAGGACATGAGTGTCGAGGTAAGCTACAACAGGGAAACCGGAGACATTGAAGTCTATCAGTTCAAGATTGTGGTCCCGGACGGGGAACTCGACAACCCAGACAGGGAAATAGAGTACAGCGACGCTGTGCAGCACGACGCCAGCGTCCAGATAGACGATGAAATGGGCTTCCGCATCAAGATTCAGGATCTTGGCCGCATTGCCGCCCAGTCCGCCAAGCAGGTCATTATCCAGCGCCTGCGTGATGCCGAACAGGCCAATATCTACAACGAGTACAAGGAACGCATTGGCGAAATCGTCACCGGCACCGTACAGCGCAGGGAAAAGAGCAGCTTCATCATCAATCTTGACAGAACCGAAGCCGTTCTGCCCAGAGATCAGCAAATTTCCAAGGAACACTACCGCCGCGGCGACAGCATCCAGGCCATCATCATAGATGTGCACAGGGAAGGCCGCGGACCCCAGGTTGTGATCTCCAGATCCCATCCGGACTACATCACGGCCCTGTTCCACCGCGAGGTGCCCGAGGTGGACGATGGCATCATACAGATCATGGGCGTTGCCCGCGATCCCGGCTCCCGCGCCAAGGTCGCTGTCTACTCGCGCGAGCGCGAGGTGGACGCGGTGGGCGCCTGCGTGGGTGTGCGCGGAGCACGCATCCAGAACATTGTGCAGGAATTGCGCGGCGAGCGCATCGACATCGTGATCTGGAACGCCGACATCGCCACCTATGCCCGCAATGCCCTGGCGCCTGCCCTTGTCTCGCGCATCATTGTGGACGAGCCCCAGAACCAGCTCGAAGTCATTGTTCCGGACGATCAGCTCACCAACGCCATCGGCCGCAAGGGACAGAACGTGAAGCTTGCCGCCAGACTGCTTGGCTGGAAGGTGGATATCTTCACAGAGAGCCGCTACAACGAGGCCAGCGCCAGCGGGCACAGCCTCGAGCAGGTGGCAGGCGTAGCCGAAATTCCCGTCCAGTCTCTTCAGGACGCGGGATACACGGATCTGGACAAGCTGCGCGCAGCCTCGGACGAGGAACTTGTCGCAGCCCTGTCCCTGACGGACACCCAGATCGAGCATCTGCGCCAGGCCCTCAATTTCCTCAATCCCGGCGAGGAAAGCGGCGTGACACCCGACGCGACCGCCGATGCGCCCGATTCCGAGCCTGTTTCCGAGGAGGAAGCGCATGACGAAGGCCAGGCAAGATAGCAATGCCGACGGGCCGGTGCGCATGTGCGTCATCTGCAGACAACGATTTTTGAAAACCGATCTCTTGCGCTACACACTGACCCCAGAGGGGTGTCTCGCGCTGGATGCGGACAAGACCAGACCGGGGAGAGGCTGGTATGTCTGTGAAGAGGCGTCTTGCCAGGCAAGATTTGCCAGATTCAAGCCGGCAAAAAGGCGCGTGGGGAGGAAGCATGAAAGAAAGGAAAATTAAGATACAAGAGCTTGCGGACGAACTTAAGGTGGCCCACCCGGCCGCTGTCGATGCGGCCCGCGAAGTGGGCATCAACGCCAAGTCCGCCTCGACAGCCCTGACCGCCGAAGAGGCCGACCGCCTGCGCAAGCGCCTGGAAAAGCCCGCCGCGGACCACAAGGAAGTCATTGTGCGTCGCCGCAAGCCCGGTGCCAGGGCCGAAAAGGCCCCTGCAAGCCAGGAACAGGCCGAGGCCGCGCCCCGCACAGAGGCAGAAGCAAGGCCTGCTGCCGCAAAGCCGGTGGAAAAGGTGCAGGCAAAGGCCGAAAAGCCTGCCGCGCCCAGGGTCAAGATCATCGATCCCGCCAATGTCAAGGCCAAGATCATCAGCAGGCCTTCCGATCCCTCCAGGGAAGAAACAGCCCCTGCCCAGGCCAGCGAGGCCACGGCAAGGCCAGCACAGACAGCCACAGCCCAGCCCCAGAAAAAGGGCGAGCCCGCGGCTGCCATGCCCCAGAGCGAGCAGGTCAAAAAGCCGCAGGCCGAGACAAGGCCTGCCGAGGCTCCCAAGCATCCTGCCACACCTGCCGAAAACGCAGTGAAGAAGGAAGGGGACAAGTCCGAGGCCACAGCAGCCAAGCCGACAGAGTCCAGGACAACAGAAGCCAAGGCCAGGCAGGAGAAAAAGCCCCAGGCCAGCGCCACGCCCTTTGAAACGCCCAAGGTGCGCATCATTTCCCGTCCTGCCCCTGCTCCGGCCCGTCCCCAGCAGCGCAGCGAGCGCGACGGCGAACGCCGCGACAGCGATCGTCGCGGCGGCAGTGGCCGCGGTCGTGACAATGATCGTCAGCAGCGTCCGTCCCGCGACGGCAACACGCGCTCCGAGGACACCCGCCAGCGCCGTGGCGGTGGCGCGGGCAGGCCAGGCGGAGCCAGGCCCCAGGGCGGCGCTCCTCGCTCCGGCGACATGATGGGCTTTGGCTCCTCCGCAGACAATGACAGTCGCTCCGGGCAGAGCAAGAAGAAGCGCAACAAGGGCCGCCGCACTGTGGACTTCCAGCAGATGGGCTTTGACGCCCACGACGAGAACGAAGCTCCGCGCATGCGCAGCTCCCGCTCGCGCAAGAAGAAGCAGGCACAGGCTCCCGCGCAGGTGACCCAGCCCCTGAAGGCAGCCAAGCGCAAGGTTCGCGTGGGCGGCACCATCCGTGTCTCCGACATGGCCCATCAGATGGGCCTCAAGGCCAATGAGCTCATCAAGGTGCTCTTCAACCTTGGCATCATGGCGACCATCAACCAGAACATCGATTTCGACACGGCCTCTATCCTGGCTTCGGAATTCAACTACGAAGTGGAGAAGACAGGCTTCGAGGAAAAGGACTACCTTGAGGACAGCACTCCGGACAGACCGGAGGATCTCAAGCCCCGTCCGCCTGTGGTCACCATCATGGGCCACGTTGACCACGGCAAGACAAGCCTGCTCGACGCCATCCGCAAGACGCACGTGACCAGTGGCGAAGCCGGCGGCATCACGCAGCATATCGGTGCCTACCACGTGAACACCAAGAACGGCGACGTTGTCTTCCTCGACACGCCCGGTCACGAGGCCTTCACGGCCATGCGCGCCCGCGGCGCCCAGATTACCGACCTGGTCATTCTGGTTGTCGCAGCCGACGACGGTGTCATGGAGCAGACCAAGGAAGCCATCAACCACGCCAGGGCCGCAGGTGTGCCGATCATCGTGGCCGTGAACAAGATTGACAAGCCCGGCGCCGATCCGGACCGCGTGCTCTCCGAACTCTCTGCCCTGGGCCTCCAGCCCGAGGAGTGGGGCGGTGACACCATTGTGGCCAAGGTTTCGGCCAAGACCCATCAGGGCCTTGACGAACTGCTCGAGCTTGTTGCCCTGCAGTCCGAGGTCATGGAGCTCAAGGCCAATCCGAACAAGCTCGCCAGGGGCCACATTATCGAAGCCAAGATGGAAAAGGGCAGCGGCCCCGTGGCCACAGTGCTCATCCACGAAGGAACACTGCACAAGGGCCACAACCTCCGCTGTCGCACCTTCTCC
>CALVGM010000213.1 GCA_944327095.1 uncultured Desulfovibrio sp. | reverse complement strand
TTCTCTTCCCATTCGCTATTCACTTGTCAATGAACCAGAACTTGCCGCCGTTTCAAGCGGCGTCGGCTCTTATGCCGTTTTCCTCATCGACTGTCAAGAACTTTTTTTTCGTTTCGCGAATTTTTTTTCGCGGAAGAATTTGTCCTTCTCAGTCGCGGGAAAGTTCCTTATAGGCTTTTCGGTTTTCCTCTGTCAAGCGTTTTTTTGAACTTTTTTCAAAGCTCGCAAAAAGCGCTTTCCAGACTGGCCCGAGGGCCTGCCCAAATGAACCTGTCGAAGACGCATTCACTTGGTGCGAGGGAGGCTTCTACGCTTGTGGCATGGGTCTGTCAACAATTTTTCACAGTTTGGCCACATTTTTTTTGCGACACAAGGGCAAGAGGCAGGTATACTTGTTTTTTTTTTTGAGACAGTGCCTTTTTGAGGGCAAGGTCTCGCAAAAGGCCCACAGCCAGATCCGCTCAGATCCACGACCAGGAAAAGAGTGAATGCCCCCTGTCCATGGCTCGCAGGGTCCGCATCTCCTCCCCGTTCAGCTCAAAGTCGAAGATCTCCATGTTCTGCCGCAGCCTGTCCCTGGACGAGGCCTTGGGTATGACGGCTATTCCCCGCTGCACAAGAAAGCGCAGGGCTACCTGAGCAGCCGTCTTGCCATGGCGCCTTCCCGTCTCCACAAGAACGGGATCGGACAGGATGTTGCCCCTGCCTGCCCCAAAAGGGCTCCATGCCTGCACAACAGTGCCTCTTTGGGAGAGCCAGCCTACCAGTTCTTCCTGCTGAAAGCGCAGGTGGTTTTCCAGCTGGTTCACTGCCGGCAGGATGTTCACCCTGTCGTAGAAGCCTGTACAGCGTCCAAGGCCGAAGTTGGAGATGCCAATGCTTTTCGCAAGCCCCCTGGCCTGGGCTTCCTCCAGGGCAGCGTACATGTCCTCCGCGCCCTCGTAGGGCTCGTGCACCAGCATGAGATCGACATAGTCCATCTGCAGGGTCTCGAGGCTCTGGAGTATGCACCCCTTTGCCCCGGCGTACGACGCGCAGGGTGCGTTGAGCTTGCTTGTGACAAAGATTTCCCCTCTAGATAGGCCGCTTTTACTGACTGCCCTGCCCACCTCGCGCTCGTTGCCGTACATTCTGGCCGTGTCCAACAACCTGTAGCCAAGCTCCAGGGCCTCGAGCATGATTCGCTCTCCCCTGGCGCCAGTCAGGGTGTAGGTACCAAGCCCCAACATGGGCATTTGCCTTGCATCGTTCAGCTGCGCGTACTGCATGGTTCACTCCTTCCCTGCCCGCCATCCGCTCGCCGGACGCGGATCTACTGCTCGTACATCCTGGTCGCGTAGGTATCCACGCGAACATCGTCCGGATCGAGAGCCCCGCGCATGTTCCTGTTGAGCCCGTTCATGAGCTCCATATCCCTGTCGGACAGGGCAAAGTCCAGGATGTCCAGGTTCTGCCTGATGCGTTCCGCATGCACGCTCTTGGGGATGACAGCCACACCCCTTTGCACATGCCAGCGCAGAACGATCTGGGCAGGGCTTTTGCCGTACCTTTGCGCAAGCGCGCAGATGGTCCTGTCCTCGAGCAGGTGCACGGGCTTGTCCACTCCGGCGGCGTCGTAGAGCATGACCGCACCAAGAGGCGACCAGGCCTGGGTGGCAATGCCGTGTTTCCTGTGAAAGTCCATCAGGGGCTGCTGGCTCAGGTAGGGGTGCAGCTCGACCTGGTTCACGGCAGGAACGATGGTGCAGGCTTCCATGAGGCGCTCGAGATGGTGCGTGTGGAAGTTGCACACGCCTATGGCCCGCACCCTGCCGTCTGTCAGCTCCTCCTCGAGATCCTGCCAGGCTCCGATGGTGCGCTCGAAGACCGAGGGCACGGGAAAGTGCAAAAGCACCATGTCCACGTACTCAAGTCCCAGGCGCTCAAGACTGGCATCAAGGGATTTGTGCGTCTTGCCCCTGCCGTACTCAGTGACCCAGATCTTGGTGGTGACCCAGATATCTTCTCTGGCAAGGCCGCTCTCGCGGATGGCCCTGCCCACCTCGCGCTCGTTGCAGTAGGTCTGGGCCGTGTCCACAAGACGGTAGCCGGCCTCAAGCGCGGTTTTCACTACCCCTGCGCAGTCCTGCGCGGCTATCTGAAAAACGCCAAAGCCCAGTTGAGGCATGCGAAGGCCATTGTTGAGCAAAAGTTCCGGCTGATTCATGGCATCCTCCCGATGCGACAAAAACACCGACTGTCATACAACAGTCACACAAAGAGTATCTAACGAGGCCCGAACAAGGCAAATGCCTGTTTTGCATGCCAGTCCATGCCCTTCGCGCATACCCCGCAGGGGCACGGGCTCAAGGGGGCTGTCCATGGAACTCAGAGTTCTGCGCTACTTTCTCACTGTGGCCCGCGAGGGCAATATGGCTGCCGCGGCCAGGGAACTGCACCTGACCCAGTCGACCCTCTCGCGCCGCATCAAGGATCTCGAGGTGGAGCTTGGGCTGCGCCTGTTCGACAGAAAGGGCCAGAACATGCACCTGACTGCCGACGGACAGCGTCTGTGCGGCCGGGCCGAGGAAATAGTGGACATGCTCGACAAGACCGAGGCCGAGTTTGCCGCCCACGGAGTGCAAATGCGCGGAGACATGTACCTTGGCCTGCGCGAGACAGGAGCCGGTCTGCTCCTGTGCACGGCCCTTGCCGGCCTGCTGGCCGAGTACCCGGATGTACGCGCGCACCTTTTTGTCGCTCCAGGCCAGGAGCTCGGGGAAAGGCTGGAAAAGGGCCTGCTCGACCTTGCCCTGCTTGAAAGCCCCTGCGATGCCGGGCTGTTCGAAAGCCTTCCCCTGCAGGAAAAAGAGGTGTGGGGTGTCATGGTGCGCAGCGACCACAGCCTTGCCGGCAAGGAATGCGTCACCGTACCGCATCTTGCGGGCAAAGCGCTTCTGCTCCCCTTTTCCCCCACAGGCAAGGACTGGGAAAACAGCGCCTTGCGCGCTTGGTTTGGCCAGGCAGCCAGGGATCTGCGCGTGGCGGGATCCTTCGCTACCCTGTCCCTGGCAGCTGCCCTGGCAGGCACAGGCACTGTTGCGGCACTCTGCCCCGAGGGAGTGTGCGGGAACGAAAACCTCTGTTTCAGGCCCCTGTCCCCAAGGCTCGAAACGCCTCTGTGCCTGGCCTGGAAGAAAAATCGTGCCCTGTCCGCTCCCTGCGAGGCCCTGCTCGCACGGGTGCGGACCCTGTGCAACAGAAGGGGCTAGGCCTACTCGAGAAATCCCGGAGGCGCGGTACTTTCCCCGCTTCCCTCTGGCTGGAAAAGCGGCGCGTGGTACGGTGCCTTTTTCTGTGCAGCGCCCAGGATGAAGCCGGCCTTTTTCGCGGCCTTTTCGAAACCCGGGCCTGCGAGACGCAGGGCACCGCGCGACTCCACCACAATGGCCGAGACAGGCTTTGGACAGTGGTGCTCGCAAAATCCGCAGCCAAAGCAGCGTTTTTCGTCCACCACCGGGACCGGCGCCACATGCCCCTGCTGCACCACAACATCCACAGCGCCGTAGGGACAGTTTTCCTTGCACACCATGCAGCGCTTGTCCTGCGCCCAGGCCAGGCACAGGTCTCTCTTGAGCACGGCTATGCCCACTCTCGCCCACTTTTTCTCTGCAAGAGGCAGGGCCAGTATGGTTGCGGTGGGGCAGACCTCGCCGCAGCGCGCGCACTCGGGAAGACAGGCCCCTGTCCTTGGATCCAGGGCCGGGGAAAAAAGCCCTGCCACGCCGGACTGAAACCACACTGGCTGCAGGGCAGAAGTCGGACAGGCCCGCATGCAGGCCCCACAGCGCAGGCAGCGCGCCAGAAAGTCCTCCTCGGGACGCGATCCCGGAGCGCGCACAGGAACTTCTCTCGCAGCCAGGGGCCCAATGCCTGTGGCAAGGGAAAGAACAGGCCCAGCGGCCAGGGCAAGGCACAGGGATCTGCGCGTGGGAAGCGTGAGCCCGGGAGAAGACGCGCTGCCGGACAGTGAGCTTGCACGCACCCTGCCCGGGGCAAGGCGCAGGGACTTGTGCCTGCAGGCGCGCACGCAGGACAGGCAGACCAGACACTCGCCGGCGGTTTCCGGATGGCTCTGGATGGGGCTTGCGGGATTCAGGCCCGCAGGGCAGACCGCAGCGCAGCGGCCACAGGAAACGCACGTGCCGGCACGCCTGAGCCGAACTTGCGCAAGGCGCGCCACAATGGCCAAAAGGCCTCCGGCAGGACACAGGTACCTGCACCAGAAGCGCGGCCGCACGCATTCGAGGACAAGCAGGACAAGCCAGAAGCCCAGCACAAAGAGGGCTGTGCGAAAGTGCCCGGCCTCCACCTGCAGGTAGAGCAGATCCGTGGCCCCTGCGGCCTCAAGGAGCGGTGCGCCCTTCTCTATGCCCAAAACCAGCCCCTCTGCTCCCAGAGGCACAAGCACAAGGGCGTACAGTCGCGTGACAAGGGGTATGGGGCTGGCCCAGAAATCAAGGTTTTCGCCGACAAGGGCCGCGGCGAGCACAGCTGCCAGCACAAGGTACTTTGCCGTGCGCGGCAGGGGATCCGTGCCCAGCGTGCGACGCAAGGGCCACAGGCGCCTTGTCAGCACGCGGGCAAGGCCGCCAAGCAGATCCAGACTTGCCCCCATGGGGCAGAACCAGCCACAGAAGAGGCGTCCGCACAGGGCTGTCAGCACAAGGACAGCGAGCACTGGCGCAAGGGTGGGCACAATCTCGCGACAGACAAGGTGCGTGACGACGCCGGCCAAGGGATCGAGCCTGAGGTAAAGGTCCGCGGGAAGCCCCAGGACCCCGCCATCGCGCGCAAACAGAAGAAGCAGGAGAAAGAGGAGCAGGCTTGCGGCCTGAACAGCGCGTCTTGCCTTCATGGCACCCTCGCTACAGGACAAGCCTTTGCACGTTCAGGTTTTCCACGTCCATGCGGCCAAGGCCGCGCGCATGAGCCAGGGCTATGTGCCCTACCTGGCGCGGGGCAACGCGGCGCCCGTACCACGTGTAGGAGGCAACGGTCTGGGCATCTGCGGCCACGGGGTCCGGACTGGCTATGACCTCGCTTGGCCGCAGCACAAGGCCCGGGCCATAGGGACCGTTGGTACTGAGCACCCTTGTCGCATCCACCACGGCCAGGCTGGGTTTGATGCGGCTGCACAGGTCCACTATGGCCGTGTCGAGATCGTAGCGCGAGTGCATGGAGCCGCGATCCAGCACAAGGCCCATCTGGCCCTTGAGGGCAAGACTGACGCCTGTGGAGGAATTGGTCTTGGCCACAGGGGCAGCGATGAGCACGTCCGCTTCCAGGACGTCGCGCATGATGGCGTTGCGGTGCATGTCCCTGGCACCATCCAGGGTGATTTCGCGGTAGTGGCGCTCCGAGGTGAGATTGTGGCACAGGCCCTCGCGCACACCCTCGCAGGAAGCGAGAATCCCCGACGTCTCAAGAGAACTTCTGCCTGCACGAAAGGCGTGGTCCAGCACACGCACGGAGGAGGCCCCGGCTTCGAGGCACATGCGCAAAAGCTCGCCCACAACCTCCGGGTGGGTATTGGCAGCGCTGTCCACGTCCGCCACAAAGCTCATGTTGGGCTCTTGATGACCACCTTCTGGCCAGGCTTCACAAAGCGTGCCATGCCTCCCAAAAGCCCCACTGCAGCCCTGGTGGCGGCTGCCGGGCTTTCCTTCACGACAGCTATGTCCGGTGTGGCGCTAGCCAGAAGGGGAACGGGAAGGGCAAGGCCTGCGGCAGCGGAGCAAAACAGGGCTCCCTGCATCTTGAGAAAGTCGCGTCTGAGCATTGTTCCTCTGGGAGCCGAGAAAGTCTCCTGTCAGCGGACAAGGAGATACAGGCTCGTGGCGATACAGAGCATGGATATGCATATCCTGAGGTTTTTGGCGTTCATGCGGTAGGCCAGGGCAAGGCCTGCGTAGAAGCCGGCAAGTTCCAGGGCCGTGATCCACACGGCCAGAAAATAGTCCACACTGCCGTTGAGCATGTAGACAATGCTGCCCGAAACACCGGCCACAAGCTGCAGGGGCTGGGCAACGGCTATGGCGGCAAGGGGTGCGTAGCCCATGGCGATCATGATGGGAACGGAGAGCACGGGACCGCCTATGCCCGTGAGTCCGGCCATAAAGCCCACAAAAAGGCCGAGCAGTACAAGGACGCAAAGCTGTGTCCCTTCCGAGGCCCCCGGCACGTTGACAAGAGGCCTTTTTCCGGACTTCAGGGTGCTCAGGCCGGCAAAGAGGATGAGCAGGGCCAGCACAAGGTTGAGTGTCTGCGCGGAAAAGGCGGCATTGGCCCAGGCGCCGACAAAGCCGCTGACAAGGGATCCGCCCGAAATGGCAAGGGCCTCGCGCAGGCGCATTGTGCCCTTGCGGGCGTGCAAAAAGGTGCCCAGCATGGCCATGATGGCAAAGGAGAAGAGCGAGGTTGCCATGGCCTCGTGTATCCCGAGACTGGACAGGAGCACGATGCCCGGAATGAGCAGTATCCCGCCAATGCTGGTGCAACCGCAAAAAAAGCCGACCACAAGGGCAATGAGTGCCAAAAGTGCCGTTTCCATACCCCAAGGGACCTCCCGCAAGTGCAAGGTTCTGGTCCTGTCATCTGTCAGGGACCATGGCAAGGTATGGCACAGGAGAGGATCCGGCACAAGGGCGCCAACGCCCAATCCGGGGAAAAAAGCCTGGCTCGCAGACGCGCGTTCCCTGTCTTGCGGCTAGGCCTTGCGGGAAGCGAACCAGGCCTCTATTTCCCGCATGCGGGCCATCTGATCCGTGTGGAAGGGGCAGCGCATGTTGCAGTGACCGCACTGCATACAGGAGTCCGCGCGCACCCCCAGGGTGCGGTAGTGATCTACGGCGAGCTCGTCCCCTGCCCTGGCAAGATCGTAGTACTTGTTCACAAGGCCCACATCTATGTCTGCCGGACAGGGCTGACAGTGGTTGCAGTACACGCAGCGCCCCAAGAGATCCCCTGGCGTCAGGCTGGCAATGAGGGAGTAGTCACGCTCTTCGGCGCTGGCCTCGAAAAAGCCCAGAAGGTTGTGCAGCTGCGCGAGGCTGCCTGCACCTGCCATCACGCTAAGGACTGCCGGCTTGTCGAGCACGTACTGCAGGCACTGCCAGGTCGAAAGCGCCCTGCCAAAGGGCGAGGTTTTGTCGCTGAGCAGCTGCCCGCCGGAAAAGGGCTTCATGACCGAAATGCCCACGCCCATGGCCGAACAGCGCTGGTAGAGTGCCATGCGCTCGCTGCCGCTGCCATGGGCAAACTCGCCGTGCTGATAGTCGTAGGCCGCGTTGATGCTGAAGAGCATCATGTCCGCCACATCCTCATCCAGAATGAGGTTGGCCACCTTCGGAGTGTGGGTGGAAAAGCCCACGTGGTGCACAACTCCCTGGTCCTTCAGGTCCAGAAGGTACCTGAGCACGCCGTTCTTCTGGTATTTCTGCCAGTCCTGCTCCTCGTCCAGACAGTGGATGAAGCCGTAGTCTATGTAGTCTGTCTTGAGCTCGGCAAGCTGCCAGTCCACAGAAGCCCTGATCTTGTCCGGGTTGAGGGTCCAGGCATAGCTCTTGCCAGGTCCGTACAGGGCACCAAAGTGCACCTGATAGCGCACCTTGCCGCGCACGCCGGCAAGGGCCCTGCCAAAGGTGGTGAAGGTGGTGGACTCGGCAGCGGCAAGATCAAAGTAGTTGATGCCTCCTTCCACTGCGGCTTCCAGAATGCGGACGCCCTCGTCCCCTGCGGGAAGCGATCCTGTCCCAAGGCCCAAAACACTTATGGTATCGTTTGTGCGACGATTGATGCGGTATTCCATTGCTTTCCCCCTGATCTCTTGCCGATCTGCTGCCCTGGCCTTGCCAAGGGCCTGGCAGCATTGGGGGAATAGCATTGCAAACGGGCATCTTCCAGACACATTTGTGCCCAAAAGATGCCCGTTTCTCTCGTTTTTGCCAGCTGGCAGGGGCTACTTGTCCGCAGTCTCGCCGTCTGTGGGCTCGACCTGATCCCAGAGAGCCATGGCGTTCTGGTAGGTGTCGTCCTCGCCTGTGCACTTGCGCACTATGGTCTGGAAGTCCTTGACCGGAATGGAACACAACGCGTCCACCACTTCCCTGTCAAAGCCCTTGTCCTTGCGCAGCTGCTCGAGGGCTTCCTCCACGCTCAGAGCCTGACGGTAGCTGCGCGGGCTCACCATGGAGCAGAGCGCGTTTACTGCGGCAAGCACCCTGGCGGTGAAGAGGATTTCCTCGCCCTTCAGGCCGCGAGGCCCGCGTCCGTCCACACGCTCGCCCATTTCGTACACGGTCTCGGCCACAGGCAGGCCGAAGTTGAGGCTGTAGAGAAGCTCGTAGGCAGCCTCCGGTGCCTTGCTGACCTTGGCGTACTCCTCGGGCGTGAGCTTGCCGCGCTTGTTGAGCAGATGCCTTGGCACAAAGAGCTTGCCCACCTGGAAGAGGCGCGCGGCAATGCGCAGGGTCTCGTGCTCCTCGCGGGAGAAGTGCAGCAGGGGAGAGAGCACCTCGATGATGGCCATGACCTTCTCGGTGTGGCCGCGCAGGCCAGCGTCCACGCTCTCCACAATGGTGGAAAACACGTCGAGGATCTTCTGCACGCGCTGCTGGCTCTCCCTGGCCTTTCTGCGGAATTCGGTAATGTCCCTGAAAAAGACAACGCAGCCAAGGCTGACCCTGCTGGACAGCCCCTCGCTTTCCTGACCCGGATAGATGGTCACGCGGTAGAGGCGCCCGTCGCTGTACTGCATCTCGAGGCTGCTTTCCTGGCCGCTCTCAAGGACAGTGTGCATGCTCTCGAGTATCCTGTCCGCGCTCTCGCGATCGAGCACCTCGGCCAGATGCAGCGTGACCCAGCGGGCCTTGCCCTCGGCTGTGAAGAAGTGCTCGTTCATGTAGATGATGCGGCCGTTCTTGTCCAAGAGCACCATGCCGTCCTGAATGGAGGCGTTGATGCTGTCGAGTATGGCCTTTTGCTCGGCAATGCGCCTGCTGACCAGGGAGCGCACTGCCCTGTCGCGCAAGAGGGAGGCCACCACAAGGACCATGGCCAGAAAGGCTATGGCCACGGAAAGGCAGACCAGGGTCACGTAGCGTCTGGACTCTATGGCCTGGTTCATGACGCCCTCGGGCACCATGGCGCAGACATGGGCCGCAAGGCCGGTCTTGGAGGGGAAGAGCATGGCGTAGTAGTTTTGGCCATCCTCCCTGACCATCTGTTCTGCGCTCAGCACGTGCTCCATAAGCTGCGGGGCCTTTTGCAGAAGCTTCTTGTGCACAAGAAAGACATTGCCCCGACTCTCCACGCTGGTGCGCAGCGTGCCGTTGTCCTGCTTTGCGAACTGCACAAGCATCATCCTGCGTATGCCCCTGTTGTCTGCCGGGGGCGTGAGCAGCTCCCCGAACAGGTTGTTCAGGGGCAGGGCCATGATGAGCGCGCCCAGGGGTCTGGCCTTGTCTCCGTCCACTGCCGGAAAGATGGGCACGCCCACGTTGATGTAGGCCCTGCCCTCCTCGCTGTGGAAGTCGCCGTACTGGAAGGCGCGCTTTTCGAGCACGCGGGCAAGCAGCCCCTTCCATGCCTCGGAAAAGGCCTGCGAGCGGCTTGCGCCAAGCAAGATGTCCCCGTCGGCCATGACCAGCAGGCCTTCCTCTATGTCGTGGGACTTGGCAAAGGTGGCAAACATGTCCCGAAGATAGGCCATGAGGGCCTTGTCCTCGTCGTAGCCTCCGCCACTCCTGTTCAGCGCCTCCCTGTCCTCATGGCTCATGGCCGCGTAGGAGGAAACGGAAAGCTGCACAAGGCTCTGGCTGGCAATGTTGCGGGCAAAGGCCTCCACATCGTCGCTCCAGGCGGCAAAGCGCCTGTCTATGGCCTGCTCCTTGAGCAAAAGCTCCCTGGTGGATTCCTCAAGCACAAGGGGCCTGGCACGCCCAATCTGCCAGATGGTCACGCACACCGCGACAAGCGCAAGAACAAGGGCAATGCCTACTGCCAGCCTGAAGCGGGCCTGGCAGCGACCAAGGGCAATCTGAAGATCGTCTGTGAAGGGTGTGTATCTTTGCATGGGCAACCTGCCGAAGGGCTTGGGGAATGTCTTGTGGGGTTTGACGTGCGAGCAAAAAAACAGGGATGCCCCCAAAGGGGCCCAGGGTGTGTCCCGGGGGAGGAACAGGCGCGCATAGAACATGCTGTCGCCTTGAGATATCGGCCTGAAAGGCCGTCTAGCTACGTTACGCAGACAGACAAAAAACTGCAAGAAGAGAAATTCCCCCATTTCCCGCACTTGCAGGCCCAAAGCCCGTCGAAAAGGAGCTCATTGCCTGCCCATTGCCTGCCACAAGGCTGGAGAACAGGCGTGTTTGCGCGTACCCTGCCAAAAAAATGTTGCCGCAGGTTCTGTAGCCATTGCGGCAGGGAGGAAACATGGAAAAAAGAACAGTGGCCGTGCTCGGCTGCGGATCCCTGGGCTCGCTTGTTGCCGAGGGCATAGCGCGGGATCTTGCGGACTCCTGGAAGCTTTTGGGGGTTGTGGCTCGCACGCCTTCCCACGCGCAGGCTCTGGCAGAGCGCACAGGATGCCTTGCCTGGCCCAACGTCGCGGCCATGCTCAAGGCTGGGCCGGACATGGTGGTGGAGGCAGCGGGCGTTGCGGCAGCGCGCGAAAACGCCTGCCCCATTCTTGCCGCGGGCTCGTCCCTGATCCTGCTTTCCTGCGGCGTCCTGGCCGATGAGGGCTTTGTGGAAAAGGCAAGAGCCAGCGCACGCGAGGGCGGATCCGTGCTCCACGTCCCCAACGGGGCCATTGGCGGCTACGACATCCTGCGCACACTGGCCTTTCGCCAAAGGCAGCTGCGCAACAGGGGAGAGGACGCAGGCCTCATGGTGCGCGTTGACAACGTAAAAAACCCGGCAAGCCTGGCAGGAGCCCCTGGCCTTGCAGGAAAGATTCCTGCCCAGCGCGAGGAAGTCTTTGCAGGGTCCGCTCAAAAGGCCATCCAGGGCTTTCCCAAGAACGTCAACGTGGCAGTGGGTGCTGCCTCAGCCTCGGCAGGCATGGACGAGACCGAAGTCACCATCACCTCGGATCCCGAACTTCAAGAAAACGTGCACCGCATCACGGCAAAGGGCTTTGGCGTGCGCGTGTGCATGGAATTCGGCTCCCTGCCGGACCCGCACAATCCCCGCTCAAGCACCATGACGGCATGGAGCGTGCTGGCTCTCTTGCAGGAGCTGGCAAGCCCCCTGCGCTACTTCTAGCCTCGTTTGTTGTACAATCCCAGACTCTCGGGGCAAGCGCCACACGCTTTCTACTTCAGATTCAAGAGGCCCTGCTGAAAGCCGCTCATGTGCAAATAGGCCTTGGAAGTGGCCATGCGGCCTCTGGTTGTGCGCTTCAGAAAGCCCTGCTGAATGAGGTAGGGCTCGTACACGTCCTCTATGGCGCGCACGTCCTCCGAGCAGGCCACTGCCAGGGTCTTGATACCCACTGGGCCGCCCTCGTAGTGGTTGATGAGCACCGAGAGCAGGCGCCTGTCCATCAGATCAAGGCCCTCGCTGTCCACGTTCATGCGCGTAAGCGCCCTGTCCGCCACGTCCTTGGTAATGATGGGGCTGTTTTCTTCCAGGGCATAGTCGCGCACCCTGCGCAGGTGCCTGTTGGCAATGCGCGGCGTGCCTCTGGAGCGCCTGCCAATTTCCAGCGCTCCTTCCTCGTCTATTTCTATGCCCAGTATCCCTGCCGAACGCATGACAATGCGCGCCAGATCCTCGGGCGAGTAGAAATCCAGGTGCAGGACTATGCCAAAGCGGCTGCGCAGGGGCGAGGAGACAAGGCCCATGCGCGTGGTGGCTCCCACCAGGGTAAAGCGATCCAGAGGCATCTTGACCGTGGTGGCAGCAGGTCCCTGGCCCACCACGATGTCGAGCTTGAAGTCCTCCATGGCCGGATAGAGCACTTCCTCAACGGTAATGGGCATGCGGTGTATCTCGTCCACAAAGAGGATGTCGTTGCGGGACAGATTGGTCAGGATGGCAGCCAGATCCCCTGGGCGCTCGAGCATGGGACCAGTGATGGTCACGATGTTGACGCCAAGCTCTGCTGCCATGATCTGGGCAAGGGTTGTCTTGCCAAGGCCCGGGTTGCCGTAGAAGATGGTGTGATCCAGGGCCCTGCCGAGCTTCTTGGCCGCGCCAAGAAAGACCTGCAGCTGGGAGCGCACATCCTTTTGCCCTATGAACTCGTCCAGACTCCTGGGGCGAACGTTGTCATCTGCCTTGCGGCTGTCTTCTTCCTGCATGTCCCTCTTCCCTACTTCCTGCGCCCGAGCTCCTGCAGCACAGCGCGCAGGGCTGCCGCCACGTCAAGGTCCGGCTGGGCACGCAAAACATCCTGCAGCACAGGCGCGCACTCGCCTTCGGAGTAGCCAAGGCCCTTCAGGCCGTCGAGCACGCTGTGGTAGACGCTGCCAACACCCCCCTGCTCGGAAACCATCTGGGCACTTTCCTCCATCTTGAACTTGTAGGCCAGTTCCCGGCACACTGCCTCCCCAAGGCGCTTGCCAACACCGCTGACTGCCGTAAGCGAGGTCACGTCCGCCTCGGCCACGATCCTGCGCAGCTCGGCCGGCCTGTAGAGGGAGAGTATGGCAAGGCCCAGCTTGGGGCCCACCTTGGGGATGGAGGTGAGCAGCTCGAAGGTCGAGCGCTCCTCAATGGACTCGAACCCGCACAGCCTGAGCATGTCCTCGCGCACAAGCAGGGTCGTGTAGAGGCTGACCCTGCCGCCGATCTGGGGCAGGCCCTGCCTTGTTCTGGCGCTGACTTCCACTTCGTAGCCCACGCCGCCGTCGGTCACCACAATGATGGCTGCCTCGGACACATGGGCAAGGCGTCCCTCCACATAGGCTATCACTGCTTGCTCTCCTCTCTTTTTTGATGACTTTTGGGGATGCGAGGCACGTCCCGGCTCCCCTCGCGCATGCAGGGTACGGGACAAGCGCCCAAAAGGCAAAGGCTCTTATGATGAAGGACAGCCGGTTTGGGGCTAGCGCTCGTAGCCTGGCAGCACCACGGTGGCGTCCGAGTCGCCGTTGCCCTTGGGACAGTGCTTTTGCAGATGGCAGATCTCGCAGCCGCCGCGGAAGGGGTAGAAGGTGACCACGGCAAAGCGACGGGTCAGGACATCGAGATCGTCCCTGTAGGCCAGGCCAAGCTCGGCCAGGGTTTCCCGCAGGGCATCGGTGGGCCTTGGCGCAGGCGCACAGCCCACACTCTCCACCTGGGGCATGAGGGCGTTCACGCTCTGCATGCACAGGTACTGGGCCAGGGAATTGGCAAGGTAGCCTTCGGAGGGAGTCTTGTCCCAGGTCTCGTCCACGTAGGTCTCCACCTCCTCGGGCAGCCACACCAGAAGGTAGGATATTTTGCCACAGACCACCTTGTACACGGAAAGCTTCGCGAGCCACTCGTCCCACAGGCTGGTCATCTTGCCCATGACCTTGCCGTCGACGCGGGTCTCCTGGCTCAGTTCCATGAAGCCCATCATGTCGAATTCCGGTGTGCACTCAAGCCTTTCCACGCTGCACGCGCCCATTTCACTCCTCCTTGCGGGAAAATGCCCCTGTTTTTTGGGGGTGTGCGCCCTGCCTTGGGCGGCACGCACAGTCAGGTACAGGATTAGGCGGCCTGAGGCAAGATCCGCAAGGGGGACCGCAGCCCAAAACAGTGCTTGACAGCGCCCAAAGCGGGCGGCAAAGAATGCCTGAACACAAAGCGCTCCTGTGCGTCCCTCTTCCTGCTCCTCATCATTCTTCAAGGATACAAGACCCATGAAGCAAAAGCTCATCATCAAGACCGACCCGGACATGCCCCTGCTCCCAGTGCACGGCGTCCTGGGCGGTGTCACAAGAACAGGCGAAATCGAAATGCTGCTCTACACCGACACGGACGCGCTGCCTGCCCCAAGGGAGCTCCTCCTGGCCGAGGACGGTTCCCTGGTGAACGAGGAAAAGGCGGAAGGCAACAGCGTGGCAGAGGAAGAAACGCGCATTGTGCAGCGCAATGTGCACACGCGCACTGTCATGACCGGGGATCAGGCACGCCTACTCGCAGGCTGGCTCTTGAAGCAGCTTGACATTCTGGACGAGGTCGAGACCAAGACGGCAAACCCCGAGGACTTGCCTGTCCCTGGCTATGCAGACATGGAAGAGGGCAAAGAAGACCTGAAGCCCATGGACGAGAAAAAGGATGATACGCCAGGCAGGAACAGCAAGAAGCAGGGCAGGGGCAGGTCGCGCTAGGCCCCATGCGGATCGCACGGGATCATCACACAAGTCACTGCACGGCTCTGGGCCCGGATCGATCGGGAAGTAGCGAGAGTCGTCCCCTTTCACCTTGTTTTGGACATTTGAGCCAAGCCCCATCAGGGGAGAGGCTTTTTGGCATTATGAACTACCACATTATCACCTTTGGCTGCCAGATGAACGTGGCGGACTCCGAGTGGATTGCCCGCTCCCTGCAGGACATGGGCGGTCGCGAGACCAGCGTGCCCGAGGCAGAGGTCATCCTTGTCAACACCTGCTCCGTGCGAGAAAAGCCGGAACACAAGCTGCGCACAGCCCTTGGCCGCATAGCCAGGGAAACAGAGGGCAGAAAGGACGTGCTTGTGGCCGTCACAGGCTGCGTTGCCCAGCAGCTTGGGGAAAACATCTTTTCCTGTTCCCCCCAGGTACGCCTTGTGGCCGGCACGGACACTGTGGCCTCCATTCCGGCCAACATAGCCTGGCTTCGCGCCAATCCGGACAGGCATCTGTGCACCACAGGCTTTGAAAAGGACATGACCGAACGCCCCACCCCGCTGACCGGGCACACGGGCCCCACGGCCCTTGTCAACATCATGCAGGGCTGCGACAATTTCTGCACCTACTGTATTGTGCCCTTTACCCGCGGACGGCAAAAGTCCCGTGCGGCACGAGCCATACTTGCCGAGTGCCAGGCCCTGATCGACCAGGGCGTCAAGGACATCACTCTGCTTGGGCAAAACGTCAATGCCTACGGCAAGGACAAGACCGGGGACGGCACAAGCTTTGCCGAGCTCCTGCGCCTGGTGGCAGGTCTCGATCCCTCTCTTCGCCTGCGCTACGTGACCCCCCACCCCAAGGACATGACGCCTGAGGACGTGGCGGCCTTTGCCGAAATCCCCAACCTCTGCCCAAGGCTGCACCTGCCCATGCAGGCAGGAGCGGACAGGGTTTTGAAGCGCATGAACAGGCGCTACGACAGCGCAACCTACCTTGCCCTGGTGGAAGACCTGCGCAGGGCACGGCCGGACATAGCCCTTTCCACGGACATCCTCGTGGGCTTTCCCGGGGAGACGGAGGAAGAATTCCTCGAGACCATGGACATGGTCAGGCGCTGCAACTTCATGAGCAGCTTTTCCTTCTGCTACTCGGACAGGCCTGGCACAAGGGCCTCCACCTTCCTGGACAAGATCCCCCAAAACGTGCAGCTCGACCGCCTGCAGCGCCTGCAGGCCCTGCAGGAAGACCTCTCCATGGCCTGGCTCAATGCCCGCACAGGGTGCGAGACCACGGTCCTTGTGGAAGAGCCGAGCCCAAGGCAGGACGAGAACTCGGACATGGTGAGCTGGCAGGGGCGCGACCCCTATGGGGCGCTTGTACACGTGGCCTTAAAGGATCCCAATCCGGCTGGCAAGTACGTGCGCGTGCGCATAAGCCACGCCTTCAGACACAGCCTGCAGGGCACAGTCCTTGCGGAGTAGCCCCCAAGGGCAGGCTCAAGAAAAAGACAGGGCCGCGAGCTTTCCAACAAAAGAGGAAAGCCCGCGGCCCTTGTGCAATTCCTAATGAGAGCTACTTCAGTCTGGCAGCAAGCTCCGAGGGGCTGTCCAGCACCTCTCCGTCAACCACAAGGGCACTCGGGGTCTTGATGTCGTAGTAGCGACACACCTCGGTTGCCTGGTAGAGGTTGATGTTGCCGGCCTCGTAGGCGTAGGTGGCCAGAGTGGACTGCTCGCTTGCGGGCACACTGGGCTTGAAGCAGCGCTCCATGGCCACAAAGACCATGGGGTAGTCCTTCTTGGTGAGCACAGCGTCGTACTCGTTGTTGAAAGGCCTTGCCTTGCCCTGCTTCTTGAGCCCCTGCTTGATGGTGTCCCAGCGCTGCATGGCCCAGGAAAGGTAGTTGATGGCCTGGCCCTTGCGCTCGCGGGCTGCCCAGATGGCAAGGCCTGTCAGGTCTGTTGCGTAGAGCTCGCTGCTCTTGCCAAAGAGCACAAAGCGGGCGGTACCGGCAGGCGTGGACTTGGCGACCCTGGCTACCTGCTGCCAAATCTGCCTGCTCTTTGGATCCGCAAGGTCAATGACCACCAAAACCTCGTGGCGGGAAGACGTGCTGCCCTGCACAATGGGGTAGATCTCTTCCTTCCAGTTTGCCCTGTAGGCTGCGTCCGCAGCAATGGAGCGCGGAGTGCCGCCCAGGGCGGAGAGGATCTTCGCTTCCTCGCCCTTGACCTCGCGGGTAACGGGCAGAGGCTTGCCTGTGTAGGGATTGAAGGCATTGGCGTCGGCTGCCTGGGCGCTGGGGCTGCCAAGCAGCAGGGCAGCCCCAAGGGCGGCCGAAAAAAGCGTTTTGTGAAGCATGGGAAAATACCTGCAAAAAAGCCTGCAAAGGAAAATGCGTACCGTTGGAAGGCCTTGTCCCAAGGCTTTTGGAAAGGGCCTTTGCGTCCTTTTGCCCCTATCCTACCCAGGGATCAAGACCCAATTCGTAGCAAATCCATAGCAAATTTGTCTGGATGTGCGGCCTGTCCGCAGCTGTCCTGACCAAATCCCTTCACCTGTCCAGGGCAGGCTTGTCCGTTTCGGCCTGTTTCACTCCATGGGGCTCTGCTGCGGCCGCCTCCGCGTCCGCATCACGCAAAGACACAGTCTGTCCGGCCCTTGCCATGGCCGCGTCCAGATGGGAGAGCCAGATGTCCGCGTAGGCCTTGTGCTGCAAAACCCCTTCCTTGAGTGCCACGCACTCGTGGCCTTTGGCCTCGAGAAAGGTTTTCAGGGAATCGTCGGCACAACCAGCTATGTCCCTTAGGGTGTGCTTGCCCACAGAGGAAAGGAGGGGCACAAGAAAGACGCGCTGCGAGGAGAGGCAGGGGAGCACGTTTTGCAGGGGCATGTCGCCGGAAAGGGTTGCCACGTGCACATGGGGGTCAAAGGTTGCGGCAAGGCGCGAGAGGGCCGCGTAACAGGCCTGGGCCTGGTGAGAGGCGCCGTGCCCCACAAAGATCACATCCTCTCCAGAAAGTCTCCCCTGGGGCAAGTGCGAGAGCATGGCCCTGACGCACAGGCGCACGTCCTCGTTGCTTGCCAGAAGAGGGGCTCCCACGCTCACAGGCACGCCCAGTTCCCTTGAGACGGACTGGGTCAGGCCTTCCACAACCTCGTTTTCCGTGGCAGGCACGATCTGCAAAGGCTGGGCAATGATGGGGCCAAAGCGCTCGAGCACAAGGCGGCGTATGGCCTTGACCACGGAGTCGGACTTGCGGCGCACCTGCACGGCAAGGCGGCTGCGTATGCGATCCGAGGTGTAGGCCCAGCGCACGGGATAGCCCGGATAGCGCTCCCGCACCCTGTTTTCGAAATCGTGCAAAACGCCAAGGCCCGTAGCCACGCAGGACCCGTAGGCTATGAGCAGTATGGCCGGCCTCTCTGTCCCTGGCGCGTAGGCCTCGTCAATGTCCCTTTTCAAAGATGCCCCCCATTTGTCCATGCCCTGCAAGCCACAGGCTCGCCAAAAGACGCGCAGGGCTTGCCGCAAGCCCCATTTCCTTGCTCCCATGCCTAACACGAACAGGGCCTTTTCTCAACGCATGCGCGCCACCTTCCCCTGTTTGACGGCCCTTGCGGCCCGATATAGCATGGATTTTGGGGATGTCGCAGTCTCCCCATATCCCAAAGTCTCCCCCAAGATACGGAAAGCCTGCGGGCAGGGTACGTACCATGGCACTTTTTGGCGCAAAACCCGGAGAACAAGGAAAGGCCGGCACGCTCGGCAAGCTGTTCAACAAGAAAAACATTGTCCTGCTCATTGTCATGCACGCCCTGGGCTTTGCCCTCATCTACCTTTTGTGCGAGCACTTTGGCGAGCGCGAGCTTGTGCTGCATGGCAACGTGGAGATCCGCCAGGTGGAGCTCTCCTTCCGCGTGGACGGCCGCATAGAACAGATCCTTGTGGACGAGGGCATGCGTGTGGAAAAGGGGCAGCTTCTGGCAAGGCTTGCCAGCGACATCTACAAGGCAAGGCTTGAACAGGCAGAGGCTGCTGTGCAGACCCAGGAGGCCCAGCTTGCCAAGCTTGAGGCAGGCTACCGCGTGGAAGAGGTGGAACAGGCCAGAGAGCAGGTGCGCTCCGCAAAGGCCCAGGCAGACTACGCCAAGATCCAGCTCGACCGCATCACAAGCATGCGCAGGCAAAACGCCATCTCGCAGCAGACACTGGACAACGCCCTCTCCCTTGCGCGGCAGAGCCTTGCCAACCTGGCAGCAGCCGAACAGGCCAGGGACATGCACGAGCGTGGCTACAGAAAGGAAGACATAGACGCCCAGAAGGCTACTCTGGCACAGGCCAGGGCAAATCTCGAGCTTGCCCGCATAGCCCTCGCGGACTGCGAGCTGTATGCCCCGTCCTCTGGCGTGGTCCTCACCAGAGCCCAGGAAGAGGGGGCCATCGTGGCCCAGGGAAGTCCCCTGCTCACGCTGACCCTGCAGGATCCTGTCTGGCTTCGGGTCTACGTGGACGAGCCAAACCTTGGGCGCATCAGGCCCGGCGCGCCTGTCCTTGTGTGGGCAGACTGCCTGGACAAGCCCCTTGAGGGAAGCATTGGCTACGTCTCTCCCTCCTCGGAGTTCACGCCCAAGAACGTGGAGACAGAGGAAGTGCGCACCTCTCTTGTCTACCGCATCCGCGTGCTGGCCAAGGATCCGGGCAACATGCTGCGCCAGGGTATGCCCGTGCGCGTTACCCTGCAGGAGTAGGCAATGCCCTCCCCTGGCGTACAGGTCCGGGGCTTGTGCAAGTCCTTTGGCAGCCACGTGGCCCTGAACAATGTTTCCTGCAGCCTGCCCAAGGGCTGCATCACAGGCATCGTGGGCCCGGATGCAGCCGGCAAGACCACCTTTTTGCGCCTTTTGGCAGGTCTTTTGCGCCAGGACAGCGGCACCATGGACATCTTTGGCAAAAGCCCGGAAGCTCTGGTCGCAAGCGAGCCCAACCGCCTGGGCTACATGCCGCAGAAGTTCGGCCTCTACGAGGATCTGACAGTTCTTGCCAACCTGCGCCTGCACGCGCGTCTACGGGGGCTCGACAGGGAAAGCGGCGAGGCAGTCTTTGCACGGCTTCTCTCCTTCACAGGCCTTGCACCCTTTGTGGACAGGCTGGCAGGCAGGCTTTCGGGTGGCATGAAGCAAAAGCTCGGCATAGCCTGCGCTCTTTTGGGCCAGCCGGATCTCTTGCTTTTGGACGAGCCTGGCGTGGGCGTGGACCCGCTCTCCCGCAGGGAACTGTGGACCATGGTGGCAGAGCTGGCAGGCCAGGGCATGACCATACTCTGGTCTACAGCCTACCTCGACGAGGCCGAGCGCTGCCCGCACATTCTCATGCTGGACGAGGGAAGCGTGCTCTACGAGGGGGATCCCGCAACCTTTTGCCAGAGGACCCGTGGACGCGTCTTTCTGCTTCCGCAACATGAGGCGGGAC
Organism: uncultured Desulfovibrio sp.; assembly: GCA_944327095.1. Lineage (GTDB taxonomy): Bacteria > Desulfobacterota > Desulfovibrionia > Desulfovibrionales > Desulfovibrionaceae > Desulfovibrio. The sequence continues at coordinate 35,248 of CALVGM010000213.1, read as the reverse complement.
GCTCGGGATTTTTGCGCTACTTTGGGGAAGAGGGCGTGGAAGACGTGGTGGTACAGGGATCCATGCTGCGCCTTGTGCTGGCAAAGGATGCACCCCAAAAGCTGCAAGACGAGGTGCGGGCTGCGGGACGGGCCGTTTCCCCGCGTCTTGAGGACTCCTACATGTCTGCTCTCGGAGGCATCAACAGGGCCCCATCCCCCTTTGCCAGGGGCGAACGCAGAACAAGAGGGGACACGCCGGCCATACGCGCGGAGCATCTGACAAGAAAGTACGGGTCCTTCACGGCTGCGGGAGACATCAGCTTCGAGGTACAGCAGGGGCAGATCTTTGGCCTACTCGGGCCCAACGGCGCAGGCAAGTCCACCACCTTTCGCATGCTCTGCGGGCTCACCAGACCCACGTCCGGGACCTGCCGGGTCGCAGGCATCAACATGCTTTCCTCAACGAGCAGGGCCAGGGGGCAGATAGGCTACATGGCCCAGAAGTTCTCCCTCTACCCGGACATTCCCGTCTGGGCCAACATACGCATCTACGGAACCCTTTATGGCCTGGCAGGAGACGCGCTGAGCCAAAGAAGCAAGGACCTTGCCGCTGCCCTTGGCCTTGACGAACACCTTTCCGACATAACAGGCACCCTCTCCCTTGGGCTCAAGCAGCGCCTGGCCCTCTTGTGCGCCACGCTGCACGATCCGGCAGTGCTCTTTCTGGACGAGCCCACCTCGGGCGTGGACGTGCGTACGCGCAGGGACTTCTGGAAGCACATCCTGGCCATGACAGGCAGAGGCACAAGCGTGCTTGTCACAACCCATCTCATGGACGAGGCCGAATACTGCGACACCATAGCCCTCATCTATCAGGGCGCCATGATCAGCCTTGGCAGTCCGGACGAGCTCAAGGCGGAGTGCAAAAGAATCGCGCACCTTGAGGATCCGACCCTTGAAAAAGCCTTCATAGCCCAGATTGAGCGCCATACACAGACAGGGGCGGGGAGCATGGCATGAACACGACGGCAACAACAGGCAGCGCGAAGCTGTGGCGCAAGCAGGTCCTGGCCCTCATTGCCAAGGAATTCGCCCAGATTGTGCGCGACCCCTCCTCCTACATGATAGCGCTTCTTCTGCCAGCCCTCTTCCTCTTTCTCTTTGGCTACGGCATCAGCCTGGACCAGAGCCTTTTGCGCATTGGCATCCTCGACGAGAGCAAGACCCAGTCCTCCACGGCCCTGGTCGCGGACTTTTCGGCCTCGCCCTGGTTTCGGGTGCACATCTGCCACAACATGGAGGAAGTGAACCTGGCCATGCGCGAGTCCGCAATCCAGGGCTTTGTACGCATCCGGGAAGACTACGAGCGCAGCCTGGCAAGCCTTGCCAAGCGTCCGGGAAGCCAAAATCTTCTTGCCGAAGCCCACGCTCAAGGGGAAGTCCCTGCCTCCCTGCAGCTTGTGGTTGACGGCACAGAGCCCAATTCCGCAAGCTTTCTGCAGGCCTACGCGCAAAGCGTCATCCTTGGGCACATACGGGGCCTCATGCGCGAGCGCGGTATTCATACGCCCGAGATCACGGTGCAGGAGCGCTTTTGGTACAACCCTTCTGCCAAGAGCGTGAACTTCCTTGTGCCAGGCTCCATCACGGTCATCATGACCCTCATAGGCACGCTGCTCACCTCCCTGGTCTTTGCCAGAGAGTGGGAGCGCGGCACCATGGAAGCCATGCTGGCAACACCCGTCACCCGTCTGCAGCTCATCCTTGGCAAGCTTATCCCCTACTTTGCCCTGGGCATGTTCTCTCTCATCTTGTGCACAGTTCTTGCCATCCTGGTCTTCGACGTGCCCTTCAGGGGATCCTATCTGGCTCTTCTTGCCATCTCTTCCGTCTTCATGCTCTGCGCCCTTGGCCAGGGACTGCTCATCTCGGTGCACATGAAGGGCCAGCTTGTGGCTGCCGAGGCAGGACTTTTCTCGGGCTTTCTGCCTTCCCTTCTGCTCTCGGGCTTCATCTTCGACATCTCCTCCATGCCCCCAATCCTGCAGTGGCTCTCGGAGCTCTTGCCGGCCACCCACTTCAACCTCTGCATCCGGACCCTCTTTCTGGCAGGAACCGTGCCCTCGGTCCTTGTGCCGGAGACCATCTGCCTCACGGGACTCGCGGCCCTGCTCATGCTGCTTGTCTACAGAGGCCTCAAGAAGAGCATAGAGTAGACACATGTTCTCCCTGCAACGCCTCTGGGCCATAGCCTGGAAAGAGCTCATGGTCCTCTTTTTCAACAAAATCTCGCGCTTCCTCATCATAGTGCCGCCCCTGGCCCAGATCATCATCTTCGGCTGGGCTGCCACCATGGAGGTGCGCAACGTGAGCTTTGCTGTCCTGAACAGGGACAGGGGGATCTTGAGCGAGCGCGTCACCAATGCTATTCTCGGATCCCCCACCTTTGTGCGCATGATACCGGTCGCAAGCGAGGGGGAGATGTGTGACGTCATGGACAGGGGAGACGCGCTCTTCACCCTGGTCTTTGACGAGCGCTTTTCCAGAGATCTTGCTGCTGGCCGCTCCCCTTCCATGCAGATCCTTCTGGATGGGCGCAGATCCAACGCAGCCCAGATAGCCTGCCACTACGTCACAAACATCACGTCTTCCCTTTTGGCTTCCGAGGCAGGGCCAGGCATTGTGGTGCGCAACTGGTTCAACCCCAACCTGGAGTTTCAGTGGTTCTTCTTGCCAAACCTCATTGGCATACTCACCTTCATGCTGGGCCTTGTGGTCACTGGCCTCACTGTGGCCAGAGAGAGGGAGGTGGGCACCTTTGATCAGCTTCTGGTCACGCCAAGCACGCCAACAGAAATTGCCCTTGCCAAGCTTGTGCCAGGCTGCGTCACAGGCCTTATCCACGGTACCCTCTTCCTGCTCATCTCTGTCTTTGGCTTCGGCATCCCCTTCTCTGGCTCACTGATTCTGCTCTATGTCTCGCTCCTGGTCTTTGCCCTGGCCTCGGGGGGCCTGGGACTCATGGTCTCCTCATTGTGCCAGACTCAGCAGCAGGCCTTTCTCGGAGCCTTCACCATTGGTGTGCCCTGCATCCTCATTTCCGGGATGCTGACCCCCATACACAATATGCCAAAGTTCCTGCAGGTAGTGAGCGAGATTGTGCCCATGACGCATTTTGCAGTGCTCGTGCAGGGCGTCTTCCTGCGCGACATCACCTGGGGCTCAGCCCTTGCCTGCCTTGGCAAGATCGCCCTGGCTGCACTGGTCAGCGTTTTTGTGGCAGTATGGATGTTCAAGAGGAGAACGTGATAGTATCATAAAGAAAATAAGTATTCATACATTATTTAAATAGATATATTATGTTCTTTTATTTTTCTCCATAAAGAATTTGTACTTATGCCAAGTCTTTTTGCAGCATCTTTTTTACTATTACTTGATTTTAATGCGTTTTCAATCATTTCTCTTTCAGTATTTTGTAAATAATCACGTAGTAATACATTATTTATTGATGTTATATTATTTTGTTTTTTATTACATACATTTGCGAGCTTAATATCATTTATTATTTTATTCATTAACACAATATCATTATTTGTATCAGAAATAAGTACATATCTTTGAATAACTGCATCTAATTCTCTAATATTCCCTGGCCAAGAATATTTTTTTAAAATATCATATATTTCTTGTGAGAAATTTATATTATGTCCTGTTCTTTGCAAAAGTTTATCTACAATTAAAGGAATGTCATCAATACGTTGTCTTAAAGGAGGAATATCTATACGAAGCAATGTTAATCTATAGAAAAGATCTGCTCTAAATCGCCCTTCTCGTACTTCATTAACTAAATCTTTCCATGATGAACTTAAAACTCGTAATTTAACTGAATAGGGATGTTCACCACCAATGCGATATATTTCTCCAGTCTCAAGAACCCGTAAAAGGTTAACTTGAACTGAAGGAGAAATATCACCAATTTCATCTAAAAATAGTGTTCCTCCAGAGGCTATCTCTAAGAGTCCTGGTTTTCCACCACGTCTAGCATCTGTAAATGCACCTTCCTCATAACCAAAGAGTTCACTTTGTAGTAATGATTCTGAGAGAGAACTGCAGTTAAGAGCAACAAATGGTCCGTCTTTCATAGGACTTTCATTATGTATAGCATGAGCGAATAATTCTTTTCCTGTTCCACTTTCTCCATAAATATATAATGGACCATGTGAAAGAGCATATTTTTTTGCTAATTGCTTAGATTGCTCAATAATTTTACTTTTGCCAATAATAGAAGAAAAAGTATATTTTGCAGTAAATGCCTTTGAACGTGATTGATTTAGCCTATTTTTCAAAGAATCTACAGCTGTTGCAGGAGAAAGTATTGAAAATGCTCCACTTACCTCACCATTTACAATTATTGGATGTGATGTGAAAAGTGTTTCTTGTTCTCTATTATGATTTCCACGTAAAACTCCATCTATATGTATTCGCTGTTCGAGTACATAATCTAAGCGAAGTTTTTTTCTCAGTGAAGACGTAATATGTGAATTTTCTTTTAATTGTGGAAGAAACTTGTGAACTGCATTATTTTTTAACAATATCTTACTATCTTTTGTAATTCCAATAATTCCATTCTGCATAGCTTCCATCATGCCGTTTATCCATGCAAGGCGTTCATTATCCCGCCTCATTGAACTGGCTATATTAATTGCCTCATCGATAGCACGTTCAAGAGTACCCAAACTAGGCATAACAATAACTGCAGGGCAGCCATGGGCCTTTGCCACTTCAGCACATATTCCTCCTCCCACAATAACACCAACTCCTTGATGTATAGCTTGTGTAATTCCTTGGACATGTTCTCTGGTAGTCGTAAAAAGAATCGGAGTTATGGTTATATTGAGAAGTTGTGCAAACACGCTGACCCATTCAGGTATATGGTCATAGCATGTGACTGCCACTTTCGAGCTAATTTCCTTGGCTCGCATGAGACTCTTGAGAACTGATAAGTGGTCATTGGCGATTGTTACAACTGGTCGTTGCAGCTGTCTTCGCATCAATCTACCTGTCCCTCCACCGCCAAGAATTACCTCCACTCCTTCTTCAAGCAATCTTCTGGCTACAGGAAGAGCCTTTTCCATAGATGCTAGTTGGATTTCTATACTAATATTTCGACTACTTGCATAATTCTGTACCGCGGTCGCAATAGCTAGAGAGTTAGAAACAAAGGCAAAACGATACGGAATAGCAATAGACATTGTGGATCTCCTAAAGGACAGGAAAAGCGCCTTGGGGCGCTTTTCCTAAATAAATTTGTGTATAGTTGTTACATAGGCGGCATTATGTAGAAATCAAGCTCGAGGAGAAGTACAGTTACATAGAAAAAGAGGAAGGTAAGGAGTATGGAAATCACGCAGGCAATCATGCCCCAGACAAACATAGTACGCAAATTTGCTCCATATCCAGCCACGATACCCTGGGCACCTGTGGCAGAAGCAACAGCATAAGCCCAGCTGATTGCCGAACCGGTAACCCAGATCCAGGCAACAGCGCCAAATTCGAGACCATGCCAATCTCCCATTGCCTCGATGGCAAGAGGTACCATTACGCCAGCAGCAGCCGTGTCGCTAGTGACTTGGGAAAGCAGATTCGGGAAAACACTCCAAGCAAAAAGGGAAAGTGTATCATTGACTGTCAACAGAGGCGCTATCCACTGACTAAAAACTTCACCAGCACCTGTAGCACCAAGAATTTTGCTCAGAGCTATTGAAGTAGGCCACATAAAAAGAATAGTAATGGGAAAATACTTGCGCAAGACTTCAGTAGAAAGAATGGATTCGCCTTTGACTTGCCGGGATGGAACGAAGAGAAGAATAAGGGGGATGATGCAGAAGAGATGTGTGGGATTGAGCCAGCTCCACATGGGGCCCTTGGTATAGGGTTCATAAAGAGGCTGAAGAATGGCAAGACCGATGGCAATTACAAAGGCGAAGAATGAAACTTTTTCTTCAAAGGTCATTGGTCCAATTTTATCCAATTCTTGTCTATAAAACTCTTTTGATCTGCCAAAATTTTCCCTATCAGTAGGCATAAAATACATAAGGATACCAATGGCAACAATGATAAGCAGCGATATTGGTATCATACGTATAGTCCAATCAATGAAATAAGTATCACGACCAATATATTTATTAAGCAACCCAAAAGTAACGACTGCCTGGCCACCACCAAGAGGAGTAGCCATACCGCCAACACTAGCACCCCAGGCAACTGCAATAAGAATATTTGAGGCAGCCTTAGAGTTCCAACGCTGCTCATTATTTTCATAACCAGCAAACATAAGTGCAGCAACAGCTACTGGGGCAAACATTGCAGCAACTGTCGTATTACCTACAACAAAGGATGTTAATCCGCATAGAACAAACCATCCAGCAGTTTGTGCACGAACACTGCCGCTAACATGCAATAGAAAATTTAAGGATAACCGCCTTGCAAATCCCCAACGAACCCAAGCTGCTGTTATAGCAGTTGCACCAAAAATTAAACATGCTTCTCTATGGACATATGCACTGAGAACCTTTTCCAGTGGCATATAGCTATATATAGCGGCAACGAAGATGGGAACAAGGCATGTGAGCTTAATATCAACAACAGTGGTTACCCACCAAGCAATCATCCAAAAAAGAATACCAAAACCAAAACGAGAATTGATATCACCAAAGATAGGCATCATAAGGGTAATGCCCAGAAGAAGTGGACCCAAAAGAAAAAGAAAAACCTTTTTTCCTGAAATTGAAGAGCTCATACGTCCCTCCCAACTACGCGGAATTAAATGATTCCAGTGTGGTAAAAAAAGTTGTGATTTTAGTGAGAAGAATGGAAATACAACATATATCTCCAACAAGGACTTGTGAAAATAAAAGCAAGAGATATACCAACCCACAACCTCTTGATATTCCACACTCTACCATCTCCTATTTTTTTAAATTTGAGATCTCAAAAATCAAACACTTTCTTCTAACCAAATGAATATTGGGACATTTTTCCACTTCTGTTTTTGAACAAACAGAGGCAAATTGATTCGACACCTTTGGCTTGTGAAAAAAAGATGGAAGCATATCGAAGAAGCCTAAGCATTCACGTTTCTACATCAAAAGAAGGTTTCCACTCTGCAAAATAGGATTGTGAAATCTACATCAAAATATGCATTATTCTCACATATTATCAAAAAAATATCTTTGAGTAGTTTCAAAATTGCGGGACATAGCATTCCAAGATTGAAGTATTATAATCTCAATATTGCAAAAATGGCATATGACAGAACCAATCAAGTATTCCAAATTATGTTAATAATTTCAATAAGATATACATGCTGCCATTGCTTTGGCATATTTTATGCTTCACCGTGTGCAATACCGCTATGGGAGCAAACTATGATGACTCTTCTCCTTTTACTTGTTGCCCTACTCGTGGGCGGACTTATTGGTACAGTAGGTGTGGGTGGTATTCTGCTAATTCCTGCTCTAAGTGGTCTTGGTGGCCTTACGACCCACGCTGCCATGGCCACATCGCTGTTTAGCTTCATCTTCACGGGCGTCCTCGGAACATGGCTCTATTGCAAGCATGGCAGCATCAATTGGGGGATAACCATCCCAGTTTGTGTAGGTGGCTTGCTCGGTGGATATCCCGGTGCACTGGCTAATGCCATTGCACCAGCTTGGATCCTTAATCTCATCTTGGGCTGTATTATTATATTTGCAGGTATTTATGCACTATTTCCGGCCAAAGGTGGAACAATTGATTACCAACCTGGCAATATGCGTCAGCGTCTACAACTTGTTTTAATAGGAGCAACTGTTGGTTTTGGCTCAGGTTTGACTGGCGTTGGCGGTCCGGTGCTTTCCGTACCTTTTATGGTCATCTTAGGTTTTGCACCTCTTACTTCAATAGCTACCAGTCAAGTCATACAGATTACCGCTGCCACGTCTGGATCTATTAGCAACTTTGCTAATGGTTTTGTGGACTTGAACATGGCATTTTTAGTTACTATGGCAGAACTCGTTGGAGTTGTAGCTGGAGCCAAGTTAGCTCACAGTGTTTCATCAGGAGTTCTGAAAAAAATGGTTTCGATTGTCTGCATCATTGTGGGTGGTTTCATCTTCATCCGTGCACTTCTGCAGGCATAATTTGATATACCCAACCAAGGAGAACATCCATGCCTCTTACTTTTCCCGAACGACCTATTTTTGTGATTGGCGCAGAACGTTCAGGCACAACCCTTGTCATGGCACTTCTGGGAAGCCATTCAAGAATTGCAGTTCCTGAAGTTGTTTGGTACTATCCTAGGTTTTATCCTTATCTGCATACCTACGGAGATCTTTCTAATGAAAGTAATTTTAGGACGCTAGCAGAAGAAATGGTCTTTGGTTTAAAGACTCCTCTGTGGGGCATGAAGGTTAATCCCAGAACTATTCTCGACGAAGTCATCGCATTGTGCCCTGAACGCAGCTTTGCAGGTCTCTATGCTGCTATGCATATGCGCTTTGCACAGTATGTAAATAAACCTCGGTGGGGTGAAAAAACACCACATAACCTCTATTTTGTCGGTCCAATGCATCATGATTTTCCTGAAGCACAGTTTATATATGTCACACGTGATGGACGCGATTCCTGTGTAGATTACTTAGAGTCTTCTTTTGGACCAACTAATATATATTGTGCTGCACACTCTTGGAAACGTTGCTGGAATGCAGTCAAGGAATGGCGTGGACCGCTGACTGAAAAGGGTCTGTGGATGGATGTGAAATATGAGGAACTTGTTCGCAAGCCTGAAGAAGTTATGCGTGCAGTTTGTACTTTCTTAGGCGAAGAATTTGAATCTGGTATGTTTGAATTTTATAAAACAGACCTGTGCAAGGCACGTGGTGCCTCCAGAGATCATGCACCTCTCGGTAAACCAATTTCTGATAAATATATTGGTATCTACAAAGATCTCTTATCTCCAAGAGATCAACGCATTTTTGCTGCAGTAGCTGGAAAAGAACTTGAAGAAGCTGGATATAAAAATGATGTTGAGCCAGAGATGCCTTCTGAGCTTATGATCGCAAAATACAAGGAATTCGATGGCAGAATCCGTGCTGCGACATTGGATGGTTTTGAAGGTCATATAGTGTTTGAAAGTTATAATGACTGGTTGATCGATCAGCGTGAAGAACGCCGTAAGAAAGGTATATGGGACCCAGCTACAGCACCTCGTCCTTTCCCCATTGGGGATCCAGATGAGGAGATGATTATTGGAATGCGTGCTTGGGATAAATGGAAGAAGCACTTCTCTATCAAGCGTAAATATGTAGGTAATGTTGTTCTATAAAAATTTAAGATTACTAAATAAATATTAGATTTTTAAGTATACAGACAAAAAAAACTAATTATTTATGAAGAAAATATCAACATAAAATTATTATTTTTATACTTAATTTAGACTGGAAACATATATTTTATATATGTTTCCAGTTTTTTTTTCTTTAAATGCTAAATACAATATAATATTTTTTATTTAATATTTTATTATTTTGTAATATAACTTGTAAAAATCAAATCAACATATAATTAAAATTGAATTTATTATTGACACCACTATAATCTAAATATGCTGCTGGAGGACTGCCGGAAACTTGAGAAGTACAGCGATTTTTGTATAGTGAGCCTGCCCCGTTTTGGGGGTTCTGACACGCAAACAACAAGGGAGAGACACCCATGCGCATACTCATCACCGGCGGCAAGGGCATGCTGGCGCGAACGCTTGTCACTGAACTCGGCAAAAATCCAGACTACATCATCAGCGCCCCAGGCCACGCCGAACTCGACATCACAGATCCCATGAGCGTCACCAGGGTTTTTGGCTCATTCGAGCCCGAGGTTGTCCTGCACTGCGCGGCCTACACAAAGGTCGATCAATGCGAAAGCAACCCTTCCCTTGCCCAGGAAGTGAACGTGCAGGGCTCTGCCAATATCGCCATGGCCTGCAAGCAGAGCAACGTGCGCCTCATAGCCTTTTCCACAGACTACGTCTTTGACGGGGAAAGCGGGCCCTACACCGAATTTTCCAGGCCTACAGGCGGCATCAATGTCTACGGCCAGAGCAAGTGGGCGGCTGAAAGGACCATACGTCTCGACTGCCCGAACCATGTCATTGCCCGCGTCTCCTGGCTCTACGGCCCTGGCGGCCCAAGCTTTGTGCACACCATGCTGCGCCTGGCAAAAGAAGGCAGGCCTTGCATACGCGTTGTCAACGACCAGACGGGTTGCCCCACAAGCACGCTTGCCGTGGCCGGGGCCATAGCGGAAATCCTGCGCAATCCCCACCTGATGGGCACTTTCCACCTGTCCTGCCAGGGGGAGACCACCTGGTACGGCCTTGCCAGGGAAATCTTTTCCCTTGCCGGGATCGAGCAAAACGTCGAGCCCTGCACAAGCGCAGAGTACGTGACGCCAGCGAAGCGTCCCGCAAATTCCTGCCTTGTGAGCGTGCGCATGAAGGACTGCGGCCTTTCCCCCATGCCCCATTGGCAGGAAAGCCTGCAATCCTTCCTTGCCAGGGAACTGCCCACTCTCGGCTTTTAGCCCCCCAAACGCCCTTTCCGCTTTCAGCGAGGCCCACAATGTCCACCCGCATATCAGCCCTGCAGCCCAAAACCGTATCCATTGCCCTGGCACTCCTGCTCTGCCTTATCCTTGCCCCCTTTACCGAGGCTCAGGCAGGCACTTTTCGCTGCCAGTACTTCACCCTGAACCTCCCCCAGAACTGGAAGCTCATCAACGGCCCCTTCAAGAAGGGCGGAGGCGAGACAGCAGTCCTTGGCCGCAGAGACCACAAGGCATCCGTCCAGATGCTCTACGGCACAAGCGTCAAGGAAAACTTCAAGACCATTGTGGAAGGCTACGCCAAGGGTCTCAAGGCAAGCCCCAGGTTCATGGGCAAAAGTCAGGCCTGGTTTGACACAACGCGCAAGGGCCAGCAGTTTCGCTTTATCTTCTGCCAAGACGAGGCGGCCCAGCTGCTTGCCATCTTTATTCTCAACGGCAAGCCTGGCGACATGGACTTCATCCGCACAGGCATACAGACAAAATACAGGGGACTTGTTCCGCAAAGGATCACAGGCCGGTAGAACTCTCAGCTCCTAGCGGACACCAAGCTCTTTCAGTTCCTCTTCTGCCCGTCTGGAAAGCGCAGCGTACCTGTCAGGCGCGTCTGCCTTCAGACGGGCAATCTTCACAAAGAGCCTGGAAATGTTTTTTGGCTTTCCGCTCTCCAGGTAGCGCTCCATCCAGTGGAGCTGAAGATGTATGCCCGCTTCATTGCGGGTTTTTTCGTCAATTTGGATGCCCTTGGCAGCAAGACGCCTGCGCAGTATCTGCGAAAGCCTGCGAACAGCGTAGGGGCGTTTCAGCTCTCCTCTGGCAATCTTTTCCGCAGTGTCGAGCAGTAGCGCCACTTCGTTCTCGTCCCAGAGAGGCTGACGTACCGGACTCAATGGCGAAGAAGCCTCTGTGGCCTGCTCGTCTTCCTCGAGAGAGACAGAGGGCAGCTGACGCTTTGAGGCAGAGGATATGCCCTCGTCTGGAAAGCGTCTTGCGATGATCCCTGCCTTTTCCTCATCCCAGCCTTCTCCATCGTCCTGTGGAGAAAAGGTGGCAATGGCGGACATGGTTCGCAAGACTTCTTCAATAACATCCATGTTCTGCCCCTGAGGCATTTGGGGCGTCTGCGCTTCCTGCCAGTCTGCCAAGAACAGGGCGTCATCGACATCTGCCTTGTCCAGAGCTCCATCCGACTCTCCGCCAAAGGCACTCAGTACCCTTGCCACGTCGGCATGGTTGAGCTCCTCGGCTATCATCAGGGCCGTACGACCATTGTCGTTTTTCAGCTCCCTGTTTGCGCCAGCCTCAAGAAGAAGGGAACACATGTCGGCACGACCCTTCCCGGCTGCAAGCATGAGTGCCGTATTCCCGTCCCTGTCCCGGGCATCCAGAGACTCGCCCCTGGCAAGCAGGCTCTTCACCACCTCTACATTCCCGGTTGCAATGGCAAATTTCATCAAGGGGGAGAGAGCGGCAGAATGGGTCGTCACAGGGTTTCTCCAAGGCAAGCAGGATCTTGCCGAAAATAGATGTTATGAGAACCTTGTCGGTCAGGCGCGGCTGCCCGGGCTTTCGAAAGCAACAGGCCTAGCGCGCTCCAATGGGGCGCAGGACAGCCTTGCGGCTGCGCTCTATGGGCGCGCCCAAATGCAGCCTTTCGGTAACTTCCCGTATTTCCTGTATCCTGCTCAGGGGGCCTCTGGAAAGAAGCAGCACTATGTGCAGGCGCCCGCTTTTTTCCAAGCGCGAGCGAAAGCCTTCGGCCTCAAGCTGGATGCGCGTCTCTTCCGCGTCCGCGGCAGACCTGAAGGCCGCGACCTGGAACACAAAGTCGTACAATTCGGCAGCCGTGGCAGGCTTTTCCGGCGGTCCGCCGCCGGCTGTGGCAGGACTCATGCCAGGCGCCATGGGCACCTGGACCACCTCGGTGCTGTTGGTGGCCGGCACAAAGGGCTTGAAGTTCTCCAAGGGCTTTGGCGCGCTCACCTTCTCGCCAGGAGCTGCCCGCAAAAATCTCGAAAAGGTCAGCTCCTGGGGCTTGAGGATTCTGGAGCTTTCGGCGCCTTCCTCGGAAGACTCCGCCTCCTTGCCGGCCTCCTTGGCCTGCCCCTCTTCCTCCGTCTTCTCCACGGGCATGTTCTCTGCCAAAAGAAGTTCCCTGTCCAGCTGATGGCGGCCCACCATGACGCCAGCCATGTACACCACGAGCATGGCCACAAAGAGCAGAAAGAGGCAGCCGAAGAAGCGCTGCCCTGTGAGCTGCACACCCCTTTTCTCTGGCCTTGCCTTTGGGTTTGGATTTGGCCTGGCCTGTTCCAAAGGTCCTGCCTCCCCCGGACGGGCATCCTGGGCTTTTTCGAAGGTATTGTGCGGGGGCTGGGACATGGGGCGCTGATCCTCGCTGCATGGAACATGGGCAAAGAAAGTGGGCAGACATACAGATGTGGGCCAAAGGCCCTGTGTGTCCTGTTTTTTAGCTTCAGGGAAGGCTCTTGGCAAGCAGGCCTTCCTTGGCTATCCTGCACACTGCCATTCCTTTTCCAACCCAGAGGTACAAATGTTCAGGTTTTTTCTCGCGCTGGCGCTGATCGCCTGCTCCCTCCAGGCTCTTCCCGTTCAGGCGAAGCAGGCACGATCCCACCAAGCCACCAACGACGAACCGGCCACCTTCCTTATCAGAAACCAGAGCCACAGGGATCTGGTTGCCATACGCATTTCGGACGGCAAGACAGCCTCCTTTGCCAGGCTCGATCTCGGCCCGGGCAGCGAGGACGAGCTGGAAAATCCCGGAGGCCGGGCTGAAGTCCGCCTGGACCTCGGCCTTGTGCTCGACACCTGGGAGAACGTGGACCTCGACAGGGTACAGAGCCTGACCCTCTGTTCAGAACACGAAAACTGCCTGCTTATCACCCACAAGGACAAGACCACAGAGCACAGGAAAGGGGACAGCAAGAGCCTGCTTCCTGCTCCGAACGCGGCCCCTGTGTGCTCCATCAACGGCTTCAAGGCAGGCATGACCATGAAGGATGCCTGCGGCCTTCTGCAGAACTTCTACACCATGGAAGAGGACGTCTATCTCGCGACCCTGGGCTTTGCCAACATTGCCTGGAGCGCCAGGCTCTACGCCAATACCGAAAAGGGCGAGGACCTGGAAAACGCTGTGCTGGAAAACGTGGAGCTGAGGCAAAAGCTCACGCCCGCCAACCTGCAGGCCGTGCAGGACGCCCTGACCAGACAGGGCTACGCGGCCTGGCAGGCCACCTTCCCGGGCATGGAGCTCACCTTCTCGGACATGCTCAACTACTCCCAGGAAACCAGGGACGAAATCCTGCGCGCCTGCACCTCCACCTTCCTGCGGCAGGGTCGGGGCATAGGCTCCATCATGTTCGCACCCAGGGACCTCATGTCCAGGCTGGCCAGCGAGGAGATGCAGAGCGTGGACACGCAGCTTTTCACAGTCTCCCTGCACAGGGACTCGGACACGCTCATTCTGGACATTTCGGCCTACAACATGGAAGAAATGCCCGAATAGGGGCCACGCTCCCCTTCCTCAAGAAGACACTGAAACCTGTACGCTGCCTCTCCCCTCTTTCGAGGGGAAGGCAGCGTTTTTTGTCACCTGCGCCCTGGCCCTTCTCCTGTGGCCAAGCCCTGATCCATGGCTCATCTGGCCGAATCGGCCCGCAGGGCGCACCGCAAAAAAGGGTGCCGTCTTCCCTCTTTCGGGGGAAGGCAGCACCCTTTTTTGCAAAAGAATTGCCTGGGCTAGCCGGCCTTCTTGAGCTTCACCTGGGCGCGCAGCCAGGTGTACCAGTCCTTCAGGCCCTCGCCCTTGGTGCAGGATACCTGGAAGACAGGCAAATCCTTGTTGAGGCGCCGCGCAAAGGTCACGGCGCGCTCCACGTCAAAGTTGACGTAGGGGAGCAGGTCCACCTTGTTCAGCACAAGGGCCTTGGCCAGGTTGAACAGAAGGGGGTACTTTTCCGGCTTGTCGTCGCCCTCGGTCACGGACAGGATGCCCACCTTGGCGTCCTCGCCCAGATCGAATTCCGTGGGGCAGACCAGGTTGCCCACGTTCTCGATGAAGAGGATGTCGAGCCCCTCCATGTCCAGGTGGTCCATGGCCTGCAGGACAAGCTTGCTGTCCAGATGGCAGCCGCCGTCCGTGTCGATCTGCACGGCCTGCACGCCGGTGGCAGCGACGCGCCTTGCGTCGTTGTCTGTCTGCAGATCGCCCTCGATGACAGCCATTTTAAACTCGCCGGAAAGGTCCGTCAGGGTGCGCTCAAGCAAAGTGGTCTTGCCGGCACCCGGGGAAGAAATGAGATTGAGGGTCAGTATGCCCCGAACGCGTTCGCGCACCACCTGGGCCAGCTTTTCGTTGGCCTCCAGCACATTGCGCACCACGGGAATCTGCATATCGTGCTCCTTGCTTTTGTTCGCCAGGCACACAAGGCCTCGCGCTTGTTGTGTATGTTTTGTTGTATAGTGAGGATGGACCGGGGATCGATGGGAAGGGCTACTCCCCTTCTATCCAGTCCACCTGCAGTTCCTTGCCGGCCAGAACCCTGTGACCAAAGACCTCCCCGCACTTGGGGCAGGCCGGAAGGTCGTAGGGACCGTTGTCGGCCTCGAATTCTGCTCCGCAAACGCACTTGAGCTTCAGCGGGATCTTCACGATCTCGAGCCTGGCGCCCTCGTGCACAGTCCCCTGGACGAGCGAGGTGAAGGCAAATTCCAGGCACTCGGGCACAACGCCGGACATGGCGCCCACGTTGACGCGCAAAAGTGTGAGCCGCTTGCAGTTGTGCCGCGCCAGTTCCTCTGTCGCTATGTCGAGCATGCCCTGGGCCAGAGCCAGTTCGTGCATGGCCAAAGCTCCCTTCCCCGATTGCTGCATTCCGGTTGCCTGGCAGACAAGAACGCCTTCCAGGCCAGGGAAGTACACAAAAAAGGCGTTTTTGGTCCGCGGCCCTCTTCTATACAGCAGCATGGGGCAAAATACAACGCACAAGGCCTTTTTTGCGCCCTTCCCCTGCTATCAACCACCTATAATCACGCCTCTTTTCCCTGTGCCTGCCCCTTTGGGGCCAATCTTGCCAAAGCCCTTGGCAAAAGCCCCTCTGCAGGACCTCTCCCCACCATGCAATACCTTGCAACATGGGCCTTTTTTCGCAAAATCTTCCTCTTCTCCTTTTTGCCTTTTCCCCTCTTGTGTGCTATTTGCCCACAAGGGATCGCAAGCACAAATGCTCAGCGCCAAGCCCCGTTCGGGGCGTGCCAGGCACGCACAACGCCCGCCAAAACCGCGGACAAGAGCCTGTCCCTCCCACCTTTCGCATAGTCCCATGCTTTTTCACCCGTGTCCCTGCGTTTGCGGGAAGCGGGACACACAAGGAACATTCCAGTGAACAAGACTATCCTTGGCCTCATTGCTGCAGTGATTGTTCTCGGCGCAGCCCTTGTCCTGTTCAACAACGGGCAAAAGCCCGAAGCCGTGCAAAATCCCAAGACAGAGCTTCCCGCCCTGCCGGATCTCGCAGCCGAGCGAGCTGCCAGGAACGCAAACCTGAAGGAACTGCCCACCCTGCCCGAGGCTGTGGAAAACTCGGCCAGCGTGCGGGCCCCCATTGTGGCGCAGAACACGAATCAGGCCAAAGCCGCTGACGCAGTCACTGCCCAGACCCAGAGCCAGGACAGCACCCAGGCGCAAAAGCCTCAGGAAAAGCCCCAAGGCATGCAGGGCAGCAGCTCTGTTGCCAGAGGTACTGTCGCGCCAAGACCGGCTGCCAGGACCGAACCTGTCACAGTGGCAGACGCTGAAGGGGACACAAAAACCGCAAAGCCCGCCAGGGAGGACACTCCCAAGGCTGCCCAGGCAAAACCTGCCAGGGAAGACGAGCCCAAGGCCGCCCAGACAAAACCCGCCAGGGAAGACGAGCCCAAGACTGCCCAGGCAAAGCAGGCCAAGGAGAGCGCGGACGAAGACAAATCTTCTGCCCAAAAGCCAGCCAGCGCCACCAAGCCCAAGCTGGCAGTCCTTGTGCGAGACAAGGGCGCCACAGTGCGCCTGAACCTCGGCCAGACCATTGCCTACAAGCAGATGCTGCTCGAAAATCCCTACCGGGTGGTCATAGACGTCACAGGCTCCTACAGGGATCTGCGGGCGCCCGGCATACCGGACAACCCCCTTGTGACCAACGTGCGACTCGGCCACTACAACAATCGCACCCGCATCGTGGTGGATCTGAGCGCAAAGCCCTCTTCCTGGCGCGTTATCCTCTCCGAGGACAAAGACCGCCTGGATATCCGCGTGGATCGCTAGCGATCCCCAAAGGCCCACGTAGCGGAATTCTCCCATAGCCCCACAGGGGATCCGTCAGGCGCAAAGATTGCCAGGAAAAACCCAAGGCACGCGCGCCTTCCCCGAGGATCCCGGACCACAACGACAAAGGTACCCCCACATGGCGCACTTCTTCCAGAAACTGTTCAGGCGCAACAGCGCTGCCAGGGAAAAGGCCCCGGCCGAGTTCCACACAAGATACGCCTCCTTCAAGGATCTTCTGCAGGCCAACGCGGACATTGCCAAGATCATGGCGACCCTGGACACGGTCTACCATGGCGGCAAGCACCTGGACACGGACCAGATACGCCACGAGATCATGCGCGCCATAGTCTGTGTGCGCACCATGGACGAGTGCTTGAGCAAGCTCTCGAACAACCGCTACCCTGCCCTGACCCCGGCCATAGACAATATCTGCAACCACATCTCAAGCGAGCTCGCCTCCTACACGCCTGGTGACGTCACCGAGCTCACCCTGGCCCTGTCCGAGGTGGACGCCTCCATGACCTACAGCGTGGGTGCCAAGAACGCAAACCTTGGCGAATTGCGCAACATGCTGGAAATGCCTGTGCCAACGGGCTTCGCGATCACCACCAGGGCAGCCCAGCTCTTCATAGGCCGCAACAAGGGGCTCTTCACGGCCATGCAGAAAAGCCTTTCCCAGGTGGACATCGACCATCCCCAGAGCATCCAGAAGGCCAGCGACGAAATCTACTCCCTCATCATGGCAACGCCCGTGCCGGAGGAAGTGGAAAAGGCATTGCTTGGCACCTACGACAAGGCCTTCGGCAGCAAACCGGATTTTCCCGTGGCCCTGCGCTCGAGCGCCATTGCCGAGGACGGCGTGCAGTCCTTTGCCGGCCAGTACCTCTCCATCCTGGGCGTCACAAGGGCCACCCTGCTCGATTCCTTCAAGAAGGTGCTGGCCAGCCTCTACTCCCCCAGAGCCATTGCCTACAGGCTCACCAACGGCTACGAGCTGAGTACCTCGGGCATGGCCATGTGCTGCCTGCAGATGATCCAGGCCAAGGCCGCGGGCGTTGCCTACTCGCGCCACCCCGTGAACCTGCGCTCCAACGACGTGCTCATCAACGGCGTCTGGGGCCTTGGCGAGGCCGTGGCGGACGGATCTGCCCTGCCCGACCAGTGGCTTGTCTCAAGGGCCACTGGCAATATCACCAGGGAGACCATTGTGGGCAAGCTCACCAGGGTCACCCTGGACACAAATCCGGACGGGACCCTCTCGCCCCACGTGCACGAGGTGGAAGAGCTCTTGCAGAACGTGCCCTGTCTCACCAGGGAGCAGATCCAGGCCATAGCCCGCGCGGCAGTGGAGCTCGAGCATCACTACCAGTACCCCCAGGACATCGAGTGGGCCCTTGACGAGGACGAGCGCCTCTACTTCTTGCAGGCCAGGCCCATGGGCTTCGACTCCACCAGCGAGGACGTGCGCGCCCCGGAACTGGAAAAGATCCGTCCTGTCATCTCCCAGGCCGAGGTGGCAGCCAGGGGCGTTGCCTGCGGCAGGGTCATGATCATGGACCCGGACGAGGACATGACCCACTTCCCGGAAGGCTACGTGCTGGTCATGACCCACTCCTCCTCCAACGCCACGGTAGCCATGCAGCGCGCCTGCGCCATTGTGGCCGAAGTGGGCTCCCTTACGGGCCACATGGCCTCTGTCTGTCGCGAGTACGGTGTGCCCACCCTCATCAACGCTCCGGGCGCAACCATGCTGCTCGAGGACAACCAGCTTGTCACGGTAGACGCCCTGAAGGGGCGTGTCTTCGACGGCGAAATCCCCGAGCTGCTCGAGCTGCACATCTCGCGCCCCCCTGTGGCCAATACGCCGGCCACGGCCATGATGCGCCGCATAGCCCCGCACATCCTGCCCCTGCACCTCATTGATCCCAGATCCGAAACCTTCTCGCCGGAAAACTGCACCTCCCTGCACGACGTCATGCGCTTCATCCACGAGAAGTCCTACAACGAGATGTTCCTGCTCTCGGACTCCGTGAGCGAGGGCAAGGAAACCGCTGCCACAAGCTTCTCCGGCCCCATCCCCCTGGATCTCTACATCATCGACCTTGGCGGTGGCCTCAAGGACCCGCTCAAGTCCACGGCCAGAATCGAGGACGTGACAGATCCCTCGCCCCTGCGCACCCTGCTTGGGGGCATGCTCAACCCCGAGGTCATGGCCAACGGCCCAAGACCGGTCAACATGCGCGGCTTCATGTCCGTCATGGGCAACACCATGATGAGCGCCAACACGGCTGAGCGCTTTGGTGATCACAGCTACGCCATTGTCTCGGACAAATACCTGAACTTCTCCTCGCGCGTCGGCTACCACTACGCCATCCTGGACTGCTGGTGCAGCGCCACGGTAAGCAAGAACTACATACGCTTCGAGTTCGCGGGCGGCGCGGCAGGATCCGTGCAGCGCCAGCGCCGGGTCCGCTGCATAGGCATCATCCTGAAGGAGCTTGGCTTCAAGGTCTCGGTCATAGCGGATCGCGTGCAGGCCAGGTACCAGAAATACCCCCGCACGGACATCATGCAGCGCCTTGACCAGCTTGGCCGCCTGCTCATCATGACACGTCAGATGGACATGCTCATGACCAGCGAGGAAGCAGTGACCAAGTTTGCCTACAACTTCCTCAACGGCGACTACCACTAGACTCTGAAAAGCCCTGACCCCTGGGACATCTTTCCCAAGGGCCAGGCGCAAGGCTTTTTCCTTTCGACCCGTTGCCATCCGTGACTGGAAGGAGCATAGTCACTAAACCCTGCCCAAGGATTTCCGCGTCCATCCCCAGGGACGCTTCCTTGCGCCCGAAGAAATACCTCACACATCTTGCGGCCCATCGGTGACGCCATGTCTACCAGCACATCCCCTGACACTCAAAAGTTGCTGACCCTCGACTTTGTCCTGCTCTTCTTTCTCGCCCTGTTCAGCAACTGTTACCTTGCCGTGTACTACTGCTTCGAGCAGTGGCTTGTGAAAGTCTCCGTAGACCCGCACTGGCGCGGCCTTTTGCTCGGCATCCTGTTCGGAACACTCCTTGTTGCCCGACCCTGCGCCATAGTCTTTCTCTTGAAACGCAACAAGCTGCCGGTTGTCATAGCCGCCCTGCTGGTCAGCTCCGGAGTCCTTTTCAGCTATCAGTACCTAAACCCGGCCTCCCCCCTGTTCGAATGGACCCTGCTTGGGCTGCGCATCCTGCAGGGCATCTTTCTGGCGCTCTTTTCCACCAGTGTCGTTTCCGTCCTGGTGAGCTGCATTCCCCCGGGTCAGAGCGCCAGGGGCTTTGCTCTCTTTTCCATAACCTTTCTCCTGCCCTACGGCATCATCCCCTCCCTGGGAGAGTACCTGCTCACCATTGTGAAGGACGAGCCGCACCTCTACTCGCTCACGGGACTTCTGCTCATTCCCTGTCTTGCCATGAGCGGGCTTTTGGCCAAGCGCCTCAGAAAGCCCGAGCTTGCCCAGGGAAAGGACACAAGCTTTCTTCGCTACGCAGGCAGGCTCGCCTACGGGGTGGCGCACTCGGGCCTTGGCCTTGTCTACGCCTCCATGGTGTGCTTCTCCATAGGGACAAGCACCTGCATCTTCTTTATCAAGGGCCTGTGCAGCCTGACCGGGGGCAACCCTGCCTCCTTCTTCTTTTTCTACACCATGACCATCATCCTGGTGCGCATCTTCGGCAGCAGGCATCTGAACAGGCTTCCCTGCTACCGTGTTGTGCCCATTGTGGCCTGCACCATGTCCCTTGGCGTTCTGACCATTGCCTGGGGGCCCCTGTGGGCCTACATCCCGGCCACCATACTCTACGGCGTTTCCCTGGCCCTGCTCTATCCGCTCACGGCCTCGGTGGTCTACAACAGGTCGACGCCCAGGACACGCACAGTGAATTCCAACCTCATGATGCTCACCTTCGACTTTGCGGCTCTTGTCTCGCCCATGATAGGAGGCGTAGTCATTTCCCTGGGCTTCGACTACCACATGGTGCTCACCGTGGCTGGCGTCATGATCCTTCTCTGCGGCATCCTCTTTACCCTGGACGGCCTGCTCTCAAAGCAACGCTCCCTTCTGTTCTGACCCTCCCGACAGGGGGTATGACAGGCAAACGCGTCCTTCCCCCATTTGCACCTTGCCGGAGCAAAAGCCATGTTCTTCCGCAAAAAAACCGCATCTTTCCACGCAGAAGACCATGCAGGGCAAAAGCTTCTGAGCCTTGATTTCATCATGCTCTTCTTCCTTGCCCTGTTCAGCAACTGCTACCTTTCCGTCTACTACTGCTTCGAGCAGTGGCTGGAAAACCTTGCCGTTGCCCCGAACTGGCGCGGCATGCTTTTGGGCGCGCTCTTTGGCATGGTCATGGTCACGCGCCCCGTGGCCAGCGTCTACATGCTCAGGTTCAACAAGCTGCCGGCTGTCATAGTCTCGCTGATCATCTCCTCGAGCGTGCTCTTGAGCTACCAGTACCTGGACCCTGCCTCGCCCTTCTTCGAGTGGTACCTGCTTGGGCTGCGCCTTGTGCAGGGCTTTTTCCTGGCCATCTTTTCCTCGTGCGTCATCTCGCTTCTGGTCGAGTGCATTCCTCCTGGACAAAGTGCCAGGGGCTTTGCCCTCTTCTCCCTCACGGGCCTTTTGCCCTACGCGCTCTTGCCAAGCGTTGGCGAGCTGCTCCTGCCCCTTGTAGGCGGTGAGGCAAAACTCTTTGCCTGGACAAGCGTCCTGTTCATTCCCTGCCTCATCATGACCATCCTTTTGGCCCCAAAGCTGAAAAAGCCGGAAATCTCCTCCTCCGCGCAGGCGGATTTCGCAAACTACGCGCGCGGCATAGTGCGCGGCGTGACCCACTCTGGCCTTGGCCTTGTCTTTGCGGCCCTGTGCACCTTCAGCCTGGTCACGCAGACCTGCATCTTCTTCATGAAGGGCCTGTGCAGCGTGACAGGCGCGGACCCGGCAAAGTTCTTCTTCTACTACACAGTCACCATCATGGTGGTACGCGTCATTGGCTCAAACCGCCTCGACACCCTGCCCCGCTACCGCATTGTGCCGGTTGTGGCCTGCACCCTTGCCGCAAGCCTTGCCATCATCTGCTACGCGCCAGGCTGGCTGTACATTCCGGCTGTCATACTCTACGGCATCTCCATTTCCCTGCTCTACCCGCTCATGGCCTCGGTCATCTACAACCGCTCGACGCAGGAAACAAGGACCGTGAACTCCAACCTCATGATGCTCATGTTTGACGCTGCAGGCCTCTTCTCCCCCGACGTAGGCGGCGCCATCCTGAACATGGACTTTGGCTACGAGGCAGTCATCTCGGCAGCGGCCATCATGGCCCTGGTGAGCGGCACCTGCTTTACCCTGGACAGGGTACGCCTGGCTGTGGAGGAAAAGCGGCAGCGCTGTGCCAGATAGCTCACACTACCCTATTCACAGTGGAGCCGGACCATGCATCGCTGGTCCGGCTCTTCGCTTTGTGGGCCCCTTGTCAACAAAGTGACCACATGGGCTGCTCCCCATGTGCATGTGCTGAACACCCAAGAGGGATCTTCCTGTGCGCAAAAATTTATGAGGATTTTGCTGCACAATACCCCAAGGGGCCATACCGGCGGATTTTTGCCCAAAAGGTGCAAAATGGCACGCCTTGTGCAAGACACAAGACAACAGAGCGCACCGCCTGACAGGCAAGGGCCCCAAAGTCCGGGAATCCGGCACAGGGCCGACGCCGCCAGACACAGCAAAGACTTTGCAGGCAAGACACAACAACCAGGCACCAAACAGGAGATACATATGTCCAGCAAGAAAATCCTTGTCGTCCCAGCCCTCGCAGCAGGCATTCTCGGAGCAGGACTGCTCGTTTCCGCAACAAGCGCCGAAGCGTGGCCCGGCGGCTGCTACGGCCCAAGGGGCGGCTACGACTGTCCAGGATATGGCTACGGTCCCCATGATGGCTGGTACGGACACCATCGCGGCTGGCATCACGGCTGGCATGGCAACTGCCCCTACTACGACGGCAGGGACTACCGCGGCTACCATCACCGCGGCTGGGACAGGGGCTACGCTGCCAACCTCACTCCAGAACAGCTCAAGACCTACGACAAGCTGGTAGACGACTTCAACGCCAAGGCAGAGCCCCTGCGCGACCAGATGTTTGTGAAGCGCGCCGCACTGCGCGCCCTGGAAAATTCCCAGAACGCCAGCAAGGCAGAGGTGGAGAAGACTGCCCAGGAACTGCTGGACCTGCGCAAGCAGATGCGCGACCTGCACGACAAGCTTGTGCAGGACATGGGCAAGGCAGGCCTCTACAAATAGTACAAAACGTACAGGACGCGTTTCCCCCAACGAACGTGGCACAAAGGGAAGATTCTTGAGGATCTTCCCTTTTTTGCTACTCTTGTCCCATGTTTCTGCGCCCGGGGGCAGGGGCCCTGAAAAGGCCATATGGCGCTGCCAGGAGCGTTTCCCGAGGCTCAAGGCGCGTGTCCATCCCTGTGTCACTCCGCCACCATTTCTTTCCCCAATGCGAGGTACTGCATGGCATCCCGATCCGTCAAACGACCCGGCAAAAGCGCTTCAACCGGAATTTTCAGTCGTACATCCCACAAGACGTAGCACCATGTCACAACTTCCCCGCAAGATCTCATCAACCTCTGGGAAAAAAGCCACGCGCATGACCCTCGGGAAAAGAGGACAGCCCAGCTCCTGCGTGAGCTTGAGGAGAGCCAGACATGCTCATCCTCAAAAGGCAGCGAAGCCATACGGGAGCTTGTGGCCCTGCACGAGCAGGGCACGCAACTTGCCACCTATGCCCTGGCCATGGGCAAGATGACGGGCACGTTTTTGCCTGCGGATCAGGAGGGTGGAGAAGTCCTGCTGCGCACTCTCTGCGAGCGCGGCTCCCCAGCTGCCTTTGCGCAGCTTCTCAAGGACGTCTACAGGGACATGCTCGTGGACGAACCCAATCAGCGCATGCCCTGCAGCGAACAGATACTGGCTCTCATCACCCTGGGCTCCGCCCTCGGAGTCGAAATCTGCCTCATCCTCCACGGCCAGGCCTGGCTCAAGGGCTGGGTCCGCCCTGACAAGACCGAAGCAAGAAAGCTTGCCCTTTCCCTGCTTGATGCGGCCCGGGGAGGATGCTGGGAAGCCCTGCGCACGTTCCTGGAAATCTGTATCCGCATTCCCCCAGGCTACCTGGAAGAACAGTTTGTAGCTCCTTCCCTGCTGCTGGAAAAAGCCGCCAAGGCCGGCTGGATCGAGGCCATGTACTTTCTTGGCGCGGACTGCGTCAACGCAAGGCTTCTGCCCAGGGACTTCGAGTACGCCAAAAAATGGCTGTACAAGGCCTGGTGCAACGATCATCCGGGAGCTGGGGCCATGTATTCCGAAGTCCTGGTCGGCCAGAGCTCACCGAAAAAACTCATGGACGAGGCCCGCCTGGTACTGGAAACGTGCTGCAGTCGCGGGCACCCCAGGGCCATGGTCAGCATGAGCGACTATATCATGCACGTCGAGGGTGGCTACACCAGGGAGAGCGAAGACTTCATGAGAAAGGGGGTGAAGCTTGGGCTTGCCGAACCCTATGTCTCGTATCTGTGGCACTACCTCATAAGGGACCTGCGCGAGAACCCGGGACGCAAATCCCGATACCTGAAGGCTCTCTCGTCTCCCCTGTTTGCCAAGGCTCTCTGCGCCAGGCACAAGGCAGCCCTCTTTGTGCTCATGACAGACAAGAACAGCGCGCCGCTCGCGACAGGGCCATGGCAGAGCTCGAGGACTGCGCAAGGCAGTGGTATGGCCCGGCTGCGGCATCTCTGGCAGAAATCTACCTGTTTGGCCTCTTTGGCCAGAGCGCGGATCCCCAAAGGGCCCAGCCATGGCACGACCAGGCAATGGCCCAGCATGAGCCACGCGCCATTGCCCTCCAGCTCGTCCAGGCCGCGGCCAGGAGCAGGAGTCTTTCCGTGAGCAAAAGGGACGGATTCTTCGACGATGTTTCCTCCGAGGTGAACTGGGCCAGCACCAACTTCGACAACCTGGCCTCTGCCCTGGCCTGCAGCCTCATTCTCAATCTGACGGATGCACAACTTGCCGAGCGCGACAAGCGTCTGCCAGACAGGCTTTTGCAAACCCAACGCGATTTCATCCAGCTCATGCGCCAGGCCTCAACCGATGCCATCGTCAAGGCGGATGTGGCCACTCTGGTCTTTCTTGCCAGGCAGTTCACCGAGGCCTACCGCCTGGGCCTGCACGACAATGTAGTAGGGCAGTGTTTCCAGAGTCTGGCCGATCCCGGTGAAGCCTGTGCAGCTGCAGCCCATGTCTGCATCACATTTCTGGAAATCTACGGGGAACCGCAGGCAGCAAGTCTGCTGCAGGCCCTGCAGGATCTGCAGAAAGCCAAAAGGAGGTATTGAGCTCCATTATTCCTATGAAACAGCTGTCAGCATGCTCATGGAGAAGGGTGTCTGTTTGTGTTTCATCGACAGTGGTGAGGCTGTCAGACTCTGGGACAGTTAAATTGATAAATTTTTTATTTGATCTTTAATTACTTTTATACTTTATTAATTTAACAAACTGTTAATCTTATTTATTAAAATTATTTTCAGTAAGCCAGGAATATAACCAATCAAGATTAGGTTTCCCTTCTTTTATAATAGAATTAACATTATTAATACCTTTATTACGAATAACTTCCGCTGTTTTTATAACTTCTTCTACTTGATTCTCTGGAACAGCGACAATACCATCTTCATCGCCTATGATAATATCTCCTGGATTAATAACTACATTTCCTATACTGATAGGAACATTAATTTCTCCAGTACCATTCTTGTAGGGACCATTTGGCGAAACAGACTTTGCAAAAATAGGAAAATTCATCATGCGCAAAGCCTTTACATCACGCACAGAACCGTCAATCACAAAGCCAGCTACTCCCTTGCGCTGCGCCCATAATGCCATGATTTCTCCGCAAACAGCACGTTCTTCATAACCAGCACAGGAAACCACTAGGACATCACCAGGCAAAGCATTATCCAATGCATAGTACAAGAGAAGATTTTCACTTGCCGGAAGTTTGACAGTATAAGCAGTCCCCAAAAGATTTGCTTTTCCCAAAGGCTTTAACATCGATGGAAAAGCTACATTACGCCCCATAGCGTCACAAATATCAGCAACTGCAAGGTTACAAAAGCAGTCGCATAACTCTTCTCTTGTGAATCTATTTCTGGGACGTGATAAGATTTTATAGTGTGAAATGGACATAGATAACTCTTCTAAAAAAATTTATTTCTCGACAGATAAATTTATTTATCTGTCGAGAAATAAGGGGGTTAATTATTATAAACTAATTATATTACATATATAATTGTGGAGATAAATATGTAATAAAACAGTTATTAACATTCATTAGCATTTATAGTAGGAGATGCGTTAGACTGCTCCTCTCCTCGAAGAACACGTTGTGCTTGATTAATGTCGATTGCTTTTTCCCAACGTGCAATGACTACTGTGGCCACACAGTTACCAATAAGGTTTGTAGCAGCACGCACTTCATTCAAAATTTTATCAATCCCTATCACTAATGTCATTCCAGCTATAGGTATAATACTAGTAGATGATAATGTGGCTGCCAATGCAATCAAAGCTGCACCAGTGACACCAGCACCACCTTTTGATGTTAATAAAAGAATGACTAATAATGAAATTTGATGTTCCAAATCAAGATGTATATCCATTGCTTGAGCAATGAATGAAGCAGCCATTGTTAGGTAAATTGCAGCCCCATCAAGATTAAAGGAATACCCAGTAGGAAATACCAACCCAACTATAGACTGTTTAACTCCCAAACGTTCCATTTTCTCCATACATTGTGGTAGTACAGCTTCTGTCGATGTTGTTCCAAGAGTTATTAGTAATTCTTCTTTAATGTAGCATATTAATTTCCAAATATTAATGCCACAGAAATGACTTACTGCTCCCAAAACTATAAAAACAAATAAGATACTTGTGCCATACAGACAGAGAATAAGCTTTCCATAAGAAGCAAGAGCATCAACTCCATATTTGCCAATGGTAAAAGTAATAGCACCAAAGGCACCAATAGGAGCAACCTTCATAACAAGGTTTACTACACCAAGAAGAGCATGGCCAAATCTATCTAATGTTCCAATAATAGCTGTACGTACCTGTCCCATATGAGAAAGAGCCATACCGAATAATACAGAAAATAACAATACTTGTAATAAATTGCCCTCGGCGAATGCACCGATAACACTATGTGGAATTATTCCCAAGATGAATTGAAGTGTTGTCTGTTGTTTTGCCTCTGCGTACTTTCCAAGAGATGCAGCATCCATAGTAGACGGATCAGCATGGACACCTGCACCAGGTTGAAAATAATCAACGACGATCATACCGATGATCAGGGCAAGTGTTGTCATAATCTCAAAGTAGATTAATGTCTTTCCACCGACACGACCTACTTCTTTCAAATTATCCATACGTGCAATGCCCACCACCACAGTACAGAAAATAACTGGAGTGATGACCATCTTGATCAAATTGATGAACGCATCACCTAGAGGCTTAAGTTTTACAGCAATATCTGGTTCTATAAAACCAAAAATGATACCTAATATTATACCTAATAATACTTTAAAATAAAGTGCATGGAATATTTTTGGCATATTTGCTCCTTAATTATTATATAATATTAAAAATAAAATTAAATAATTTAAAATTTTAGCAAATATACAAACTAGATAACTACTGATAATTTATCAACTATAATTAGCAAATAGGGCTGTCACTCCATTAATTAGGAGGACAGCCCCCATCAGTATAACCTTTTATATTTATTATTAAAAAGGATATTATAATTTTTCCTATAAAACAATAGCCAGCATACCCGCAGAGAAGGGAATCAGCCTAAGTTTCATCAATAGGGATGTGGCCGTCATACTCATAGGCAGTTATTATGGAATACTATGCACTATGCACTTTCATAGAGACGTGTCATAACGAACTCTCTATGACCAAGTGCTTCAGCAGCAGTATAGCGTCCTTGGCAGGTGTGGAACATTGTATCCAGTAGCAGATCACCTGCTTGATCCAAGTTCATTTCCCTACGCAAAATACCGGAAACATCCACGTCGATATGTTCGCTCATGGTGCGCAGTGTGCGGGGATTGGCGGATAACTTGATAACTGGCAAAATGGGATTGCCAATGATGTTTCCCTGCCCCGTTGGGAAGAAGTGGACTACGAAACCGGCAGCTGCAGCCAAGGTAACCATTTCAGCAGCTGCCGAAGAGGAATCCATAAACCACAAACCAGGACCTGTAGGAGATTCAGCCTTATCCAGACAACCAATAACGGGGGCCTCCCGGCCAATCTTCTGAATATTTCCAAGAGCTTTCTCTTCGATGGTGCTCAAACCACCTTCGATGTTTCCCTTGGTCGGCTGTGAATCGCAAAGATCATTGGTCTTATGGTCTTCTACCACCTTGGCATAACGATCGAAAAAGCCCTTGAACTTATCGCGTACTTCAGGGGTGGCACAGCGAGCCATCACCAGATGTTCACCACCAGTGATCTCTGTCGTTTCCCCAAACAAGGTCGTAGCCCCGGCTTTCCAGAGTTTATCAAACGCATTCCCAACGGTGGGGTTGGCGGCAATACCCGATGTTGTGTCCGATTCGCCGCACTTGGTGGAGACCCACAATTCGTTGACATGGCATTCTGTTCGTTGCAGCTCTGTAGCATACTGCACAAATTCCTTGGCCTTACGTGAAGCTGCACAGATGGTCGCCAAGTCACCATTCTTTTCGATGGCGAAACCGGCAACTGGTTTGCCGGTTTTGGCAATGCCGTCAACGATACGCTTTGTCCATTCAGGTTCGATACCTATGACCACTACAGCTGCAACGTTGGGGTTGCATCCCGTGCCGATCAGTGTGCGAAAATGCAGTTCCAAATCTTCGCCGAACTGCAGGCGGCCATAGGCATGTGGCAATGCCAAAGTTCCCTTAATATTGTTGGCCACCGCTTCACAGGCGGCATTGGACAGGTCATCCAGGGGCAAAATAATAACGTGATTACGGATTCCAACACGGCCGTTGTCACGGCGATATCCCATAAAAGTATTGTTCATGGCCATTACCACCTTTTAGTTTTGATATTATGTACATGTACGTGTTCGCCACGCTTAATGGGCTTGACCACTTTGCCGATATCCGTAGCGTACTTTATGACGGTATCGCCGACTGCTAAATCCTTGAGTGCGATTTTGTGCCCGATCGGAATATCATCAAGCGTCTTGCATTCCATTGTTGTGTCGCCGTCCATGACCCAGCCGGTCAGGACATCGCCTTTTTTGACACCTTCCACCACGACCACGCCTACGCTATCGCCGGGTTCATGTACCACAAAATGGGTAGTCATATATTGCTCCTTAGAAATCAGGTTTGGAAGTCAGGGTAGCTGATACTTATCTTCAGCTCTTGACAACCGAGGATGCTTTATTTAAGCAAACACTATGCCAAGCAGAATTTTTTTCTTTAATATGTTGATATATAAGACAATTTTTGTAAAATAACACCAATGTTTACCTTTGATGTTTTAGCTCATCTGGGCAAAATGATGATATTTGGGCAATGAAATGCCCAAATTCGGGCAAAAGAGTTAGCAATGCTTCAAAAACACTCGATCAGCGATATTCGCACTGCCGTCAACGAGATCATTCGAGAACTCATCATCCAAGTTGAGGGCAAAACAGAGAGAAGTATACTTTTTTCAATTCTCTCTATGAAGTTGCGTATTCTTTTCCATTATGACAGGTTTTGCATCAACTTATACGATGTAGAACGTGACTTCTTAAATCTTTTTTCCACAGCCGATGGCATAAGTGTTGACTGTCTTGCGCACACTAGGACTATCAAAAATACCGTAGCTGAAATGGCCATTACTTCGCGTAAACCTGTAGTTATCAATGATCTTTCTTCACAGCATGTGGCGGTGGATGGCCTTCTTCCCCTAGCCAATGCAGGTCTTAAGTCCACTATTGCCGTACCGATGATCTTAAACAATGAAGTAATCGGTACTCTACATGTATCTTTTGTTCACAAACCAAATAATATGATGGAAATCTTGACATTTCTCTCAGAAATAGCTCCTTGGTTAGCTGTTATTCTTTTTGTGGTTGTGGCAGAAGAACACTCCGGAATCACTCTTCACCAAGGAATAAACAAGTCTGAGAAGAATCTAAATGATTCTTATCTACCCAGATTGGAAAGCAAATTATTAGAAACACCAGATATGGCTGGCGTTATGTCCGTGGCAAATAATGTAGCCAAATTACAAGTTCCTGTATTAATCGTTGGTGAAACTGGCACAGGAAAAAGTATGCTTGCTCGCTGGATACATTTACATAGTCCTCGAAATGAATTTCCCTTTATTAAAGTTAATTGTCCTTCTCTTTCTTCCAATTTATTCGAGAGTGAGATGTTTGGATATTCCAAAGGATCATTCACAGGTGCGTACACTAGTCGTATTGGTAGAATAGAGGCTGCACATAATGGAACTCTTTTTTTAGATGAAATCGGCGATCTAGCACCTGATATGCAAAGTAAACTTTTGCAGGTATTGGAGGAAAATTCTTTTGAACGCATAGGAGAAACACATACACGACATGTTGATATTCGTATAATTGCTGCAACTAACATTGATATCCGCAATGCTATGGATACAGGAACTCTGCGAAGAGATCTTTTTTACCGAATTGCGTCAGTGATTTTGCGTATGCCTCCACTACGAGAACGGCGTAATGATATTCCAATGTTGACTAACTACTTTATCAAACAATTTTCTCGTCAGTGGAAACTCCAGATGCCACGATTGTCTCAAAATATTCTGGATGCCCTTTCAGCCTACAATTGGCCCGGAAATATTAGGCAACTACGCAACATTGTTTCTCGTCTACTGCTACGTTCTCTAGACGGACCGGTAGACGAAACTTTCGTCAATAAGATCCTGTGGGGAGAAGACAGGCCCCCCACAGCAAACTGCTCTTCCCAAGATGTGGGTGGAGTCAGAAAAGAAACATCTTTTCCTTCCTTGGAAGAACATGAACGTGCACATATTCTCGAAGCATTACGGCGGACTGGCGGCCGTCTGTCCGGTCCGTTGGGTGCCGCCACGTTGCTAGGTATTCCACGTTCTACATTGCAGCACAGAATGCGCAAGCTTGGTATCGAAGCAAGGCCGACGTAGACAAATCCCATGCCAGCAATCAAAGCACTGTAAAGGACAGAGGGGCTGGCACAGGAACTTTCGCTTGGCATGCACTGCGGCACTTCATGGCTCTTTGGCAAGTTGTGCGGGCTGTGTCACATGGTTGTCACAACCCGCAAGTAGCTTGCATAAAGTTTCTCCATTGCTTTGGGTGGCACAGATTTTGTTTTGCCGCGCACAGTGCGTTTGTGTCAGATCAAGATGTGCTTTTGCGACAAAATTGTGCCCAACAGGGTTTTGTACCATGTACAGAAAGGCCATGCTGCGGGATTGCGACAATATATACGCATTGATATGCGATATGGAACACGTACGTCTTCCCTATGAAAAATTCCTCATGATATTTCAGCAGCAGATTGAGAACATAAACTACTACTGTCTTGTCCTGGAAAAGGAAAGGAAAGTCATTGGCGTTCTCAACCTGCGCTTTGAAAACCAGCTGCACCATGCCGATCGCATAGCCGAGATTATGGAATTTGCCATAGACGCTTCCTGTCGAAACCACGGACTTGGCAGCGACATGCTGACAAGGGCGTGTCAAATTGCCAGGGACCATGGCTGTGTGCAACTGGAAGTTGCCTGCAATCGACTGCGCACAAGAACGCACGCATTCTACACAAGGGCAGGCATGAGCAATTTTCACTACAAGTTCACAAAATCCCTTGTCACAAGCGAGCCCAAAGAGAACAGACTTGGCATCTGACGAGAGGCACAAGGCTTGCGGCACAAGGGGCAGGGATCCGCAAGGGCAGCGTCTTCCAAAGAGCCCTGCCCTTCTTCGCGCACAAGCGCAAAAGTCCTTGTCCTGCCCTAGACCATGCCTTCCTGTGCCTCCACGCCTATCTGTATAATGAGGTCGCGGATGTTCTCAATGCCCGTGAGCTTCCAGCCGTCGGACACAGAGGTGAAGATGCCCTGCACAGCGTAGGTATTGCCGTTGTCGTAGTCGAACACGGAAAAGGGCACCTTCATCTTGCCCCTGTCCACGCGCCTTGGCTGCCCCACCTCGCGTATTTCCTTTCTGCCCATGGAGGCCATGGAAAAGAGCGGCGCAAGGATGCTTGAGGTCTCGTAGTCCTTTGTCATGCTGCCCGCAAAGGCCCCGCTGCCAACCCCGTAGAGGACAAATTCCCGCACTTCCCCGGTCAGAAGGCCCATGGTGAAAGAGTTGGTCAAAGCGCCCTGGCTGGCCATGAAGGTGACCACGGGCGGAAGCCATCTGGAAAGCTGCTCGTCCTTCGAGGCCTTCTCGATCTCGTAGAAGATGGTCCTGGCAATGCCCTCGATGTCCACACGCCTGTCAAAGGCGTTGGCGTCGCTGTTCTCCATGGCGTTGCCTATGGCCGCAAGGCAGCTGCGCGGATCCCTTGTGTCCCTCTCGTCCCAGATGTAGCCGGCGTGGCCATGTCCGTGTCCCGGTTCTGCCCACGCTTCACTGCCAGCACTGGCAAATGCCGCGCAAAGACAGACACAAAGAGTCAAGAGACAGGCCGCGTGCCGCAGCCAGGAGGTCCTACGCCCGCAACGCTCAACACAATTCATGGCTTTCCTCGCTTGAATTTCAGGCAATGCGGAGAAGGGCTTGCCTCATCCCCGCAGCCTTGCCCCATTGTCCTTCAGCACCAGTTCCAGACCGCAGGAAACAGGGACGACCCGCATGGCAGGTCTGGTCAGGTCTTTTCCACAAATGTCGTGCCAGGGCGGAAAGATCGGCCACTCTTGTCGCAGCTTGCGCCTCTGGAGTTGTGTGCGGCCTCAGGGCCTGGTCTTGCCTGTGCCCTGTGTGGCGGCCGAACCACTGGCGGGATTGGACCTTTGCGCGGCAGGGGCACCGTCGCGCGCGGCCTTTGCGCAGCGCGAGGCAAGGTCGCGCAGGACTCTGGCCGAGGCCTGCACGCCAGCCAGAGCTGAAGGATTTTCGGCAAGACGCCTGTTGACCCAGCCGGCCAGGTAGAGAATGCTTTCCTGCCCAAGAGCGCCAGCGCCGTTGCGGCGTATGTCCTCTGCCAGACGCCGCTTGGCTTCCTCCTGGGCAGCCATGGCAGCCTGCAGGTTGCGGGCAGCCGCGTCAACGCTTGCCTGGGCTGCGCGCACATTGCCACCCTGATCCCTGGCCTGTTCCAAATCGAAGCGTGCGTCCAGGCTTGCCCTGTTGGCAGCGGTTATGGCCTCTTCCTTCCTGTTCAGCTCGCTCATGCGGCCAGGCAGATCCTGCACGGCCGCCACACCTTCCAGGCCTCCAGCCAGCAGGGTACAGCGGCTGCCAAGCGCCCGGTAGAGGTTCCTGAGCTGCCCCTCGTCAAGCCTTCTTTCCCCGGCCTTTGCGGCAATGGAGCGCAAAAGCGCGTCCGCGTAGATATCGTAGATGGCCTGCACCATGGAGGGCGTGAAGGCGTAGCGCAAAATGGAGGCTCTGCCGGCGGATCCGCCCTGGGGCGTGGCAAGGCCTGTGAGGCTCCCGCCATAGCGCTGGTTCAGGGACTGCACGGAAACGCCCAGGTTTCCGCCGCGCTGGCCAGGATTGTAGCGGTTCACGATCCAGGAGGCCAGATCGTCCACAAAGACAGGCTTGACCCGCTCGTCTTCCCTTGGGGCAGCAGGGCCTTGCGTTGTGTCTTCCCCAGGCTTTTGATCGCCCGCAGACTCTTCCGATAATCCGGGGACCTGCTCCGTGCTTTTGGGCGCAATGATGCCCTGCACCTCGGCCGCGAGCCTCTCCCCTTTGGGGCTGTCCTGCACGCCCTGCGCGTTTGGTTCGTCTTTCCTGTCCCTTTCGGGCAGGACACCGCCGTCACCAGACTCGTTGATGGGGGGAATGGGGGGCTTCACGTCCAGCCTTGGCATGAGCCAGTTGCGCAGAAAGTCCAGCGGCGTCTCGCGCACCATGTCCATGAACTGCGTTCTGAGCCTGTCGCGCTCGGGCTTTTCCATGAGCTGCCAGCTCGCAACCCCGCCAATGGCCGTGATGAGTATCAGGATGAACAGCCACGTGCCGCAGCCAATGTGCCTGCGCGGCTTGTCGAAAACAAGGGGCATGTCCGCCCCGGGGGACACGCTTGCCGGCATCTTTGCTCCGGGCATCTGTGCGTGCACTGCCTCATTGGAACTTTTTTGAACGCGCTCTTGCGCCTGTTCCTGTCTGGATCCGAGCCTCACGTTCCCCTCCTAAAACGCATTTTTGTGCCTTGCCTTGCTCACCTTCCCCTGCGCCTGTCTGCATCTGCCTTATGCCCCTGTCTTTTTGCGACTGGCAAGCAGGGGAGCAAAAAGGCCTTCCAGGGCATTGGGCACCTGGTCCAGGATTTTGAGCACCCGCTCGCGGCCGCGCATGCCAAGCGCAAGGCGCCTGTCCAGACTCTCCTTGTCCTCAAGCTGCAGCATGGGGGCCAGTGTCCTTGCCAGGGCCTCGTCGTCGCCCTGCGGCACAATCTTGCCCGCGTCCCCCACAAACCAGGCCTGGGCAGGCAGATCGCTTGCCACCACAGGCACCATGAAGGCCATGGCCTCGCCCAGGGCAGAGGGTATGCCGTCCGCTGGCTTGCCTGGCAGGGAACGGCCGCAGGTCACGTAGACATCCGCGTCCAGGTAGAGCGAATTCATGTTTGCGTGGGGCACAAAACCGGGAAAACGCACGCTTGATCCAAGGCCCAGACTCTTGGCAAGGCCCTTCAATGCCTTGAGCTTGGGACCATTGCCGGCAATGGTGCAGCGAAACTCGCGCCCTGTGGCCGCTACCCTGGCAAGGGCCCGCAAGAGCACGTCAAAGCCCTTGCGATCGTCCATGATGCCGCAGGAAAGGATGTGGGGCAGCTTCACGGCCTCGTGCATCTGGGCCACGGCCATTTCCTCGTCCTGCGGCGCCAGGGTCAGGGGATCCGGGATCCAGCTTATGCGCGCAGCTGCCTCCGGTATGGCCGACTTCAATGCCTCGCACAGCTCGCGCGTGCTTGCGCGCACAAAGAGCGCGTCGCGCACAAGGAC
>CALVGM010000212.1 GCA_944327095.1 uncultured Desulfovibrio sp. | reverse complement strand
ACCGTTGCGGCTGAGGAAAGCCAAGACAAAGCACCTTGACAAATAAACAGTAAATCTGCTATTTCATCTCCACAGCCCTCTTGCCCATGGTTTCCTGGCCCCAGATGGCCAAAAGGGCTGTGGAGATGAAATAGCAGATGGCCAGGAACCAGAAGACAGCGTGCTGGTTTCCCGAGGCAATGAGGAAGGCGATGAAATAGGTGGCCAGAACACCGCCGCAGATGCGGGAGGTGGCTTCGCCAAGGCCTGCGCCTGTGCCACGCAATTCCGTAGGATACTGTTCGGCGATGTAGAGCTTGCAGATGGAGAAAAGGGCGTTGCCGCAGAAGGCCAGGATTGTGCCAATGACAAGCCAGCTGCTGAGGCTTTCCACTAGGGTGAGAGCTATGCTGGCAGCGGCAGTGAGCAGGGCGAAGAGGATATACATTGGCTTGCGGCCGTACTTTTCAATCAAGTGTCCACAGACCATGCCAGCAATGGCGCCGATGGCCATCATGAGGCCGCCCATGAGCACGGAGCTGGACATCTGGAAGCCCTTGGCTGTGAGAATGGTAGGTGCATAGACCATAACGACGTACCAGAAGACCAGGGCTGCCGAGAACATGGTGTAGGAAACGATGGTACGAGAAAGATACGGGGGCTTGAAAAGCATGGTCCAGTGGGCCTTGGGATTGGAGTCCGAGCGGGATTCCTTCACTGCGGACAGAATGGAGGGATCCACGTAGTCGGGATCGTGGGGGATGCTCATGCTGCTCTCAAGACGTTCCACCAGGGCAATGGCTTCGGACTGCCTGTTGTGGCGCAGAAGCCAGCGGGGAGATTCGGGCATGTACTTGTGGATGAAGTAGAGCATTACAATTGGCAGGCCACCGATCAGGAAGGGCAGCTTCCAGGCAATTTCCAGAGGAAAGTTCGCCATGGCCCAGGCACCAAAGGAAGAAGGCAGGACGTAGGAGAGCACCAGGATGGAATTGCAGTAGGCAAAGGTTACGCCGCGCTGTTTTGCGCCCACGAGTTCGGAAATGTAGAGGTAGGGGATGGGGAAGACTGCTCCAGAGCCCAGGCCACTCAAGAATCGCATGGCAACCACCCAGTACAGGTTGTCGAAAAGAGGCCCGACAAAGGTAAAGATCGTGAAGATGAAGACAGCCCAGAAGAGGACGCGCTTGCGGCCGAAGCGGTCGGAGAGAAAACCGCAGGCAAAGGTACCGATCACAACACCGATGGTAGAACATGTGGCAAGTAGGCCGGTCTCGGCTGGACCAAGATTCCAGATTTGCTTCAGGATGAGTACGGTTTGACCTATGAGGCCAAGATCAAAAGCTTCCACAACGCTGACAGCTGCGAGGACGGCTATGATTTTCAGCATCTCGCTCTTGACCGGGAGTCTGTCAAAACGCGAGAGGCAGTTGGCTTCCTGCTGGATAAGTTGGCTGTTCATGAGGTTCTCCAGTGTATTGGGAAAGCAGTATGGCGTGTGCACAAAAATGGCGTGCCTATCTTGAGAAGACAGTTTCTCCGCCCACAATGGTGCGCAGGACTGCGATGTCCTTGATGTGTTCGGGAGCGACTTCAAGCGGGTTTTCGTCCAGAAGGACCATGTCCGCCACCTTGCCGGGAGTCAGGGAGCCTTTCACGTGCTCTTCGAAGTTGAGGAAGGCTGCGTGGCAGGTAACAGCCTTCAGAGCAGAGAGAACGCTGACACGCTGGTCCGGGCCGTAAAGGATGCCCTTTCTGCTTGTCCTTGTGACAGCTGTACAGACTTGAGTCAGGGGATCCACGGGGGTGATGGGCGCGTCGGTATGCAAATTGTAGGGAAGACCTATCTCATCCGCATCGTGGCAGGGGCAGAAACGGTTCACACGCTCCTTGCCAACGTAACCGGCATGAATTTCAGCCCAATGATAGAGAGGACTTATGAAAAAGCAGGGGTAGGCGTGACAAGCCTTCATGCGCTGCAGCTGGGTGTAGCTCGGGTACTGACAGTGGATGACAAGATGGCGGGCCCTGGGCAGGGGATGCATCTGCTGCAGGCGTTCGTAAGCCTGAACAACAGTCTCGATGCCCCCGTCACCGTTGGCGTGAATGGCTATCTGCCAGCCCATGGTGTGGATGGGAAGGAGCTTTTCCACAAGCTCGTCCACTGTATAGAGGTACTCGCCTCGGTAGTCTGGACCCTTTGCGGGATCCACAAAGGGATAGGGTTCAAGGAAGTAGCCGGTATGGCCTCTTGGGTCTCCGTCAGCCCAAAGCTTGGCCGCGCCCATGATAACCTTGCCGTTGCCGCTCAAGTCCGTGCCTGGCACATGGTTTGGATAGGGCGCAAGATTGTCCAGACTGTTTGCGCGGATAAAAAGAATCGTACGTATGGAGAGAGTGCCGTCGCGGGCGCAGTCGAGGACAAGTTCCGTGACCTTGTGGCCAAGCTCCGCATCCATGGGAGAAAAGGCCGGGCCTCCCTGAGCTGTGGTGATGCCGCAGGATGCGTAGCGGGAACAGTCTTCGGCAAGAGCCTGGCGCATTTCGTCTAGTGTGTAACCAGGAATATGGCTACGGACCAGGGTCTGGGCGGGGATGCCTTCCAGAATGCCATTGGGCTCTCCATTGGCATCGTGGCCTATGATGCCACCTGCTGGGTCAGGCGTATCGCGGGTGATACCCGCTATTTCCAAGGCCTTGGAGTTGGCAACTCCGGTGTGGCCAGTTACATGACGAAAGAAGATGGGGACATCTTTCGAAATTTGGTCCAGAAAGTCCCTGGTTGGATACTGCTGTTCATCCATGCCCTTTTCGTCAAAACTGTGTCCGATGAGCCACTCTGACGGACGTTTATCGTGCAGCTTGCTGGTCAGCGAAGCCTTGAGCTCATCCATGTTCTTCACGCAGCAGTCGGCCGCAAAGAGACGGTTCATACCACCGCTGCAGAAGTGGCTGTGGCCGTCAATGAAGCCGGGCAGCAGAGTCTTGCCTTCCAGAGAGACAAAATTTTTCTCAGCAGAGCCTGCAGCACGCGTGACATCAGCAAGGGAACCAGTGGCAATGATGCGGCCTTGTGAATGGGCGAGCGCTTCGACCTGGGGGCAGGAACTGTCCATGGTCAGGATGGTTCCTTCGTGCAGGATGGTAACTGTGTGTAGCATGAGATAACTCCTGGATAGGTGTGAAGTTGTGTGTGAAGGAAATTGCAAGCTTTGTGCCACAAAAAAAAATTATCAAAAAATTCAAACAAATTAACTTGTTACACGGCTCATGATAACGTCATTAGGCAGTGCTGGTATTGCGTGACTGCAAAGATACTCTTTTTTGTCCCCACTATGCTTGCATGATTGCAATATCAGAAAAATTTGTATAAAAACATTAATAATTTAAAGGAGATATCCCTATATGTTGCAAACTTGCAATATTAATGTCCTGTATCGCACCGACTATGTGTGTTTGCCAGCCTTGGGATAACTTTTTATTGTAATAATAATGTATTAGTTTGTTTTTCTTTCCTGAAGGGAGTCAAGACAGCCGGTTGTTCGTCCTTAAATTGCAATCTTGCAATATTGCAGTAGTCGCGAAAAATATCACAAGCCACATAACTGCCCATGAGTCTGACAACCACACCCCTATCGATGAAACTCGAGGTGAGGCTACTCTTCGTGGTATGCCTGTCGTTGTTGCACAGAAAAAGGACGCATTTCCTTCATGTGGAAATACGTCCCTGTTTCGGTTGCCCTAGGGCACGATTCTACGCGCGCTTGCCCCTATGGGCGGGATTTATCAATCCCCGCATCCTTTTGGAGTGAGTTCGCCTTGCGTACGGCAAACGTGCAACAGCGTTGCGCGTACCCAAGCCGTGGCAGGTATTGGCAGCCATTGCTCCAGTCGCCTTCCTTGTCTCTGCCTTGTCCGTACTTCCACAAGG
>CALVGM010000211.1 GCA_944327095.1 uncultured Desulfovibrio sp. | reverse complement strand
ACTATCCTTTCAAGGTAACCTACCAGGCCATCAACATTGGTGACCTCGTTGCCTGCTTCCCCGGTGCTGCCGAAATCACCCTGGAGCAGATCTACGACCGCGGCCTTGCCAAGATGGGCGAGCCCGTGAAGATTCTCTCTGGTGGCGAGGTGAGCGCAGCTGTCAGCGTGGAAGCCCACAAGTTCTCGGCGGCTGCGGCCGAAAAGATTGTCAAGGCAGGCGGCAAGGCCACTGCCCTGGAGCAGGTGGCAGCCGAGTAAAGCCGAATTCCAGGCTTTGCGTTTCAAACGCTGGCCATTAAAGCCTTTGTTTTGAGCTGTGCGCCTTTGTCCGGGGCATCCCCCCGGGCAAAGGCGCTTGTTTAGATCCTCACAACAACGTCCCCCTGTTCCCCAAGTCCGATCCAGTCGCACCAGATTCCAGTCGCATCAAATTTCCAGTCGAATAGATCCAGTCGAAGGTTTTTTCATGCCACAACCTCAGAACATTACCCCGGGACAGAGAAGTCTTGCCAAACGCCTTGGCTGGACCCTTCTTTTGCTTTGCTGCTACCGCATAGGCGTGCATGTGCCGATTCCCGGCGTGGATGCGCAGGCCATTGCCTCCTACTTCGAGATGATGAGCGGGACCATCTTCGCCCTGTTCGACATTTTCTCCGGTGGCGGCCTCTCCAACGTGTCCATCTTTGCACTTGGCGTCATGCCGTACATCTCGGCCTCGATTATCATGCAGCTTCTGCAGGTGGTCAGCCCCTCCATCAAACGCATGTACAAGGAGGAGGGACAGGCAGGCAGACGCAAGATCACGCAGTACACCCGCTACCTCACAGTCCTGATTACCCTGATCCAGGGCCTCGGCATTGCCGTGGGCCTCGAGCGCATGACAAGCCCCGCAGGTTTGCCGGTTGTGCTGCATCCTGGAACCACCTTCCTGGTCATGACCATGCTGACCTTCTGCGCAGGCTCCATCCTCATTATGTGGCTTGGCGAGCAGATTACCGACAAGGGTGTGGGCAACGGCATTTCCCTCATCATCTTCTGCGGTATCGTGGTCGGCATTCCCCGCGGCATCATACAGTCCATCGAGCTCATCAGGACAGGTGACATCTCCATCTTCATGGCCCTGTGCATCCTTGTGCTCATGGCCTGCGTCGTGGTCTTCATCGTCTTTGTGGAACGCGCACAGAGACGCATACCCATTTCCTATGCCAAGCGTCAGATAGGCCGCAAGATTTTCGGCGGACAGAACAGCCATCTGCCTTTGCGCCTCAACACCGCAGGCGTCATTCCGCCCATCTTCGCCTCCTCCCTGCTGCTTTTCCCTGCGACCATCGGCCAGTTCAGCCAGAACGAATACGTCAAGCAGATCACGGACTTCTTTGCCCCCATGGGCATTACCTACAACATCTGCTATGTGATCCTCATCTTCTTCTTCTGCTACTTCTACACAGCCATCATCTTTGATCCCAAGGACATGGCCGAGAACCTGAAGAAGAACGGCGGTTTCATTCCCGGTATCCGTCCAGGCGAGAACACCCAGGCCTATATCGACAATGTGCTCTCCCGCCTGACACTTTCCGGCGGCATCTACATTGCCGGTGTTTCCCTGCTCCCCATGCTGCTCATTGCCCAGTTCAACGTGCCCTTCTACTTTGGCGGCACAAGCCTGCTCATCCTTGTGGGCGTGGCAATGGACTTCATGAACCAGGTCGAGTCGCACATGATCAACAGCCAGTACGCGGGACTCATGGAAAAGGCCCGCAAGACCGGCCGTCTTCACTAGGAACAGGAAGTAGTCATGAAAAAGCACCAGGGCGCTTTCATCAAAAATGCACGGGAACTTGAAAACCTGCGTGAGGCCAACCGTCTTACAGCCAATGTTCTTGATGCCATTGGCGACGAAATAAGACCTGGCATTCCGACAATGCAGCTCGAGGATCTGGCAAGACGCCTGTGCAACGAGTACAAGGTGCGTCCGGCCTTCCTCGGCTACGCCGGTTTTCCCTATGCCATCTGCTGCTCGGTCAACGAGGTCGTTGTCCACGGCTTTCCCTCCAGCACGCGCATTCTGCAGGAAGGGGACATTGTGAGCGTGGACTTTGGCGTGGAATACAATGGCATGGTGGGCGACTCGGCCCGCACCTTTGCCGTGGGTCAGATTTCCGAGGTCGCCGACAGGCTCCTCTATGTGACCGAGTGCTCCCTCTTCGAGGGCATCTCCCAGGCCATGGCCGGGCACGACGTGCACGAAATAGGTGCTGCTGTGCAGCGCTATGTGGAGGCCAGGGGCTTCGGCGTCGTGCGCCGCTATGTGGGCCACGGCGTTGGCGCCAACATGCACGAGAAACCCGAGGTGCCCAACTTCTACCCGGGCACCAGGGGCATAATCCTGCAAAACGGCATGTCCATAGCCATCGAGCCCATGGTGACCGAGGGCTCCTACGAGGTGGACATTCTGCCCGACAGGTGGACTGCGGTGACCAGGGACCGCAGGCTCGCTGCCCATTTCGAGCACAGCGTGGCCATTACCTCCCACGGACCGCAGATCCTCAGCATAGGAGACAGGGGACTGTCCCGCTACAAGGTGCAGTATCCCCAAAACAAGGACTAGCTTCCTTGTGGCCATGAGCCGCGCGCAGGGTCCGACCTGTACGGACCGCGAGCCAGTGCGCGCGGCGTGCACCA
Organism: uncultured Desulfovibrio sp.; assembly: GCA_944327095.1. Taxonomy (GTDB): domain Bacteria; phylum Desulfobacterota; class Desulfovibrionia; order Desulfovibrionales; family Desulfovibrionaceae; genus Desulfovibrio. The sequence continues at coordinate 293 of CALVGM010000211.1, read as the reverse complement.
GCCTGTTACAAGCAATTGACAGCTTCTGCAAAAATGGTTAAAAAATTTGGCTCACACGTTCAGGGGGCTTGCGGTTTTTCCGCTTCCTCTCAGAGCCTTCTGACGTGCCGGGTCGTTGCGGCACTCACTCGGTGCTTGCCCGGCAGGCTTGTAGGATCAAATTTCCTTTTTTTGGAGAATACATATGAAAGTCAGACCTTCCGTCAAGAAAATATGCCCAAAGTGCAAGGTCATCCGGCGCAAGGGTGTTCTTCGGGTAATCTGCGAAAACCCCAGACATAAGCAGCGCCAGG
>CALVGM010000210.1 GCA_944327095.1 uncultured Desulfovibrio sp. | reverse complement strand
CGAGCTCAAGCCCGAAGTTTTGGTCGTGGTCGCGCTCATGAACCTGAAGGGCACGCGCATGGCCCACGTGACCCCGCCAGGGCCGGAGATGCTTGCCGAGTTTTTTGCCAGGGCGCGGGAAAGCCTGCCAGATGCGGCCTTGAGCCTTGGCTGCGCGCGGGCACGGCGCGACGCTGTTGCCCTGGAGCAGCTGGCTGTGCTTTGCGGCTTCAATCGTGTGGCCCTGCCTGCGGACGAAACTCTGGAACTTGCGCACGCCCTTGGCCTGCGCTGCACCTTTCAGGCAACCTGCTGTTCTGTGGCGCCCGGGCCCATGGCCTGAAAAGCGCGCGTTCAAAGCCCCCTTTCGCCATTTGGGAGGAGTGAATATGACCAATATGCCCCCTGTACATTCCCGTTCGGCCATGGGCGACGCAGCTCGACTCGGGGAGCCGGAAAGCCCCGGCGTTGTGCGCATGAGCCTGGCTGCGGCCATGACCCTGGACTTCGCTCCCGGTCGTTTTTACCGCAACGCCTGCCTCTACTGCATAAACCTTCTTCTGACCTACAAGTCCGGCTGCGCTGGTCGCTGCGCCTACTGCGGCCTTTCCCCCAAGCGCACAAGCGGCAAGAGCTTCATCCGCGTGAGCTGGCCTGCCTGCAATCTGGAGGACGTTGTGTCCGCCATTGCGGACAAGAGGCACAGGGTCAAGCGCGTCTGCATCTCCATGCTCACCAACAGGCGCGCCCTGGCGGACACCGTAACCATAGCCCGCGCTGTACGCAGGGCAGCGGATATCCCGGTTTCCGTGCTGGTGGCCCCCACCATTGTGGGTGTCCGGGACCTTCTGGCCTTCAGGGACGCTGGCGTGGACAAGATAGGCGTAGCCATAGATCTGGCAACGCCGGAGCTTTTCGATCGGTACAGGGGCAGTGGCGTGCACGGTCCGCACAGGTGGCAGCGCTACTGGGACTGCCTTGGCGAGAGTTTGGAAATCTTCGGGCAGGGCATGGCCGGATCGCACTTCATGGTGGGCATGGGCGAGACAGAGCGGGAGATGTCCATTGCCATGCAGCGCGTGCGGGACATGGGGGGCTTTACGCACCTCTTTTCCTTCTTTCCGGAAGCAGGATCCCTTCTGTCCGAACGCCCGGCGCCACCCCTGGATCAGTACCGCCGCATTCAGCTCGCGCGCTGGATCATAGACAACGATCTGGGCAGGGCGGAACAGTTTGCCTACACTGGATCCGGGAAGATCGCGGGCTACGGGATAGCGGATGAGGTGGTGGACGCCTGCCTTGAGAGCGGCGAGGCCTTCCGCACCAGCGGCTGCACGGGCCGTGACGGCGAGGTGGCCTGCAACAGGCCCTATGCCAACTGGCGGCCAGGTCCTGGCATACGCAACTATCCCTTTGCGCCCAACGAGACGGACAGACGCCACATACGCCTGCAGCTGGGCCTCAGGGACTTTGCGCGCCGCTAGGGGCAAGAGAAGAGGAAAACGGGAAATGGCTGCTGCCGAAAGAGGTGTGGTTTCGGCAGCAGCCATTGTCTTTGTGGCGGATTGCAAAAGGTACCGCCTGACAAAAAGGGGCCCCTGCGGGCGAACCCGCAAGGACCCCTTGTGGAGGGTATGACTTCAGGTCACTATGCCCTGGCGGGCTCGCACATGTCGTTGAGTTCGCCTTCGAGGACCATGACTATGGTGTAACGGTTGATGATCTCGCGGGTGCACTGCAGGATGCTCAGGTAGAGCTCACTGCTTCTCAGGGAAAGGTGTGCGCTGTCGATGAGGCGCAGAAGCTCAAGCTGGTACTGGTTGATCTTCTGCATTTCCTCGTTGGCGAGGGTCGGCAGCTCCTTCCTGGCTGTGGCGCCGTTGACGGCAAGGGAAAGCTCGTTGTGCAGGCCCGAGAGGATGTCCAGCATCTTCAGGAGGTTGTCACGCAGCTCGCCCGTGTAGACGCGGTGCTGGTTGGCAAGATGGCTTTCCATCATACCCATGACGCTGCGCAGATTGTGGCCGGCTTCCTTCATGTTGGTGAAGGCCCTGTAGTAGAAGTGGCGGGCGTCGTCGTCGAGGGCGTTGCCCGTACCCTCAAGAGCCATGCGGTAGTAGAGGCCGCGCCCCCTGGAGATGTCGTCGAAGAGCTCGGCGGATTCGCCCCTGAGCTTCTTCACCGCAGCGCCGTCCTCGTTGAGGAAGTCGGTAATGCCTTCGCGGTAGATCTCGATGGTCTTGTCGAGGTTCTCGGCAACGGCCTGGCGGATGCTGGCGCGGATCTCTTCCCTTGAGAGCTTGCCCTTCTTGAGCATGGCAAAGCTGTGGTCTTCCTTGTCCTTGCTAAGGAAGTTGGAGCGGATGAGGCAGGCCACGGCGAGGATCATGAGCACAATGGCTGCCCATTCGCCAAAGTTGAAGATGATGAGCGCGACTATAAGGCAGAAGGTGAAGGCGGAGAAGGCGGTCAAAAACCAGCCGCTGATGACTGTGAGCACGCCGGAGATGCGGTAGACTGCGCTTTCGCGGTCCCAGGCACCGTCAGCAAAGGAAGAGCCCATGGCGACCATGAAGGTCACGTAGGAGGTGGAGAGGGGGAGCTTCAGGGATGTTGCCGAGGCAATGAGGATGGCGGACACAACCAGGTTGATGGAGGCGCGCACATAGTCAAAGGGCAGGGCAATTTCACCCTTGACGGGCTGGGGCTTCACCATGCGGCTGTCAATGCCCTTGCGGATGGCGGCGGGCATGAACTGGTCGATCAGCTTGCCGAAGCGCAGGGCAGAGCGGACAATGACGCGGCCGGGCAGGGAGGAACCAAACTGTTCCTGTTCGCCCTGGGTGGAGCTGCTCAGGGAGATGGAGGTCTGGACCACGCGGTGGGCCTTCTTGGAGAACCACAGGGTCAGGACCATGATGAGACCGGAGAGCAGAAGGAAGAAGGTGGGTGTCTGCACGGCCTGCTTCAGGGATTCCATGGTGAAGACGTTGGCGGCGACACCGCTGGCAATGTAGTGGTTGTAGCTCTCGTAGGCGGCCAGAGGCACACCAACAAAGTTCACGAGGTCGTTGCCAGCAAAGGCAAAGGCCAGGGCGAAGGTACCGCTCAGAATGATGATGCGGAAGATGTTGGTGTTCTTGAACTTGATGAGCAGCTGGAAGACGATGGTCAGGATGAGGAAGGTGGTGATGAGAATGGGCCAGGTGTGGGCGTTGATGACGTCAATGTATTCCTTGCGCATGAAGGAGGCGCCCTTGAGGCCCTTCATGACCAGGAAGTAGAAGATGGAGGTGAGGGCAATGCCGCCAAAGATGCCGCCTATTTTCCTGTACACCCTCTCGAAGTCGAAGGTGAAGATGAGACGGCAGATGTACTGCACCACTGTGCCGGCCACAAAGGCTACCACAACGGAAACGAGAATGCCGGAGATGATGGCAAGGGCCTTCTCGTTGTTGATGTAGCTGGCGACTGACAGCAGAGAGCCGCCCTGCATCCAGATCTTGTAGGCAGCGGCTGCCACTGCGCCACCAAGGAGTTCGAAGACGATGGACACAGTGGTGGAGGTGGGCAGCCCGAAGGAATTGAAGATGTCCAGGAGCAGAACGTCCGTGACCATGACAGCGAAGAAGATGATTATGATTTCGCTGAAGGTGAACATCTGCGGATTGAACACGCCGCTGCGGGCGATTTCCATCATGCCGCTTGAAAAGGTTGCGCCGATGAGAACACCGAGGCTGGCCACGATCATGATTGTCTTGAACGAGGCGATGCGCGAGCCAATGGCGGAGTTCAGAAAGTTCACGGCGTCATTGCTGACGCCAACGAAGAGGTCGAAGGCAGCCAGCAGGGCCAAAAATGCCAAAATGAGAATGTAATAGCTTTCCATGAGTCCTCCCAAGAAACGGGAGTCCCCGTGTAGGGATGGAACATGCCCATTTTTCGGCAGTTTCGTGAAGAATGTGTTACAATAGCCAGAGGCTGCCCTCTATGGCCTCGAGTGGGGCAGTCCCAAAAACTCCTCGGCGTGAGCCCGGACTGGGTGCGTGGGAAAAGCAGGGGCAGTTCCAGGCGATCGCGGTTTGTTGGCTGGACTTATGAGGTTGTTCCGGGCTTTTGAGCTACGGTCGTATAGGTCTGCCTGGGGCTTTGCGGTCTTTGAGGAAGGCCAAGTTCAAGCAGACCCTGGGTGACAAGTGGCATCACATGGGTACGTATCGCGTAGGTGGTCGATTTGATGCCCAGAAAGGCAGCAATCTCGTGGCGGGTACGCGGAGTACGACAAAAGCGCAGCAGCTTGTCGTCCATTGTTCCTGAGATTGCTATCTCTGCATTGCGCAGGATCACCTGAAAAGATGTTCCGGAATGAAACTCTGGCATAGGAAGACCATACTCCTGCATGGCGTTTCGTATGGCAGGAATGCCAGAATATCGGTTTGTCAGGCCAAGGGCCTCCATGGTCGAGGCGAGGACAGGATTGCGCGTAGCTCCCTGTACCTTTCCCAGTTCGTCCAAATGGATTCTGCCAAACAAGCCGCCGGGATTGTGCACTTCCAACCTGTCCGTATATATGATGAGCTGGACGGGTGTGGACTCTCCATATCTGCTGTAGTCTCGGTGTATCAGGGCATTCAGGAGGATTTCCCGGACAGCTGTGACAGGATATTCCGTTCTGTCCTTCCGCTCTCCAGTGGCAGGATCGATATATGTCTCCGAACGCGTGTTGCGTTGAACAAAGGTTATGGCTTGGGACAACATCTGCTGCAATGTCCCCTCTATGCGCTGATTGTCGAGAAATCGCGCTTCTTCTGCTCCATTTTTCCCGATTTCTTTTCCTCGAACAAGGGTGGCCATCAGACAAAGTTGTGGAAAAAACGCCTGCGGATAGAGGCCAAAAAGCAGCTGAGCAGCAAGTGTGGGAGAGCCATCCCTAGTCAGGCCGAGAAGCTCGCGGATTGTTTCATCCGGGAGGGTGGCAAGATTGGGCTTTGCTCTCTTCTGCTTCTCAAGATAGTTTTGGAGAGCTACGTTATCCAAGGATGTTATTTCCGATTGAGGCACCTGACGGATATCATCCTGGTAGTGTTTGCGGTAGGCCTCATAGGAGTAGACTTCGTATTCTGTCATATGCTTGTCGGCATCGCCGACGCGAACATACGAACCTTTTATCCGCCCTGTGCCCGCATAAAAGCAGGGTCTTTCAGTTAGATCCAGGGGAGGGATCTCTGCGGCAACAAAAATTTTCCCATGTTCCTCGTAGACGGTCAGAAGCGCTCGCACACGAGGTTCCATTTGCTCGCATTCTTCCATAACTCGTTTTTGCAGATCGGCGGCGTCATAGACACCGACAAGGGCAAAATCATTTGCTTCATCAACGCCAAAGAGAAGGATGCCACCGTCATCCTGATTGGAGAAACTGGAAAGTGTTTCCCGTATCTTGGGAAAACCTGCATGAGCAGCCTTGATTTCCAGGGTTTGGCTTTCGGTTTTTTGAGTTTGCACCTGTTGCAGCAGCTGGTGGAATTCATCCCCGGTCATCCCCATTTCCCCAATGTTGTTGATTTTGCAAGAATTCGTGGCCGAGCACAGAGTTGTGCCTTGCCATGAAGGAAAATTACGATTTACGAATTTTGGTAACTTTCTTACCAAAAGTTTGCAAATGGGGCAAGATATTGTTCCCGTTTTTGAAAATCCTTATTTTTTTTACAAAAAAGACAGTAGATTAGCATAGTTTACCCTAAGGGGGATGGCAGATTTTGTAACATACACTATGCCACTTTTTTTTGATTTTTTTTAAAAACTTATGCAATTTTGTCAATAAATTTTCCTGGTTTTTGACGATTTACGAAAATTTCTAAACAATTTTGCAAAAGTTCGTAAATTGGGTAGCTACTCAGATTGTTCCCCCCCCCCCTAAGAGTTTTCGCTCCCCTGTTGTCGAGCGAAAGTTCTGCAGATCCCAAAACGAACGCAAAATTGTCCCTCTGCCCTATCCCGTGTCAGGCGCATAGATAATTGACCCCCTAAACGAACGAAAAACTGACCCCCTCTCCCCAGAGGGGGGGAGGCCAAAGGGGGGTAATTTTTGAGCGCAAAAAGAGCACACCAGGGTATCCGTTCAGGTGGTAGCTCAGGCCAGCCCCAGTAGCCGACGTCCCGCTCGCTCGCGCAATCTTCTTCAAATCGCCGAATTGAGAAAGGTCAGGTTGAGTACCAGCCAAGGTATGACGGACATTGTCGCGAAGTATAGATGCAAAGGACCATCCGTGAAGTCTATAGGTCATCATGACGGAGAGGGTTCTCCCCATCTAGCGCTGTCCCTGTCCTGCTCGGAGGTACAGCCAAATGATGTCTTGCGCCGGGTGACGGCAGGACGAAGAGTGCGTTCGCTCTTGTTGTTCGTCCTATCCACACCACGGATGCGAGGTGCTGAGAGACTCAAAGGTATCGTTAAGACGTGACGCAAGAGTGCCGAGCGCATCGATCCGCAAGATCCCCGAGTAGACGTCGCATTCTCATGATCTACCCCTGCCACTTGTCCCTGGTCAGGGTTTCTGGTTGCATTTGCTTTGAGAAATTTGGGGTTCAACTTTTTTTGGCTCTTCGTTGCGCCCGGTCTCCGAGAGGCAGCTATTTCTTGACCTTGTCGAGGACTTCGAGGATCTGGGCAGTAGCAACAACAACAATCTCGAAAATCTGGATCATGCAAGTCTCCATGTGCATCGGCAGAAAAGTGAAGCGGACAACGGCATTTCGGTCAGAACGCATTTTGTCGGGTTTCAGGTGCGTCTGCCCTGCTGCCTTCACCACGGCAGCGAATGCAGAAGAACCCAGGGTGGAAGGGGCGTGGGGCAGGGGAAAAGGGTCATCGCATCCTCCTTCACAAGAACAAGCGTGTATCACCCAGGACAAACATGTCTTCGGCGCCGGGCTGGCTTTTTTCTCCCGGTCTCCGAGAGGCAGCTATTTCTTGGCCTTGTCGAGGACTTCGAGAATCTGGGCAGTAGCGACAAGAACGATGACGGCGACGCGGATCATGAGAGCCTCCTTCACAAGAACAAGCGCGTATCACCCAAGACAAACATGTCTTCGGCGCCGGGCAGGCTTTTTTCACCCGGTTGCCGAGAGACACTGCTATCTTTCGTCTTCTCTTGCCTCATCAATTGCAGCGAGGATCTGCGCGGCAGCGACAAGGACAATGACAGCGACGCGGATCATGAGAGCCTCCTTCGCAAGGACAGGTGCATCACCAGGGGACAAGCATGTCTTCGGCGCCGGGCTGGCTTTTTTCACCCGGTCGCCGAAGGACACTGCTATCTTTCGTCTTCGCTTGCCTCATCAATGGCAGCGAGGATCTGCGCGGCAGCGACAAGGACAATGACGGCGACGCGAATCATGAGAGCCTCCTTCGCAAGAACAGGTGCATCACCAGGGGACAAGCATGTATTCGGCGCCGGGCAGGCTTTTTTCACCCGGTCGCCGAGAGACACCGTTATCTTTCGTCATCGCTTGCCTCATCAATGGCAGCGAGGATCTGGGCGGCAGCGACAAGGACAATGACGGCGACGCGGATCATGAGAGCCTCCTTCACAAGAACAAGCGCGTATCACCCAAGACAAACATGTCTTCGGCGCCGGGCAGGCTTTTTTCACC
>CALVGM010000209.1 GCA_944327095.1 uncultured Desulfovibrio sp. | reverse complement strand
GAGCTTCCGGCCTCGATGTCGCTGGCCGAGGATGTGCCCTGGCGCTGCTGGGCTTCCTGACCAGGCTTCGGGGGCAAAAATTCCGCGCCGGCGCTCTGGGCAGGACGCGTGCGTTCCTTGACAGGCGGCACGGGAAGCTTCTCGCGCTTGGGGAAGTACTTCTCGCTGCCGGCAAGCGAACCGCTGCTCTTGGGGAAGTCGCCCTTGTCCACAACGGCAAAGATGAGGGGCAGGTTGCCGAGCCAGCGCACCTGGTAGACAAAGGAGCCGCGCTCGTTGCTCACCACGCCGGAGCTGGCCTTGGTCACGGACTGGTTCCAGTCTATGCCGGCCATGGGGGTGGCGCCGTACTCGTAGGGGCTCCACAGAAGACCGTAGGGCGTGAAGACAACCACGCTGTCGGGCTTCTTCACCCTGTCGATGATGGAGGAGATGCGAAAATACGTGGCCACTACGCCGAGGAAGTCTATGCCGTCGTACAGGGGCGCGGCAAGGAGGACCACAGGACCGATGGAGGTCTGCTGCATGTCTGCGCGCAGGGCCCTGGTGCTCTGCTTGGCGGGCTCGTAGAGCAGGGGCACGTAGTCCAGCGTGACCGGGGTCTTGCCCGGAGGCACCTCGGTGCCAAGCACAGTGACGTCGGCCCTCAGGCCGGTGAAGCCGTCCACCCAGGGGACCTCGTTGAAGAAGCCGTTCAGCCAGCCGCGGGTCGGAGGCCTGTCTGCGTTGGTCATGAGGCGCTCGAGCTTGGAGAGCTCGATGTCAACGCCCATCGTGCCGTCCACAAGGGCCTGGCCCTGGGCAGTCAGAGTCCCTGTCTCGCTGTAGTCGATGGACGCCGGGGGACTCACATATTCGTACCACAGGTCCTTGGTGCCCTTCCAGACATTCTTGGTCGGCTGGTAGCTCGAGCACGCCGCTCCGGAGGTCAGCATGGCGGCAAGCAATGCCAGGGAAAGACTCCTTTTCAGCGGAGTTTGCACATTGCACTCCTTGTTGATTGATTGTCCATCCTGCCCGCAGGCGCGGGCGGGAAATGGTGCGTTTTCGAGAATGATTTTTCCGGGATACGGCAGGGACTAGTGTACCCTGCCCTGCAGGCTGTTCACAAGGGCATTGAGCATGCCAAGGCTCTCGGGCCCAAGCCTTGCAGGAGCAGGATGCTCGTCTGTGTCCATGTCCGCAGCCTCTGCCTCGAGGTCGCTCTGGGCCTCCAGGGCCCTTCTGCGCAGCTCCTCGCGTCGTGCCGCGTATTCCGCGGCCTCTGCGGAAGTGCGGGCCCTGGCCTCGAGCTCTGCGTAGATGTCGCAGGCAGCGTCGATGTCGCCCTGCTCGGCCAGAACCTCGGCCATGGTGCGCGTGCGCGGCGGCCAGGGGCCGTCGTCGCCCACGCCATCCGCGCCATCCCGGTCGGCCGGAACCATGGAAGAGGCTTGTGCATCCCCTGCAGGATCCGCAGGGTCTTGCGCAGCTTCCACTGCCGGCTCGAGTTCTTCCCCGGGCCTGGCCTGTGCTTCCCTGTACTCTTCTTCGGGATTGGCAGACGAAGGATCCGCGAAAAGGGGTGCCGCAGCAGGTTCGCAAGCCTGTGCGGCAAGGGGCTCCTGCACGGGTGTCGCGGAAACTGCGGCTGCAGTGGGCACAGCGGACACAGGGGCAGTACTGCGGATCGGCCGCAGGGGTGTTGCCACAGGATGGGGCTGCCCTGCCGGCCTGGCTCCCGTCTGATCGCCCATTTTGTGCTGCAAGTCAAACTCCCCTGCCCTGTACTCGGCCTCGAGGCTCTCTATGCCGCGGCGCAATATGTCCGCGAAATCGAGCCGCACGCCGCGCACCACAAGGGACAGCAGCCTGATGGCCAGAGATGCGTCCAGCTCTCCGCTGTCCGCAGCGCCCGCGGCCCAGGTCTGCCAGAAACCTTCGTGGGTCGCAAGCGAGGCAACAAGGCTCTCGAGCTGGGCCCTGCCCTCGTCGTCGTGGCGTGCCCTGCGCAAAAGATCCACGTAGGTGAGCCTTGCCTCGAGAAAGGTTGGGTGGCGCAAGAGGCCCTCGCGCAGGACCCTGCAGGCTTCCTCGACCTCGCCCTCCTCGGCAAGGAGCCTCGCCAGGGGCAGAAAGAGCCTGGAGTCCGGTTCGAGCTCCAGGACTTCCCTGTACCAGCCGATCTTCATGTTCATTTGGAGCCTCCGGAGGCTGTGTCCGTATCGTCAAAGAGATAGAGAATTTCGTTGTCGCGCAGGTAGTGCAGACGCTCGCGGATCATCCTTTCCACATAGACGCTGTCTGTCTGCAAAAGCCGTATTTCCCTGCTCAGCGCCCTGTTGGCGTCGTCAAGATGTCTGCACTCCTCTTCGGCCGCAAACTGCTGTTCCTTCAGCCTGCCATGGTTGACAAGGCCGTTTTCGCCCCACACGGCCTTGTAGCAGAGCGTGACGTTGACAAGGATCAGGAGGCAGAGCACGAAAAGACGGACACCCATGGTCTATATCACCCGCAAGACAGGTCTTGTACAAGAAAATATGCGCGCGTCGGCGCTACTTTGCCGCGTGCAGCTTCTGGAACTGCATCCAGAAGTGGCGGAAGTAGTTGATACAGGAGACTATCGCCATGATCATGGAGAGGTAGAGGATGATGGTGCCCCAAAAGTGCATGTCGAGTCCCAGGAAGGGGTAGTGGATGAGCAGGGGAATGATGGCGGCTATCTGCAGCACTGTCTTGATCTTGCCGTAGCGATCCGCGGCCATGACTATTCCCTCGTCTATGGCAATGGTGCGCAGGCCTGTGATGACAAGCTCGCGGCTCACGATGATTATCACGACCCAGGCAGGCGCCCAGCCAAGCTCCACCAGCATGATGAGGACAGCGCAGATGAGCAGCTTGTCGGCCAGGGGATCCAGGAACTTGCCCATGTTGGTGACCATGTGGTGGTGGCGGGCAACGTAACCGTCCATCCAGTCGGTAATGCCGGCTGCGCCAAAGGCAATGGCTGCCAGAATGCAGTTGGTCCTGCTTTCGAAGTAGAGCAGGACAACGACCAGGGGAACGAGCAGAATGCGCAGGAGGGTGATTTTGGTGGCGAGCGTGAGCATGGAAAGTCCCTGTCGGGAAAGAAGGGATAAGGATTAAGGAAAGAATACTCCGCAGCCTTTAGCACAAAAGCCGAAGGGAGAAAAGACAAAACTTTGCGGCCAGGGCGCAGGGGTCACAAACAGGTTGCGCCTTGTGTGGCGCATGAATGGCAGCCCTGCTGTCCCGGCACAGGTATGACAAAGGCTCCGCCCCAAGAGGGACAGAGCCTTTGCCGAAATCCGGGCTGGCCCGGAATGCGCCTAGGCCTTTTCGACCTGGGCCACGATATTCTTTGTCACTTCCATGAAGGCTGCCTTGGCAGGGCTTTCGCCTTCCACGGTGACAACCGGCACGCCATTGTCGGCGCTCACCACTGCCTGCAGGTCAAGAGGAATGGCGCCCAGGAAGGGGAGACCGTCCTTCTTGGCCAGTTCCTCGCCGCCGCCGCGCTTGAAGAGATCGATGCGGCCGCCGCAATGGGGGCAGACAAGGCCGCTCATGTTCTCCACAAGGCCTATGCACTTGGCATTGGTGATCTGGATGAAGTTGATGCACTTGCGCACGTCGGCAAGGGAAACTTCCTGTGGCGTTGTCACGACCACGCACTTGGCGTCCGGGATGGACTGCAATATGGTCATGTGCTCGTCACCTGTTCCTGGCGGGGAGTCGATGACAAGAAAATCGAGATCGCCCCAGGCCACGTCGCTGATGAACTGGCGGATGGCGCCTGTCTTCTTGGGACCACGCCAGATGACTGCCTGATCCTTGTCCTCGCCGAGAAGCGAGTCCATGGAAAGGACTTCCATGCTGTCCTTCCACATGGCCGGCACAATCTGGTTCTGTTCGTTGACCATGAGCTGGGCGCTGCCTATGCCGAGCAGGTTGGGCACGCTCGGGCCGTGCAAATCGACGTCAAGGATGCCCACCTTGTAGCCGAGCTTGACCAGGGCGCAGGCCACGTTGACAGCAACCGAGCTCTTGCCCACACCGCCCTTGCCGCTCATGATGAAGAGCTTGTGCTTGATATGGGAAAGGCGATCCTCGATTTGTCTGTCCTGTCTGGCCATCATGTCGCCCGGACAGGCGCCCTTGGTGCCAGCAGAGGAACAGGAAGAGGCCGACCCGCAATGGGAACAATCTGCCATGAAACCTTCCTTCGTTGCTAGAGGTTAGAGGGTGGGGCCTACCAGCCGTGGCTGCCCACCAGATCCACAAACACGGCAGGGCCGCAGTCCTGCTCGTACAAGCTGCCGGCGCGCCGAAAAACGCGCTTGAGTCGCTGGTTTTTGCTGTTGCCTACAGGAATAAGCATGATTCCGTTGTCGTCAAGCTGCTCAAGCAGGGGATGGGGAACAGCCGGCCCCCCTGCGGTGACAATGATGCGCTCGAAGGGAGCAAGCCTCGGCAGCCCCAGCGTCCCGTCCGCAAGCCAGGTGCGCACGCTGTCCAGTCCAAGACTCTTCAAAAGAGCCGTGGATTTGGCGTGCAGCTCGGGGAGGCGCTCGACACTGTGCACAACGCAGCCCATGCAGGCCAGCACCGCGGCCTGGTAGCCCGATCCTGTGCCTATTTCCAGCACGCGCGTGCCCGCGTGCACCTTGAGAAGCGAGGTCATCCTGGCCACGGTGAAGGGGCTCGAGATGGTCTGGCCGCGCCCTATGGGAAGGGTCCCGGAATCGTAGGCCCGGCCGGTGAGCGCCTCGTCCACGAACAGGTGGCGGGGAACCTCCCTCATGGCCTGCAGCACGGCCTCGTCGCGTATGCCCTGGCGCGCGAGTGTGTCCACCATGCGCAACCTGAGCCTGCGGGGATCCACCCTGGGGCGATCCGGGGCCCTGTCGGCCAAATCCTGTTTTCCGAAATCGTGCACGCGCCTCTCCTGCAAAAGAACCCAAGCCTGCAGGGGAGCGTGCCAGGCCTGTTCCGGGGCACGCCCCTGCGGGTGGCAAAAATACGACAAAAGCAGCCCCGTGTCCATGGAAGCAAACGGGGAGGCACATCTGCGCGGCACGGAGGATGCAGGGCCCAAAGGACCTTTTCCCGAGGATACGGAAGTGCGGGAAATCGGGGATCTTCTCGTTGCCTTTTGGGCGCTCCCGGTATACAGACTGAGGATGACAGGGGTGCTTGCACACATGCCCCTACCATCATCTGACCTATCTTCGGAGTGCCCATGGCTTCACGTCGTCGTTTGCTGCCCAATATTCTCGTTGTCCTGGTTCTTGGCGTCATTGCCGCAGTTGCCTACACCTTCCTCAAGGACATGGACGGACCAGGTGTCACCATCAGTCCCGACAACGGCCGCATGTCCCAGAACACGGCCCTCACAGTCCAGGTGACCGATCCGTCCGGCATACGCGAGCTCAATGTGGGCATACGCAGAAACAATGTCTTCACCTCCTTCTTCCGCAGACACTACGACGGCGACAGGACCAGCGTCAGCGAGAACATCTCGCTCAAGGACGCAAAGCTCAGCGAGGGCATCTTCGAGCTGGAAATCAGGGCCACGGACGCGTCCATGGCGGGCTTTGGCCAGGGCAACACCAGGACGGAAATACGCGAGGTGCGCTACGATCCCATTCCCCCGCGCATTGCCGTGCGCACAAGGCCTGCCAATGTGTGGCAGGGCGGCTCCTCCGCTGTGCGCTACACGGTTGACGAGGACGTGAGCCGCACGGGCGTTGTCATAGCCGGCTACTTTGTGCCCGCCTGCAGGCAGGCGGACGGCTCCTACGTGTGCATCTTCCCCTTCCCCTTCCAGCTCACACCCCAGGAATTCAAGCACAACATCTACCTGACAGCCACGGATCTGGCCGGCAACGAGACCACCACCCGCTTTACCGTGCTTGCCTACCAGCGCAACTTCCGCGACGACAAGCTGGTCCTCACGGACAGCTTCCTGCAGGAAGCGCAGGCCAAGCTGCGCCACCTTGCTCCCCAAATCTCCGATCCCCTGCAAAGCTACATCTACATCAACACCCAGGTGCGCGGCCAGAACATCGAAAAGCTGCGCGAGCTCGCTTCCCTGACAGCCCAGGGCAAGCTCTGGGAAGGCAACTTCCTGCCCATGCCCAGATCCGCTGCCAGGGCGAACTTTGCGGATCACCGCACTCTGACCTACAACGGCCAGCCCGTGGCCGAGGCCTACCATCTGGGCCTGGATCTTGCCTCGGTGCGCAACGCCGAGGTGCCCGCAGCCAACAACGGCACGGTCCTCTTCGCGGGCGAGCTCGGCATCTACGGCAACGTGGTTGTCATTGACCACGGTCTTGGCGTGCAGACCCTCTACTCCCACCTGAGCGCCATAGGCGTTGCCACAGGCCAGGCAGTCACCAAGGGAACCATCATAGGCCGCACGGGCACCACAGGCCTTGCCTTTGGCGACCATCTGCACTTTGGCGTGGTCGTGGGCGGCCTTGAGGTCAACCCCGTCGAGTGGATCGACCCGAAGTGGCTTGCCAACCTCACAAATCGCATAAGCCAGACAGACTAGACACAAGCGGGCCCCCCTTGGGGGGCTCTTTTTTCCAGAGGCAAGATATGGACAGACAGGGCCGCGTTTTTGCGGCACAGGATACGCTGCGCGCAAAAAAAGCACCGGAACAGGAAGGCAACACGAAAGGCCTGGTCACAGTATACGTGGGCCTTGGCTCCAACAGCCGGGACGCTCCCACCATGCTGGAAAGGGCACGCTCTGGCCTTGAGAGCCTGCCCGCAGTGCACATCTGCCGCGCGTCCCGGGTCTACCTCACAGAGCCCCAGGACTACACAAGCCAGCCCTGGTTCCACAACCAGGTGCTCGAGCTCTCCCTTGCCGGGGAAGAGTGCCCCCAAAAGGCCAGGAATCTCATGGCAGCCCTGCTTGTGCTTGAGGCAGCCCTTGGCCGTGTGCGCAGCCAGGATCCTGCCCTGCGCTTCGGACCGCGCTCCATTGATCTGGACATCCTGCTCTTCGGAAATCTTGTCTTGCAGGATCCCTTCTGCACCCTCCCCCACCCGAGGCTTGCGCGGCGCGCCTTCTGGCTTGTGCCCCTGGCGGACCTTGCCCCGGACCTTGTGATCGGTGGCCTTGGCGTGCTAGAGTGCCTTGACAGGCTTGACTGGCATGCCGAAGGCAACAGGATCTACCAATAGACCCGATGCAGCCCTGGCCAGCCTGCCCCTGTTTTTGCCACACGCATTTCGGACACTACTTTCCGCCACACCTGGAGGACTTTGACATATGATCAAGTGGATCATACTGGCCCTGGCTGCCTACGTACTGTACAGACTCTTTGCCAACGACATCCTCAAGAAGAGGCAGAAGGAGGAAAAGGTCGACAAGAAGGAAATGGAGAAAAAGGTTGCCTCCGGGGAAATGGTGAAGGATCCCGTGTGCGGCGCCTATGTCTCCCTGAACGACAGCATCACGGTGCGCGACGGCGATCGTCGCTACCACTTCTGCAGCTACGAGTGTCGCGACAAGTTCATCAAGAGCCTGACCGACGGCAGCAGAATTATCGAGCAGCAGGCCCAGGCAACTGAAGACGGGAAGAAGGACTAGCCCTTCGCATCACAGCCCTTTTTCCTTGGGGGATCCCGCGTGGGGTCCCCCTTTTGCTTGCTCC
The DNA here is from genome assembly GCA_944327095.1 of uncultured Desulfovibrio sp. Classification (GTDB taxonomy): domain Bacteria; phylum Desulfobacterota; class Desulfovibrionia; order Desulfovibrionales; family Desulfovibrionaceae; genus Desulfovibrio. The sequence continues at coordinate 4,930 of CALVGM010000209.1, read as the reverse complement.
TGAAGGGTGCTTGGGGCGACAGGCAGGGGAAGAGCAAAAAAACGCATGGGGGACATGATGTTTGCCAGACAAGGGGAACACAGGCGCGCCCTGGGCGAAGGGAGCCGGGAAACAGGGCACGGGGCTGCCCAGGACTGCGGGGAGGAAAGCCGGGCAGGCATCCCCCTGGGTCTTCTTGTCTCGCGCCTGCGCCCCTGGCTGGATCATCTGCTTGCCGTGCGCGGCCTCTCCCTGGCCACAGTGACCGCCTACGGCGAGGACATGCGCGACTTTTGCACCTTTTTGCACGAACTGCTCTGCCCGGACGATACTACCGGGGCCCATACCGGGGACGGGCACGCGGACCACACAGACCATGCAGCCCCTGCGGCAGGCAGACCCGCGGGTACGCCGGCAAGGGACTTTTGCAGCGAAACATCCTGGGCCACAGACCCGCAGAAAGCTTCCTTTTGCGTAGGCGAGGACACCATCCTGCTCTACCTTTCCTGGGGCTACAGCAAGGGCCTTGAGGCCAGAACCCAGGCACGGCGTCTGGCTTCCCTGCGCTCGCTCTTCGGCTACCTTGCGGAAAGCGGCCTTGCCCTGCAAAACCCCACCGAAAGGAACAAAAATCCCAGGCTGCCCCAGCACCTGCCCACCTTTCTGAGCCGCGCCGAGGTGCAGGCCCTTCTGGCCTGCCCGGACAGCACAAGCCCCAGGGGCAGGCGCGACGGCTGCATGCTGGAGATCCTCTACGCCGCAGGCCTGCGCGTCAGCGAGCTGTGCGGCCTTGCCCTGCAGACCGTGGACCTGCAGACAGGCATGCTGCGCGTCTACGGCAAGGGCGCAAAGGAGCGCCTTGTGCCCATACACGCGCGGGCCCAGGAGCGCCTTCTCGACTATCTCGAGCACACAAGGCCCCTGTTTGCCCCCAAGGTGCCCCTTGTGTTCGTGAACCGCTTTGGCAGGGAGCTGACCAGGCAGTACGTCTTCACCCTTGTGCGCGACTGCGCCAAAGCCTGCGGCATTACCCGCCCCGTGTCCCCGCATACCCTGCGCCACAGCTTTGCCACCCACCTTCTGGAAGGCGGCGCGGACCTGCGCAGCGTGCAGACCCTGCTCGGACACGCCAGCATAGCGGCAACGGAAATCTACACCCATGTGCAGACCTCGCGCCTCATGGGCCTGCACAGACTCTACCACCCGAGGAGCCGGACATGAGCTTGCCACACCCAGAATTCGGCACGGATACCCTGGTGACCTGCCATTCCAACGCGGACTTTGATGCCTTTGCGGCCATGGTGGCAGCTGGCAGGCTCTACGCGCCCTGCGATCTGCTCTTTCCCGGAAGCCAGGAAAAGAACCTCAACAAGTTGTATGAGGAAATACGCGGCCAGGAAGACCTGCTCGAGGGCTGCAGGCTTGTGGACAGCGACACGGACTTTTCCCGCTACGGCTTTCTGGTGGTGGTGGACACACGCCAGCGCTCGCGCCTGCACCATGTCTGGCCTCTCCTGGACAATCCCGGCATCCGGGTAGAGGTGTGGGATCATCACCCGGACACAGGCGACGACATCCAGCCCCATCTCACCCACTATGCGCGCACAGGCGCCTCCGTGACCCTGCTCATTACCCGCATCAAGGAGAAGATGCTGCAGATAACGCCCTGGACAGCCACAGTGCTTGGCATGGGGCTGTACTCGGACACAGGCTCCTTTGCCTACTCCTCCACCACTGCCGAGGACTTCGAGGCCGCTGCCTGGCTCATGCGCCAGGGCATGGACGTGAACCACATCAACGACACCCTGGCCTTCGAGATGACGCGCACCCACGTGCAGGCGCTCAACAGCATGATCGAGTCCCTGGAGTCCTACACCATCAACGGCGTTGAGGTGGTGCTGGCGCACACCACTCTCGAGCACTACCTGGGGGATTTTGCCTACCTTGCGCACAAGCTCATGGAAATGGAGAAGTTCACTGTGCTCTTTGCCATAGGGCGCATGGACGACCGCATCCAGGTGGTGGCGAGATCCCGCGCGTCGGCCATCAACGTGGGCGCCGTGTGCTCGAGCCTTGGCGGCGGCGGACACATCAACGCGGCCTCGGCCAGCATACGCGACAAGAGTCTGGCCGAGGTGCACGACGCCATCCTGAACGCTCTCTATCTGCAGCAGACAGGGGAGAAGAAGGCCAGCGACTACATGACCTCGCCTGCCGTGGGCATGGAGGAAGGACACACCATAGCCGAGGCGGACGAGCTCATGTTCCACTTCTCGCTCAAGAGCATACCCATCTTCGCAAAGGGCACAAGAAAGTGCGTGGGCCTCATAGACAGTGTCACGACACAGCGCGCCATGGCCCACGGCCTGAGCGAGGAAAAAATCGACGACTACATGATGAAGCCCGTGCAGACCCTTACGGTGGACGCGAACCTGAAGGATCTCACCACGGTCATCGTGGGCGCGCACCAGCGCCTTGTGCCCATTCTGGACAGGGAAGAGAACAGCGTCCTTGGCGTTGTCACGCGCACGGACCTCATCAACATCTTTGCCGCAGAGCCAGGGCGCATGGACAGGAACAGGAAGGGCGAGCCCAAGATGCGGAACATGGGCAAGGCCCTGCGCGACCAGCTGCCTGCCGGCATCCTGCGCCTCTTGACCCTGGCCTCGCAACTCGGGCGCGAGCTTGCCACCCCTGTGTACGTTGTGGGAGGCTTTGTGCGCGATCTCATGCTCAAGACTCCCAACCAGGACATAGACCTGGTGGTAGAGGGGGACGGCCTGGCCTTTGCGGCAGAGCTGGCCAAGCGTCTGAACGGCAGAGTGCGCGAACACAGAAAGTTTCTCACAAGCGTTGTGCTCTACCCTGACGAAAAGGGCAGGGAGCAGCGCGTGGACGTGGCCACGGCCAGGCTCGAGTACTACGAGTCTCCGGCTGCCATGCCCACTGTGGAGCACAGCAGCATCAAGATGGACCTCTACCGCAGGGACTTTACCATCAACGCCCTGGCCATACGCCTGGACTGCGAGCCCATGGGCCAGGTGGTGGACTTTTTCGGCGGCCAGCGCGACCTGAAGGACAAGGTCATACGCGTGCTCCACGCCTTGAGCTTTGTGGAGGACCCGACCCGCATCCTGCGGGCAGTGCGCTTCGAGCAGCGCTACCACTTCCGTCTGGGGCCTGCCACGGAAAAGCTCATACGCAATGCCCTGTCCATGGGCCTTCTGGACAAGCTCTCTCCTGCGCGCGTCTTCCACGAATACGAGCACATCTGCAGCGAGGAGCGGGCCCTGTCGGCAATAAACCGCCTGCAGGAGCTCGGCATTCTGCAGAGCCTGCACCCGCAGCTGGCCCTCAATCCGGCCAGGGCCAGGGATCTACCCAGGATGGCCAGGGTGCTTGGCTGGTTCAGGCTGCTCTACCTGGAAGTGGAGGTGCGGCCATGGTTTGCCTACTTCCTCGTGCTCACGGGCTCCATGAGCTACAACGACACCCTGGCCTGCTTCAGGCGCCTTGGCCTGCCGGCCACTGCCAAGAACATGGTCATGCAGGGGCGCGAGCACATGCGCTCCCTCAAGACCCCGCTGAAAAGACTCTTTGCCGCACGCGAACCCAGGCCCAGCGAGGTCTGTGCCCTGCTGGCAAGGCTTCCCCTGGAGTGCGTGCTCTACATCATGGCTGTGGACAACAGATCCGAGATCAGGCGCACTCTCTCGCGCTACATTACCACCTGGCGCAGCATGTCGCCGGACGTGGGCGGAAACGACCTGAAGAAGATGGGTCTGCCCCCCGGCCCGGCCTATGCGGTCATCCTGCGCAGGCTTCTGCAAGCCAAGCTCGATCACGAGGCGGACTCGCCCTCCAGGCAGTTCGAGCTGGCCAGAGAACTGGTAGAGGAAGAACTGGCAAGACAAGGAACAGCCGGGGATGTGGCGAACAGGGAACACAGGGCCTGAAAGGCCTGCGCCCTGGATCGGACTGTTCCCAAAAATCACGCCCAAAGGCCTTGCGCAGGGCCCCGCTCTGGACAAGGGGTTCTGCCCCAATACGCCAGGGTAGCAGGACCAGGCTGAACCATGACCTGGCCCAGACCGGGAAAACTTTAAAGAAGTACTGCAATAACCTTCAACTTCTTCCTGAAGTTTTATCCCCAGAAACCTGCTCTGCAGGCCAGTGTCGAGCCAAGTCCCGTCATCACGCAAGGGGATGCTCCCCATGCGGCCAGAGGATGTGGCTGCGCCTTGCCTTGCCCTTTCCGGGGGTTCGCTTCTCCTGAAAGACCTTCCCCGGTGCCTCCCGGAGACGTTCCAGGGGTATGTGTCCATGGCGAAAAACATGCTTGCCGTTCAGGTACAAACTTAGTATGTTTCCAAGAGTTGCCCGCTCCAAAATGCCACGGCATGCGGTCTCGGGCATGGGGAGGTCTTAACTATGAAACACTTGTGGGCACCATGGCGCATCGACTACATTCTTGGTCCCAAACCCGACGAATGTGTCTTCTGTCTGCCCGGGGACACGGATGAAGACGAGGCTCGCCTTGTTCTGCACAGGGCGAAGCACTGTTTCGTGATCATGAACAAGTTCCCCTACAACAACGGGCACATCATGGTCTGTCCCTACGATCATGTCATGCAGCTCACGGCCCTTCCCCCGGAGACAGCCCACGAAATCATGGACTATCTCCAGTTCTGTTCCTCTGTCCTCAAGCAGCATTTCCACTGCGAGGGCATCAACATTGGTCTCAACCTGGGGCAGGCGGCTGGAGCGGGCATACGCGAGCATCTGCACTTCCACCTTGTGCCGCGCTGGAACGGCGACTCCTCCTTCATGGCTGTCATGGACGAGGTGCGTACCATGCCTGAAAGCCTCGCTTCCACCTACGCAGCCCTCAAACCCTTTTTTGCGTCCGCGCCAACACACTGCTGAGGAGGGATAATTCATGCGGTATATC
>CALVGM010000208.1 GCA_944327095.1 uncultured Desulfovibrio sp. | reverse complement strand
TAGACGAGCTTGAGCTTTCGGTTCGTGCCACCAACTGCCTGCGCTCCGCCAACATTTCCACTGTGGGCGAGCTTGTGCAGCGTTCGGAAAACGACATGCTCAAGACCAAGAACTTCGGGCGCAAGTCTCTTGACGAGATCAAGCAGCATCTTCTGTCCATGGGCCTTGACTTTGGCATGAAGATCGACAATTTCGAAAAAAAATATCAGGAATATTTGAAAGAGAAGGAACAGCAAAATGAGGCATAGCAATTCCGGCCGCAAGCTTTCGCGGACGCCCTCACACCGCAAGGCGCTTATGCGCAACCTTGCCAAGGCGCTGATCACCCACGGCAGAATTACCACTACGGAAATGAAGGCCAAGGAATTGCGCCGCGTAGTTGAGCCCCTGGTCACCCTGGCCAAGGCCGACACCCTTGCTGCACGCCGCAAGGCCTACCGTGTTCTCAATGATCTCAAGCTGGTGAAGCGTCTCTTTGACGTTATCGGACCTGCCTACGCCGGTGTTCCCGGTGGCTACACCCACGTGCTCAAGCTGGCCATGCCCCGCAAGGGCGACAACGCCCCCATGGCTGTCATCGAGTTCGTGAAGCAGCAGCCTGTTGCTACCGCTCCGGTGGCCGACTCCGGTGTTGTGCAGTCTGCCCTGGCCGCCGGTGAGGCCCCCAAGGCGGACGAAGACAAGGCCGAAGAGAGCAAGTAAGGCCGGCACACTCGATCAGACAAGGCCACATGTTCAGGCCCTGATCCGAAATTCTAGAAAGGGAGGGATGAGCAATCCTTCCCTTTTTTTGCAGCCGTCCTTGCTGCAGGGTGTCCCCCTGCAAGGGACAGCCAGGTCGCAGGGTTGATGCGCGGCATTCCCTTGCCTCACAGTGGCAAAGGGTATAAAATACTCACTCTTGCGAAAGTGGCGGAACTGGTAGACGCACTGGACTTAGAATCCAGCGCCTTGTGCGTGGGGGTTCAAATCCCCCCTTTCGCACCAGCCACCATGGCGGCTTGGCAGCCCGCATTCGGGACTGCGATCAAATAGTGACTCAAGGAGATCCTCAAAGTGAAGTATACCAAGGAAGAGCTGTCCCCCACCAAGGTCAAGGTGGTCGTCAATGTTGACGCTCAGGAGATCAATGCCGCCATTGATGCAGGCGTTGCCATGCAGCAGAAGGGCATTACCATGTCCGGCTTCCGCAAGGGACATGTCCCTGCCGGCCTGATCGAAAAGCGCTTCAAGGGTCAGATCTACCATGATGCTGCCAATGATTTGGCCAACGTCCACGTCAACAAGATTCTTGCAGAGCTCAAGCTTGTTCCTGTCACCGGTCTCACCATTACTCCCACACCCATCGAGATCGAGCGCGACAAGGATATCGAATACACTGTCGAATTCGAGCATATGCCCAACTTTGACCTGCCCGACTACGAGGGCCTCGAGGTCGAGCAGACCCATGTTGCCCAGGCGACCCCTGAGGAAATCGACAGCCTGGTGGAAGGCCTGCGCAAGGACCGTGGCAAGATGGCTCCCGTGGAGGGCACAGGTCCTGCCAAGGATGGCGAATTTGTCAACATCGACTTCTCCGTGGTGGTAGACGGCAAGGAAGAGCAGTCCGTCAAGGGCATAGAGTACGAAGTGGGCCAGGTCAGCGCCTTCGCTCCCCTGGACGAGCTTGTGCGTACGGTGAAGCTCAATGAGTCCGGCGAGAAGGAAACCACCTTCCCCGAGGATTTCATAGCCGAGAACCTGCGTGGCAAGACTGGCACCATGCATGTGCATGTGTACGCCATCAAGGCCATGAAGTATCCCACGGACGAGGAGCTCCTCACCATCTTCAAGAAGGGAAGCATGGACGAGCTGCGCAAGTCCTGCAACGATATTCTTGTGGACAGGCAGAATGTCCTGGCCAGGTCCGAGGCCCAGGACAAGCTTCTGGAAAAACTTCTCAAGATGGTTGACTTCCCCCTGCCCGAATCCCTGGTCGAGGGCGAGCTTGCGGCCTTTGTGCAGCGCGAGCAGCAGCGCGCCCAGCGCGTGGGCAAAAAGCTCACCGACGAGCAGATACAGGAAGTCCGCGAGAAGAACAGGGCACAGGCCGAGCGTCAGGTGAAGAGCTACGTTTTGCTGCGCAAGATTGCCGAAAAGGAAGGTCTCGAGGTCAGCGAACGCGAGATTCAGTTCGAAGTTGCCAACATGGCCAAGAGAATGTCCAATCCTGCCAACCCCATCAATCCTCAGGAGCTCTACAAGTACTACGCAGAGAACGGCATGCTGTTCTCTGTGCGCGACCAGCTGCTCATCAACAAGGCTGTTGAGGCGATCTACGCCAAGGCCAAGGTGACCATGGTCGAGCCCAAGCCGGCTGCCTGCGCTTCCTGCGCCCAGGGCTCCGACGCATGCTCTGCCTGCGCGCACGCTACGGAGGCTTGCGCCACCGCAGAGCCCGCAGCTGCCACAGAGGCTGCACCTGCAGCCGAGGCCGATGCCGGCAAGGCCGAGTAGCCTCTTGTCTCCTGCAGCCAGGCTGCAGGCGTGATCCGACCAGTTTTCAAGGGCAGGAAGAGGGTGCGCTCTCTTCCTACCCTTGACGCATTTTTACAGCTTTTGAGATGCGCAGGGGCACAGGTTCCTGTGCTACAGTCTGTTTTTGAGGAGCACTGCCATGCCATATACAGTCCCAATTGTCATTGAGAACACGGGGCGCGTCGAGCGCTCCTACGATATCTATTCCAGACTCCTGAAGGACCGCATTGTCCTTCTGGGCACGGAAATAGACGATACCGTCGCCTCCCTTATCTGCGCGCAGCTTCTCTTTCTCGAAAGCCAGGATCCGGAAAAGGAGATCAACCTCTACATCAACTCTCCCGGGGGCTCGGTCACGGCTGGTCTCGCCATCTTTGACACCATGCGCTACATCTCTGCCCCTGTGTCCACCCTGTGCATGGGCATGGCCGCCAGCATGGCTGCCTTCCTGCTCGCTGCCGGCAACAAGGGCATGCGCTACTGCCTGCCCCACAGCACGGTCATGATCCACCAGCCCCTTGGCGGTTTCCGCGGTCAGGCCACGGATATCGAAATCCATGCCAGGGAAATCCAGCGCATCAAGTCCATGATCAACTCCATCATGTCCGAGAACACCGGCCGTTCCGAAGAGGAAGTCAAGACAGCCTGCGAGCGCGACAACTTCCTGACTCCCGAGGAGGCGCTGGAATTCGGACTGGTGGACAAGATTCTCACTTCCCGCAAGGAAATCGAAACGCAGGCCTAGAGCCTGACAAAAAAATACATGAACAACAACAAGAATCAGCAACTCAGGACGTGCTCCTTTTGCGGCCGCAACAGCCTGGAAGTGGATCACCTCATAGAGCAGGACAACGTCTGCATCTGCAATTACTGCGTGCGTGCCTGTGAAACCATGATGCGCGAGTACTATGCCTCGGTGGGCAAGGTCAGCCAGGCCTATGCCGGCGGCGCAAAATTGCTCACGCCCCAGGAAATCAAGGCCAAGCTGGACGAGTACGTCATTGGCCAGGACGAGGCCAAGAAGATCCTGGCCGTGGCTGTGCACAATCACTACAAGCGCATCAACTACGCGGCCAACACCCACGAAGACGATGTGGAGATTGAAAAGAGCAATATCCTCATCGTGGGCCCCTCGGGCTCGGGCAAGACCCTGCTTGCCAGAACCCTTGCCAGAATACTGAACGTGCCCTTTGCCATTGCCGACGCCACCACCCTGACCGAAGCTGGCTATGTGGGCGAGGATGTGGAAAACGTCCTGGTCCAGCTTCTGCAGAACGCGGACTACGACCTGCAGGCTGCCCAGCGCGGCATTATCTACATTGACGAAATCGACAAGATTTCCCGCAAGAGCGAAAGCGCGTCCATTACCCGCGATGTGTCCGGCGAGGGCGTGCAGCAGGCGCTTTTGAAGATCGTGGAGGGCACCCTGGCCAACATTCCTCCCAAGGGCGGCCGCAAGCATCCCCAGCAGGAATTCATGCGCATGGACACGTCCAACATTCTCTTCATCGTGGGCGGTGCCTTCATTGGTCTGGACAAGATCGTGGAGAGCCGCCTGAGCGGGTCTGCCATGGGCTTTGGGGCCAAGGTGCGCACCTCCAAGGAGATGCCCCTTTCCGAACTTCTGGAAAAGCTCCAGCCCCAGGACCTGGTGAAGTTCGGCCTCATCCCCGAATTTGTGGGCCGCATCCCGGTCATGACCCATGTGGACGATCTGGACGAGGAAAGCCTTGTGCGCGTGCTTACCGAGCCCAAAAATGCCCTGGTCAAGCAGTACCAGAAGCTGTTCGAGCTCGAGAACGTGAAGCTTTCCTTTGAGCCCGAGGCCCTCACCCAGGTGGCCAAGCAGGCGCTCGAGCGCAAGACTGGCGCCCGTGGCCTGCGCAACGTGCTTGAGCACACCATGCTGGACATCATGTACAATCTGCCGTCCATGCCCGATGTGGCAGAGTGCGTGATAACTCCGGAAGTCATCACCAGCGGCGCAAAGCCAGGGCTTGTCGTGCGCGACAAGACCGCTGCCTAGTCGTCCCAGCCCCACGGAGAAAAGTCCGGCAAGGCAAGAAGAGCCAAAAAATCTCCCTCTGGCAAAACAGGGGGAGATTTTTTGTGGGGAAGATTTTGGGGCAGAGCCTAGACGCTATTTGCCCTGCTTCATGGTCATGGTCACGTGATCGGGCCTTTCCAGCAGGGTCATGCCGTCGGGAATGCGGTAGTGCAGATCGACCTCTGTCTGTACGCCCGGCTGTATGTCCACAGGGGGAATGGCGCTGACCTTGAGACTCGAGAGGTAGGATGAGCTCTTGGCAAGGGCCTCTGGCACTTCCAGCTTCAGCTGCACTTCCTTGGGCTCTACGGTATAGCTGGAAGACTTTTCCGAGGTGACCTGCACACGGTACTTGCGCTCCAGGCTGACCCTGCCGCTGGTAATGGTGTAGGACACGCGCGCGCTCTTGGGGTTCACAGTCACAAGGCCCGGGGAATCCAGGGGAAGGGTCTGGTTCACGCTCATGCCAGCTGCCTTGGGGTCCACAATGACAGGCAGGCGCAGGGAGGAGATTTCCGAAAGCACGCTTTCCGGGCCTGTGAGAATAACCTGGGAAGGAGTGACCTCCACGTTTTCCACAGTGAGCGCGCCGCTGCGCAGGGACGAGGTGATGATGGGCTGTATGGGCACGCTGCGCTCCACCACCACGTCCGCGTTGACCACAATGCGCGGGGGCTGCACGTCCAGCACCTCGAAGGCGCGGTAGTCCGCAGCCAGGTGTTCCGTGTTCAGAGGCACAATGGTCACGCCCTTCTTGATCATGGACAGGTCAATCTTCTGGTTCAGACGCTGGGTGGCTATGCCGCGCAGGAGGGTCTGGGGTCCGCGCATGCGCACAGTCACCTTGTTGATGAGTCCGTCCGTGACAATGAGGTTCTTGGGAATGCCCACATAGTTGATGTTCACCTCGAACTGGGCCTCTATGCGGTCGCGCACGCTCACGGTGTACCACATGGCAGTGGCTATGACGACCGACACCAGCATGGAGAGGATGTGGGGCAGTATGGATTTTTTTCTGCTAGAGAAGCTCATTGAGTGCGCTCCGCAGCTTGCTGGAATTGAGGTTGCGCGTGAGGATGCCCTTGCGGGCAATGGAGATTTCGCCCCGCTCCTCGCTGACAACAACCACAGTGGCGTCGCTTTCCTCGGTGATGCCGAGTGCGGCCCTGTGACGGGTGCCGAAGGCAGTGCCCTTGACTTCGGCCAGGGGCAGGATGCAGGCAGCCGCGGTTATGCGGGCGTGGCTGATGATGACAGCCCCGTCGTGCAGGGGCGCCTTGGGGTAGAAGATGTTCTTGAGCAGCTGGCGGGAGAGCTTGGCGTCAATGGCAATGCCCTCGCGCTTGATCATGTCGTCCAGGCGCATCTTGCCCTCTATGACAATAAGGGCTCCTATGCGGGCCTTGGCCATGTCCTCACAGGCGCAGACCACTTCCTCCATACCAGAGAGCTTGAGGGACTTGCCCTTGAAAAAGGAGGTGGCGCCCATTTCCCCCAGGGCATGGCGTATGTCCTGCTGGAAAATGACCACAATGACCAGAAAGAGCGAGGAGAAGACGTGGTCCAGAAGCCAGCCCAGGGTGTAGAAGCCGAACTCGCGGCTTATCATGTAGATGACACCCAGAAAGAAGAAGCCTGTCAGGATGGCAAGCGCCCTTGAGCCCCTCAGAAGCTGTATGACCTGATAGAGCAGAAAACTGACAAGCGCTATATCGACAATATCTCTCCAGTCGAGATAGAAGTGGTCGAACATATCCAGCATATGGCTTAGCCTCGCAACAGGGCTGCTGTCAGGCACAGGCTCTGCCTGGCCTGAAGGGGATTGTGGACGCGGTGCCACCTGTAGCCTGCGGCATGAGTCAGGGCAGTGGCCACCAGGGTGGCAGCACCCCTCTCTTCTGTGGGAAGACCGAGCAAATCCCCGAAAACGGATTTCATGGAGCAGGCCATGAGACTTGGGCGGCCAAGGTGTTCCCAGGAAGCCGTGCCCCTCATGAGGGCAAGGTTGTGCTCCATGGTCTTGCCAAAGCCTATGCCGGGGTCGAGAAGAATGTTTTCCTCCGGCAGCCCCCTGGCCACAAGCCTGTTCATGGTGTTCTCGAAAAAGGCCGCCACCTCGCAGCAAACGTCCCTGTAGACAGGGTTGCGCTGCATGGTCTGCGGGGTGCCCTGGCAGTGCATGAGCACGTAGCCCGGCCTGTACTCTGCAAGGACATCCAAAAGCTCGGGATCAAAGGAGCAGGCCGAGATGTCGTTGATGATATCCGCGCCGTGTTCGAGGACTGCGGCAGCCGTGGCTGCGTGGTAGGTGTCCACAGAGATGACGGCAGAGGGCACGGCCTCGCGTATGCTGTCAATGAGGGGCACAAGGCGCTCGATTTCCGTGGCAGCGCTCACGGGCGTGGCCCCGGGCCTGGAGGACTCGGCACCAAGATCGAGGACGTCTGCCTGGTCCTCAAGCATGGCAAGGCAGCGCTGCAGGGCAGTTGCCGGATCCTTGGCGCGGCTTTCGGCATAGAAGCTGTCCGGCGTCAGGTTGACAATGCCCATGATGCCGTAGGGGCCACTGCAAGGGATTTCACCCCTGGCCGAATTCCAGAGCGGAAGATCCGTGCTTGTCCTGTTCTTCATGCCTTGCCCTGGGAACCGGCAGAAGCGAAGCCTCCTTGGCTTTGCCTTCTGTCCGGCCCCTCAAAGTCCTCTAGTCCTTCTTCACGTCCCTCTCGGTTGCGTCCGCGTCCTTGTCGGAAGCGCTCGGCGAAGCGGGCTTTGGCGCGTCCTTGGCGCTCGCTTCCTTGCCGTCCCCTTCGGGCGCAGCGGGCTCGAAGGTAAAGTCCGCGCCACTGTCTTCCGAAGCGTCCTTCCCTGTGGACTGGGCAGGGGGGTGTGTCCCGGAATCCGCATTTGGATCGGCCTTGGCTTCCGTTTGGGGAGCTGTTGGGGTGCCCGTTTTGCTTTCCGCCTGGGGGACGGTCTTGTCGCCGGGCTGGACTTGCGTATCCGCAGCCTGGCTCTTTTGGGTCGTATTGTCCCCCTTGGGGGACTTGTCTGCCTGCAGGGGAGGCAGTTCCTCGCCCTTGATGAGCATGTCCACATCATCGCCACTGATGGTCTCGCGCTCGAGCAGGGCCTTGGCTATGCGGTGCAGGGCGTCAATATTGTCCGAAAGCAGCTTGCGGCAGCGGGAATGGGCCTCGTCGATGAGCTTCTTGACTTCCTCGTCCACAAGCTGGGCGGTTTCCTCGCTGTAGTTCCTGTTCTGCACCCATTCGCGGCCAATAAAGACTTCCTGTCCCGTTTCGCCCACGGTAATGGTGCCAATGGACGGGCTCATGCCCCATTCGCAGACCATCTTGCGGGCAATCTGGGTCATGCGCTCGATGTCATTGGAAGCGCCGGTGGTCACGTCGCCGAAAATCAGTTCCTCGGCCACACGGCCGCCGAGCATGATGACCATGTTGTTGCGCAAAAAGTCCCTGCTGTACCCGTGCCTGTCCTCCTCGGGCAGTTGCATGGTCACGCCCAGGGCCTGGCCTCTGGGAATGATGCTTACCTTGTGGACAGGGTCCGAGCCGGGAAGGAGCCTGGCGCACAGGGCGTGACCGCCCTCGTGGTAGGCTGTAATGCGCTGTTCCTCCTCGGAGAGGATGAGACTGCGGCGCTCGCGGCCCATGACAATCTTGTCCTTGGCGTACTCGAAGTCATCCATGTCCACCTGATCACGGCCTGTGCGCGCTGCCTGCAGGGCAGCCTCGTTCACCAGGTTCTCCAGGTCCGCGCCGGAAAATCCCGGGGTACCGGCAGCAATGACGTCGAGGTTCACGTCCTTGGCAAGGGGCGTCTTTTTGGAATGGATGACCAGGATCTGCTTGCGGCCAAGGCGGTCAGGGGTGGGGACCACCACCTGGCGGTCAAAGCGGCCAGGGCGCAGCAGGGCCGGATCGAGCACGTCGGGACGGTTGGTGGCGGCAATGATGATCACGCCCTCGTTGGACTCGAAGCCGTCCATCTCCACCAGCATCTGGTTGAGTGTCTGCTCGCGCTCGTCGTTGCCGCCTCCTATGCCCGCGCCCCTGTGGCGGCCCACAGCGTCGATTTCGTCAATAAAGATGATACAGGGCGCGTTCTTCTTGCCCTGCTCGAAGAGATCACGCACGCGCGAGGCACCCACGCCCACAAACATTTCCACAAAGTCCGAGCCGGACATGGAGAAGAAGGGCACGCCGGCCTCGCCGGCAACAGCCCTGGCGAGCAGGGTCTTGCCTGTGCCTGGAGGGCCCACGAGCAGGACACCCTTGGGAATGCGGCCGCCTAGGCGCGTGAACTTCTTGGGGTTGGAAAGGAATTCCACCACTTCCTCGAGTTCGTCCTTGGCCTCGTCCACGCCGGCCACGTCGGCAAAGGTCACGCGCTGCTTTTCGTTCTGGTTGAGAAGCTTGGCCTTGGATTTGCCGAAGGACATGGTTCTGCTGCCGCTGCCACCGCTCATCTGCCGCACAAAGAAGAACCACAGGCCTATGAGTATGATCATGGGGAGCCAGGAAATGAGCATGGTGATGTACCACGGCTGGCTTTCGGCTGGCTCTGCCTTCACGTCGACCTTGTTTTTCAGAAGGGTGGGGACAAGATTGTCGTCCCTGGGGACAAAGACGAAGAACTTCTGGCCGTCAAGGGTGGTGGCAGTCAGATCCTGTCCCTGTATGGTCACCTGGGGTATGCGCCCGGACTGTACGCGTTCGAGAAAATCGCTGTAGGCAACGCTCTGGGTGGACTGCTGGGGTTGCTGGAACATGTTGAACATCATCATCACGCCCAGAATGATGACAGCCCAGACCATCAGATTGCGGGAAAACTGATTCAATGTATCTGAACCTCCACGAGGTTGTTTCTTGCAAGAGGGAACAGGGGAAATCCGGGGGAGAACCCGGGAGGGAAATTGCCGACAATATAGCTGTAGAAAAGCACACGTGTCAACGAGAACAGCGCGGGACAGTGCCGGAAAGCTGTATTGTATGAAAAATTCTCTAATATCTCATTACTGTTCCTATTTATGAAATCAATATCACATGTATTTGTGTGAGTATATATCCATAACATGAAACAAAATACGTAATAAATTTGGATCTAATCTGTTGGCTTGTGAATTCTACATAAAAAATATGTGTCTTGAAAAAATATTGCGTAGCCTGGTGGCCCGAGTGTGGGCAAGCCCGCGGGGTGCGGACGGTCCGCAGTCTGTCCAGGGCTTGCCAAACGGGCAGGCGCGTTCCCAAAGGCCCTGATGCCTGCGGGAAGGGAGGGGCGCGCGATGCGGCCCAAATGGGACATGACTTGCCTCAAAAAGTGTGTTCGGACAAGGTTTTGTCAAGCCTGGAGTGGGGGCCAGTGACTCCTCATGTCCTGCGCGTGTTGCGGCCAAATCACAACGTCCATCCCTGGGCTGGACAGAGGCAGGCCCATCCCTTTGGATGATCACAAGGATAGTGCCGGAGAACAGACAAGCAAACATATCTGAATATACTGATATAGTGATACATTGCGCGATTGCGGTTGCCGCTCCTTCGTCGCGCAAAGCCATGGTATGCAGGCCGATAGCTGATTTCTTTCACATAAGTATTTGAAAGTATAGATATATCATGATATCCGTATGCATTGATATATAAAGACTGCTCAACAACGTGGCGCAAGCGCGGATATACTCCTTATTGTGAGACAAACTGGTGTCGAGATCGCGCGGAATTCGTAACGTAACGGTATAAATGACGGCGTTTCTTCATCTTTTGTCACAAAGGCTCCAATCCTGTCCCACACCTTGTGGTGCAGGAGCTCGCCACAAAGAAAAAGCGCAATTCAAAATGCTTGGTCGCATCCAAAGGGACAGGAGAAGGCACTTGTCCTGGCAGGGAGGCTTGTGCACAGACATTGTCCGGCAGTGTCTGCAGAGGTGACGCAACCATTGGAACATACGCTGCTTGCCGCAAATTGTGCAGGGAAAGAATACACTTTTTTTGCTTGGACGCACTATTGCCGTAAATGCGTAACACTGCCCCTCTAGGTTGCCAAACACGGCCTGCCGGATAAGTACTCGCGATTTTCTCAACCTGGCAATGGAGGAGAGCCTCCCATGGACAAAGCCCTTGCCTGTCTTGGTCTGCTTCTTTCGCTACTGATCTGTTCCTGCGCTTCCAAGCCTGTAGATCCCAAGGATTTGCCGGCTGAGAGCCAGAATGATGTCGCGGCTACGCGCTGGAGCTATGCCGAAAACGGTCTTGTCATGGAACTGACATCGACGGATACGCTCAATCTCTTCGAAGGGGATCCGCACACACTTCTTTTGTGCGTGTACGAGCTCTCGGGCAGAGAAGGCTTCGAAGCTCTGGCCCAGACCAGATCCGGCATCGACAAGTTGCTCGAATGCACGAATTTCGATCCTTCGGTGGTCATGTCCCGACGTCGCATTGTTCATCCCGGAGCAACGGAAAGTGTTGTCATGGATCGCCACGAAAACGCGCGCTACCTGGGCATAGTCGGAGGCTTCTACAATCTGACGCCAGCGCGCGCGACCATGCTCAAGGCAATACCGCTTGTGGAGGAGCACGACGGGGTCCTGTGGTGGAGCAAGCGCACTTTCCAGCCCGCTGTCCTGAACATGCGCCTCGAACTGGGAGCGGACGGATTCAGGCCGCTGCCTGCACAGGAAAAGTAGCATGGAAGATCTTCGTCCCATCTTCTGGTTCCAGGGGCTCTTCCTGCAGCCCCAGCACTTTCAGGTCTGGCAGCGCCAGAACGAAGTTCGTCTGGGGGAGACACTCGCTGCCTCAAGGCCCCATGCCTGGGGAATCTTGCAGCTGGAGATCAACACAGACGCCCTGCTGTCGTCCCAGTTTGTCCTTGCTCGCTGCAAGGCAGTCCTTCCGGACGGTACCCGCATCGACTACCCGGACTGCGCGGAATGCGCGCCGAGGCTCATAGACAAAAACGCCCTGAGCGCCGAACAGCCCACTTCCGTCTACGTGGGGGTCCGGTTGTGGGACGAGCACGGCGGCAATGTCACCATTGTGCCGGAAAACGCACCCTGCGATTCCGTGCAGACGCGCTATATGGCACATCAGGATCCCGAACCCCAGGTTGATCTGCTGATGCCGCGGGCACCCATGGGCAACGTGCACCGCATGCGCCCTGTCATGAAAATCTTTCTCGAGCAGGACGCAGTCCAGATGTCCGGGTACACGACACTGGAAATTGCCCGTCTCGTGCGCAAGGGCGAGCAGCTCCATCTTGTGGAGACCTTTGTGCCCCCGCTCGTGCGTCTTGGCGCAGGGCCGGCAATCTGCGGGCTTGTGCGCGACATCCGTGACATTGTCATCTTCCGAGCCACCCAACTGCAGGAATACAAGCTGCACGGCGAACAGCGGACCAAGGATTTCGATCCGGC
>CALVGM010000207.1 GCA_944327095.1 uncultured Desulfovibrio sp. | reverse complement strand
GGCGCTTGGTGGCCACGCACAGGGCCCCGCCGGACGGCAGGGGGCAGCCCATGAAGGCCTTGATGGACTGATCGCCGCCGGGGCCGTAGTAGAGCAGGCCGCCCTCGTGCTGATCGA
Source organism: uncultured Desulfovibrio sp. (assembly GCA_944327095.1). Taxonomy (GTDB): domain Bacteria; phylum Desulfobacterota; class Desulfovibrionia; order Desulfovibrionales; family Desulfovibrionaceae; genus Desulfovibrio. The sequence continues at coordinate 9,337 of CALVGM010000207.1, read as the reverse complement.
AGGAGGGGATCTCGATGAACTTCTTCTTGTCCACTATCCAGCCCACCAGCCCCTGGCCGTTGCGAATGCGCGTGTCCGGAACCACGTTGTCGCCCAGGCTGAACCAGGCGGCAAGGACATAGCCTTCCTCGTCAGCTCCGTCCCCGCCTGTTCCGTCTGCTCCCGCTGGCAGAAAGAGAGTGACCGTGTAGGCGTCGAAGACGTTGCATATGAGCGACAGCATCTGCTGTTCGGAAGTGGAAATCTGTATGTTCATGCGACTTGATTCCGGTTTTTGTGGCAGGGAAAGGCAGGAGACGGCTCGCCGGGGAAAGTTTCCCGCAAGCCCTTGGGGAAATATCTGTACGCGCGCCGACCTGCACCGCAGACTCTAGCAGAGCCATGGGCGCCCTGCAAGCACAATTCCTCCGCAAAAAGCCGTACTTCCAATGCCAGACATGTCGCCACACGTACAAAAATCTGAACCGCAACCCTTGCCTTTTTCTCCTGTGGACATATATAAAGGAGAACATTTCCGTACAGGTTTTGCGGGACAGAAATTTGTCCCCGAAAAAAACCTGTACTGTCCGAGACAGGCAAGACACGGAGTCACCTGCAACAGGAGAAGACCACACACAAGGGACAAGGATAATGATACGCTGGCAGGACGTACTTTCACAAAACGGCATGCCCTGGGAACCCGGGGGATGCGGCCTGGCCGATGGCTACACCGGCATGAACAGCCTTGAGGAGCTCAAGGCCTTTCTTGACGCCGTGCACATACGCATGTGCCTTGTGCGCCCCTACCAGAACCTTGCCAACTATCCCCTGGTCGAACCCCGCGAGCTTCTACCCTCCTTCGACAACGCCATGTTCGAGTACAAGGAGCTGCCGGGCTTTTCCATGCTCGCCATAGACAGGAAGCTGCAGTACTTCAGGGAACGCTTCCAGTACGATATCCTGTACCCCACAGTGGTCTCGTCCAACGCCTGTCTTTTGGAAAAGCAGGTCCTTGGCCGCAACATGCAGACCTTTCTCTCGCGGCTGCCGCGCGTGCACCAGGACGTGTTCAGGCAGCAGTTTGCGAAAAGGGATCTGACCTGCATCCAGAACTACCCTGCCCTGACGCCCTACCTTGTCAACATGGACAGGGCCCACGTCATTTCCCGCGATCCGGCCGGCAACTTTGCCCTGGCAGGCATCTTCGCCTCCTTCCCCAACGACATAGACTCCGTGCTGAAGCGCTTCGGGCTGAGCATAGGCAAGTTCACGCGCAACGACGACGAGCGCTACGCCCGCAACAGGCAGTTTGTCTACCAGTTCCTCATGGAGCTCTACGGCTTCCCCATCGTGAGCGAGCGCAGGACCTCGGCCGCCATGTTCGCCCGCAAGCTCACGCTGACAAACGAGCACTTCATGCTGCGCGTGCTCGGGCAGACGGACCGGACCATCACCACCTACACAAGCCAGGAGGGATCGCACCACTTCCCCAGGGTGGAGAAGATAGCGCTCATAGCAGTGGACGCGGACCAGGTGGACGCCATCCAGGCCATTGCCAGCAAGGGCTTTTTCCTGGACCAGGAAAACCGCGTCATCATCCTGCGCGTGACCTACAGGCAACACCGCTACGATCATGCCAACATCCGCCAGGACAGGGCGCTTTCCGTGGCCTCGCAGGAGATCATCCACCCCCTCACCGGGCAGGTGCTGAAGGGCCTCAACATCATTCGTGACGCCACCAACATGTACCTGCGCCTCAACGACATTGTGCACGGCGAGTACACGGGCCATATTGTCTACAAGAGGACCGAGATCATCGAGTCCACGGAATCGGACGAAAAGCGCCTCAAGGTGCTCTACTACTGGCTCACCAAGAATCAGCGCCGCATGATCGACTACAGCGAGGAATTCTTTGCCAAGATCAACCGCGTGCTCACGGGCTACCTCTTCTCACCGGACAAGGACGAGGAGTTCGGCAGCCTGCGCGAGCTGCACATCGAGGTCTGCTCGCGCCTTGGCTACATACAGCAGGCCAGGCGGGTGCGCCTGCTCGAGGAACTGAGGACACGCACCTTCCACGGGGACCGCATCACCTACAAGCAGATGATCCAGCTGGCCCTGGAGGCAGTGACCAATCTCAAGTTCGAGCTTGTGCACTTCTTCCCGGACATAGTGGAAAACGTCATCGCCTGTCTCGAGCGCATCACGAGTGACAGGTACCTCATCCGCCGCTACATACAGCATCAGGACTGCAAGACGCCTTCGAAGAACGCCCTGGAAATCCGCAAGGGCTACGGTGCCCTGGTCGCGGCAACAGACGATCTGAAGAAGATGCTGCGCAATCGCAAGAACTGGCAGCCTCCCAGGGCTACGCCAAGCCCCAGACAGGTCAAGGAACGCCCCCAGGAAGCGCCTTTGCCGAACAGCGCAACGGACACTGTGGTCAAGCCCCTGCTGTGGGACAATCTTGGCCAGCCCGTGGTGCAGACCCAGCCTGCGGCGGTCCAGACTGCCGCTGTGCCCCAGGCAGCGGCCCAGCCTGTGGAGGGTGTGGCAGGGCAATCTGCCCCGTAATGCCCCGGGGGCGAGATCAGACTTGATCCCGCCCCGCGTTTCAAGTGGTTTGGAGGGGATTGGTCAGGTGGTCAGGCATGGGAAGTCTGACATCCCTGACCCTGTGGAAAAAGAGTCAGATGGCCCTTTGCCCGCAGGTGAAGGCCGCCACAACCTTGCCCACTATGGCCTTGTCCCAGTTGTTCCTGTAGTCCTTCTTCAGGCTGTAGCTGTCCGGAAAGCGCCGTCCCACGTTCTCGCTGAAGCCTATGCGCGTGTCGTCCGCGGTCACCTTGAGGGAAACGCGACGGATGGAGCACACGCCGTCCGGGGAAGCCACCAGCATGAAGCAGGCGTTGTCGGGCTGCCTGTCGTCCAGGTCCACAACAAGAATGTCTCCCGCGTGGTAGTCCGGCTCAAGCTCGTCCCTGCCAATGCGTATGGCAACCAGGTTCTTGCGCGTGCGTACAACCGGGTGGTTGCGGTCCAGCAAAAACCAGCTGTCCACCTTGCCGTACACGTGCACCCTGTCCCACTGACAATATTCGTTCAGCTGGGGTATGGCCACGCAGGCGTCTTCGGGGACAAGCCCCCTGCTCACTGCGTCCCCCTGGACAGGCACAACAAGCACGTCCCGTTGTGTGGTGTTGCGCAGGACAATGTCCACGCCAATCCGATCCAGCACAGGGCCAATGGAATCGAGGTTTGGAGTGCGCGAGTTCTGCAGCCACTGGGCAAGGGTTGGCTCGCTCACCTCCAAGGCCTTGGCTGCCCTGTTGACCTTGCCGTCGTGGAATTTCTGGACATAGTCCCTGATCATACCAAGGATGTGAGTGCCGATTATACTGGTGATGGTCTTGGCCTTGGCCCTGGCTTTGGTTTTGATGCTGTTTCTCATAACTACCTCCCTGCTGGGAAAAGTTTCATGCAACTGGGAGGCTGTGTCCAACCTTCAACTGAATGTCTTGACCGTGTTTGCATCCATTCACCCGAATGGATGTCCGCCTCCCTGAACAACATGAAAACAGGGAGAACGGACAGCGCTTGCAACAAAAATCTTTCATTTTCGCCCTGTTGCGAAAAAAAGCTGTGACAGGGCCCCGGGGACTGGCACTGCGCAAAAACAAAGAGTCGCAGCCCTTGTCACACAAATTCCTTCAGAACGTTGTTCCAGAGAACCTGCAAAACAACGTTTTGAAGGTATATTCACCTTTTTTCACTGTGCGCAAAAAAATTTCTTCAAGAAGCAATTTCCCGTGTTCCACAAGGGGATCCCCCAGGGCCGAAAGCGAGGCTGGCAGGTCTTGTGCCGAGCCCTGGCCCTTGCCCATTGGCTGTGGGGGCCTGCTTGATCTTTTTCCGGATTTTCAGCAAAAGCAGGCCCTGACGACATGGCCAACACGCAGATTTTCGTCCTTTTTGAGGAGTCACAATGAGCGAAATCCACACTTTCTATGCCCCGGACCTGGCCGCGCACATGAGCGCTGGCGATGGGGCACGTCCGGCTGCAGGCAGCGAGCATCTTTTCCTCGAAGGGCAGGAGTGCAAACACCTGGTCAGCGTCCTGCGCCTTGGTCCAGGTGCCAGGGTGCGCCTTATGGACGGCCAGGGCCACGTGGCCCAGGCCAGGGTCGAGCAGGCGGACAAGCGCAGGGCAAGCCTTGTCCTTCTCGATGTGCAGGACGTTGCAAGGCCCGTCTCCCTGCCCATCATGGCCCTGGCCTTCAGCAAGGCTGTACGCAGGGGCTTCTTTCTGGAAAAGGCCGTGGAACTCGGCGCCTGCGAGGTGTGGCTGTGGCAGGGCGATCACAGCCAGGGCAAGCTTCCCGCGGACGCAAGGGACAGCTGGCAGGCCAAGATGATCGCAGGCTGCAAGCAGTGCAACAATCCCTGGCTGCCCACTGTGCGGGCCTTTTCCGGAGGGCTTGCGGAGGTGGTCGCTGCGGCCGCCAGCTTCGAGCACCATATTCTCCCCTGGGAGCTGCAGCAGAACGTGCCCATGGTGACCCAGGAAGAGCTCGGGCAGCCCGGCAGGACCATCTACATCATAGGACCAGAAGGCGGCTTTTCCCAGCGGGAACTCGATCTGCTCTCTGCCTCGGGCTACAGGGCCATAAGCCTTGGGCAGCGCATCCTGCGCTGCGAGACTGCGGCAACGCTGTGCCTTGGCCTGCACTGGTGGGCCTCGCAGCAGGCAGGGCGACCCGACGCGCCTGTCCTGACAAGGGCACAGGAAGATCCGAACAGAACAGGGGGAGAGTAAATGGCCAAGAAGGTGACCATCTACACGGACGGATCCTGCCTCAGCAATCCCGGCGGCCCTGGTGGCTGGGCAGCCCTGCTCAGGCTCGATGGCTCGGATCACGAAAAGCTCATCAGCGGCGGGCTCGACTGCACAACCAACAACCGCATGGAAATCATGGCTGTGCTCATGGCCCTGAGCGCCCTCAACCAGCCCTGCGAGGTCACTGTGGTGACCGACAGCCAGTACGTTGCCAACAGCATCACCAAGGGCTGGCTCTTTTCCTGGGAAAAAAGCAATTTCCGCGACAAGAAGGGCAAGGTCCGCCTCAACGACGACCTCTGGCGCCAGATGCTGGTGCAGCTGCGCCGCCACAAGGTGAGCGTGAAGTGGATCGAGGGCCACGCAGGCCACCCGGAAAACGAACTCTGCGACGAAACCGCGCGGGCTGCCGCGTCCGCGGGCGGCCTGGAAAGGGATCTGGGCTACGCCAGGGCAAGGTCCTGAAGTCTGTTTTCCGCTGCAGAAAAACACCATTCCTTAAATCACAATAACTTACAACCCTTCTGCACCAAATGACCTTGGTGCAGGGCCAAAATGAGCCGCTCCCGCTATGACAAATCACATGGGCGTGTCAGTCACTCTGGCACGCCCTTTTCGTATCCCAACGCCCCTGTCACACACCTTCCCGGATTGTGTTACAGGGGCTCGTTTTGTGTTACAGGATTTCCGCCTCTTCCTCCGCCGGGCGCTCAATCTCCCCCGCCCAGTCGGTCCAGACCATACTGCACACGCCGTCCTTGACGCTGTAGCGCCCCGTGTACTTTGTTGGCCTGGAGAGTCCCTGGTGCTGCGCCACAAAAGCCTGCACCTTGTCTATGTAGGCTCTCTCCGGGGTGGCGGGATAGCTGGCGATGCGGCCAATGACTTCCTTTCCGCCGTTCGGAAAGATGATAATGTCGATGCGTCCGGGCGTCTCTGTGTCCTGAAGATCTGCCATTGTGTCCTCCTACAGTGTGGGCCAGGGGGTGAGCTCGCCGCCGCCGTCCCAGGGAGCGCCCTCTTGCGCGGGCAAGTCTCGCAGGGCTTGGCGGTACGCCTCCACCTGCGCACGCTTTTCGTCTGCGATGGGGTAGTCCGGCATAACCAGGTAGTCCGTTGCGCCAAGGCGGTTGTCCCTCTCAAGGCGCAAGTCCTCCCAGAGCTGTGCCGTGCTCTTGGCGGGAGCTGTCAGCACGGCATCGGCGGGCAGGGGGCCGAGCGTGTCCATGTAGCGGGGGCTTGCCCCGTACACGTCCCCAGGCAGCCAGTACGCCGTACCCGTGCCCTCGACAGGGACGCCGCCGGTGTCATGTTTCTGCCGGTGGTCTTCCTTCAGCTCCCACGCCTCGCCGCTCCAGCACAGGGCCTGCTTGTCCTGCGGGGTGAGGGTTGGGGCTTCGAGCGTTGCGTTGGCAGGCAGAAGCCAGACGGGAGCGCCGGCCTGTGCGCTCTCCAGTGGGTCCGGCTGGCAAAAGTCTGTGCCTGCGTACTCGCCCGTGTCCGGGTCAAAGCAGTAGGCCGTGGGAGGATTGGAGTAGTCAATCTGGACGGGTTCCGGGGGCTGGTAGAAGTCTTCCTGTTCGGACATTGTGTCACCTCTAATATTTGATGAAGCAGTTGAGGGCTATGGCCGGGGGCTGGACGGTGCTTGCCTTGCCGTAGATGGAGTTGGAACGGGAGGCGTTGAAGTCAAATCGGATATGATCAGAATTGTAGCTTCCGTCAGCACGACTTCCGCCGCCCCCAAGAGCAAAGGCCCCACTTGCGGACATGAGGTCCGCATGTGTCCCGACCGCACCCGTGATGTTCGGCAGACCGGCGGCCAGCACTGTTCCCAAGTTGCCGTTGGCGCCCTGCGCAGTACGTCCCCGCATGTCTGGCAGGTTGAATGTCGTGCTCCCGTCACCCGTGCCGAACTTGGTTCCGATGATGGCGTACAGGTCGGCGTAGGTTGTGCGGCTGATGGCAGCGCCATTGCAGAGCAGGAAACCGGTCTTGGAGCTGGCGTAGGACCAGACGAAATCGCCTGTGGAAAAGGCGTTCTGGCCGGAGATGGTGCCAGTGACGGAAAGGTCGCCGGTGATGTCGAGACTGCCGCTTCCCTCTATAGTGATTTCGTTTGTCTCAAGATTGCGGCGAATGATGATACCACCCGGAGCTCCATTTTGCGGAGTGTTGACGCCAAGCAAAAGGGTATAGAATCCTTCCTCACTACTCATTTCATTGCCCACACGAATGCAGGCAATTCTATTGCTTCCGTCAGGGGTGTTGCACTCAAGAGCGTCCACATAGCCGCCTGCGCTCACGCCATTCCGCAGATATGGAACCGTCGAGAAGTTGCCCGCCCCATTCAAAAAATACGCCCCTGTCTGCCCTCTGGCCGGCGCCGGCACAAGTCCTTTGGCGCCAGCAGCGGAGGACGTTGCACCTGTGAAAACGGGTGCAGTGAGCTCATCATAGAATTTGGCCCAGTTGCTCCATGTGGAAGTTATCTTGTACCTGTGCCAGGTTTGCGAGGAGTTGTACTGGAAAAAGAGCTGATGGACGTAGTTACCGGTTGTATCTCCGTTGTACACAACGAGACTGCCTGTCTTGTTTGCTACTGGGATATTGGAGCTTCCTCCTATTTCGGCATTCGTGAACCAATAGTGACCGCTCTTGAGCAGCGTGTTGAAGTCGCAAGCTCCCGGTCTGTGAGCCTCACCTATCTGCCCTCTGTCACTCGCCATATCGGCTGTATCGCCGTTAACCGCTACGTCACGGGCATAGATGGAACTGCTGTCTTTCTTCCAGGTGGCGTCAGCAGCCATGAATGTGTGCGCGTCGCCCCCACCCCAGAGACCGTTTGTCAGCAATGTCCCATTACTTAGCACGCCTTCTTCAGAACCCGGCAAAGCGTCCAACTCCGCTTTACCATAGACGCAATGACTTCTGTTCCAGAGCGAGTACTTTTGGCCGGTGACACTGATACCGTCTGCCAAGGTAAATGTCATAACATAGAATCTTGTGACAAAAGAATTCATGTTCGCAAACAGGAATCCTTCACTCAAGTTCAAATTTTCTACGATATTACACACTCTTTCGTTAGCAATATACATGCTTGAGTCGACGCCAACAGTGAAAACAGAAGTATGGTTTTCTTTTGATATAATTTCGATTGGATTACTAGAACCGACTATAATAACATGAGAATTGTTTTGCGAAGAGATTTCAGCGAAGCGTGTGTATCCACCCAAAACCTCTATTGTGCCGCTGTTTGCCCTAATCCGATTTGTCGCCACAATTCCTGCCACCTGGACATAGGAGTTGTACACCTCCAGGTTTTCAAAAGACGGCAGGGACGCCGAGTATTCCGTGGGAACGGTGTTGTCGAACGGATAGAGTTGAAGCATGTAAGGCAGGCTGCGAAAGGTTGCTGTCCCCCAGTCCCCTTCGCCAAGACAGAGGCGCACCACTACGTTGTTGTACCCGTGTGGCGCGATTCCCTTTGCCACGCTGAGCGCTCTGGAAATTGTCTGCACAGGATAGCTGTTGGACAGGCCGGTGTTTGCGTCTGTCCCCGATTTGGAAACGTAGATGAGAACCGTGCTCGTTTTTGTGCCGCCAATGGGTTCCCACGCGTACCAGGAGCTTCCGGTGGAAGTTGATCTACGCTGCCATACTTCTCCCACCAGCCTCACTGTCTGAAAGATGTTTGTCGTGCTTCTGGAAACCTTGATGCTGATGACGGTGTTGGATGTCGCGTAGGGAAAATGGTTCTCCACAGTCGCGCTTGTGGCAATGTAGTCGCCTGTCACAGTCAAGGTGTCGAGGTCCTGCCCAGTGACGTTTCTGGCGTCCCCAATCTGCCCGTAGGCACTGGCCTTGACGGTCCCCTGCGCACTGGACACCACCACGTCAGCCGCAGCGCCGTCCGTCCGGCCCGTGCCACCGTGCGCCTTGGACACAGTGCCCATAAGTGCGTTGTCCTGCTCGTTGTTGACGTTGATGCTGTTGACGGGAATGACAATGGGCTTGCTGCCGTCAAAGGACTGTTCCGTAGCGGACAGGATACCGCCAAGGTCAATGGTCCGGGCGGCCTGAAGCTTTGTGGCCGTAGCTGCGTTGCCGGTGACGTTGCCCGGCAAAGCCCCGTTCTTGTCACGCACCGGGATGGTGTTGGCAGTCGTGCCGGTATTGGAGTTCTTGCCGTCCAGCGTGTCGCAGTCATGGATGAGCTTGCCTATGCTCACCCATGTCGAGCCATTGTAGCTCTGTATCTGGTAGCCGCCGGAGACGGACACCACACGCTTGGCCCCGTTGGGGATGTTGGTGTTCCCGCTCGGGTCCATCTTGGCACCGGCCTGAATGAGAGCGACAATTTCTTGCAGGTCGCCCAAGATTGCGTTGCTTGCTTTCGGATTGCTGTAGTCTGCCATGTGCTTACACTCCCATGGCGAACCAGTCGACCGTAGCGGTCACGCGGTTGCCATTCTTGTCTTTCACGAAAATTCTGAAACCGGTCGGATTGATCACGTCCTC
>CALVGM010000206.1 GCA_944327095.1 uncultured Desulfovibrio sp. | reverse complement strand
CATCGGCAATCATGATGAAGACCTTGTCGAACTCGCCGCTGTTTTGCAGGGCAACGCGTTCCTTGAGCGAGCCCACATAATGGCCCACATGCAGTCGTCCCGTGGGTCTGTCTCCTGTCAGTATTATCTTTGACATGTCATGCCCCTTGCGTTGGCCGGATTAGTGCTGGCCGGCATCCGCTTGCAGTTTGTTGATTGCTGATTGGTTGAGTGTTGACTGGTTGCTTGCCGAAGGCTTGCGCGTCCCTCCCCGCACAAGTGCGGGTCCGGGAAAAAACGCAATTGTCCTGAATACAGGGAAGTACCCTGCCTGTCAAGGACTTGTCTTGCGCAACACATTGAAATCAATTGCTCTTTTTGTTCCGTACGACAAAGACGCCTCTCGGGGGCGAAAATGCTCTGGAAAGTCTTTGACGCATCTTGCAAATTGGGGTTCAATGGCTTGGGGCACCCTGCCCCGCAACCTCAACAGGAGAACAGCCATGGATTTTCTCGAACTTGTGCGTGCCACCCGTACCTGCCGCATCTTCAGGCAGGACGAGGGGCTTCCCGAAGGCAGCCTGACCTGGCTTGTGGAGTGCGCACGGCTTGCTCCCTGCGCAGGCAACGCCCAGGCGCTGCGCTTTGCCCTGGCCTCGTCCCCGGCGGCCTGCAGGGCCGTGTTTCCTGCCCTCAAGTGGGCTGCCCTGTACAAGGACTGGGACGGACCGGCCGAGGGCGAACGCCCGACAGGCTACATCGTGATCGTGGGCGAAAGGGGCAAGCGCACGAACCTGAACGGCATTGACGCAGGCATTGCTGCCCAGACCATACAGCTTGCCGCGCAAACCAGGGACATTGGTTCCTGCATCCTGCTTTCCTTCAACCACGAGACAGTGGCCCAGGCCCTGGACATTCCGGACACCATGGAGCCCCTGCTTGTGATAGCCCTTGGCATGCAAAGGGAAGTGCGTGTGGCAGACACGGCCACAGACCCAGCCAACCTCGGCTACTGGCGCGACGACAAGGGCGTGCACCATGTGCCCAAGCTGCCCCTCAAGACCCTCATCCTGAGCAACAAATAGCCAAGGCAAGACCCGGGGATTGCAGGCAGGATCGCCAGACAGTCTTGCGCAAAACCCGCGCAAGGACCTGCCCGGGAGGCAGAAAGTCATTTTGCGGGGCAGGCCCCCTTTGGAGCACTGCCCCGCATATCCTGCCAGGCGGGCCTAGAAGAGATCCTCGTCTGCTGGCATGCGTTCCCAGGCTATGCGCCCCTTTTTCTTGAACTTGCGCATCAGGACATAGACCGCGCCTGCGCCTCCGTCATGGGCCTTTGCCGTGCAAAAGGCCAGAATAACCCGCTTGAAGGGCTCCTGTGTGAACCAAAGCTGCAGCTTTTCGCGCAATATGCCTATGCCGTCCGGAGAATTCTTGCCCCTGCCGCAGACAACAATGACGCAGCGCAGCCCCCTGTACCACGAGCCCTTGAAAAAGCCGCGCAGGGTCTCGAAGGCCTGCTGGGTATTCAGGCCGTGCAGGTCTATGTGCGCCTCCGGACTGAAGCTTCCCTGGCGCAGCTTCTGCATCATGACAGGGTCGAGCCCCACCACAAAGCCCTCCATGTACTCGTCCGTAAAGGAGAGGGCAAATTCGAGCTTTCCATCCATAAAGTCCTGCAGCGCGTTGCCTGGCGCGCCGGCAAAGGGCTTGGCCTTTGCCCTGGGCGCCACATCCCTGCCTGCCTTGGTCAGGGGTGTAACCCCTGCCATGGCTTTTGCGAACTCGTCCGCCTGCATGCCCTGCTGCAAAAGCTCTTCCATGCTCATGTCCTGGCCCTGCGCGTCCCTGCTCGCGGGCTGCTTTCCCTGGGCATGTTCCTGGCCGCCGGCAGGACCTGTTGTGGCCTGGGACACCTTCTTCTCTGTCGCGGCCCGGGCTTTGGCGGGGGAGTTCGACCCGGCCTTGGACACGGTTTCGGACCTGGCTTCGGATCGTGCCCCGGAGCGGCCCCCCCTGGTGCCGTCTTTGGCTGCGCCCTTTTTGCTCCCCGCAAGCCCCTGGCTCATCTGCGACAGGAACAAGTCGTCCTCCTCCGCCTTGTCCTTGTGATCCACGCGATCTCCGGTCATGCCTTCCATGGCCTGCAAAAAAATGTCGCACTCCTCTTCAAAGGCCGGATCCCCGTGCTTTTTGCGCCTTCTCTGTTCCCTGACCCTGACCATGGAGTCCCTGCCGCTGGTGCCCTGCTGGGCAAGCCCGGACTTTTTCAGGGTACGCAGGTTGTCCCTGAAGGGGTTGTTGGAAAAAAGATGATCGTCAAACTTGCTGTCGGACATGACACAATCTCCCGCGCGCCGCAAGGCGGCTGTTTTTTCGTTCGGAAGGTACGTCCAAAGCCCGGGCTCTGCAAGCGAGGAAAGTCCGAAAGGGCCCGGAGCAATCTGGGTGGAGAAAGGAAAATGGCAATGCACAAGCCATTCATCCCTGTCCAAAAGGACTTGCAAAAGGCCAGGTAACCGCATTGTCGTACTACTTGAATTTTTTTTCTTTACCGCGATCCCTTTTCAGAGGGTAGTATCATGAACAGGTTTTTTCCTGTCCCCCTCTGCCATTGCAAATTTTGGGGTTGACCGGATTTGCCTGACAGCAGCAGGACAAAAGCCATTTCCCCTTGGGCACAGACACTCTTCTTTCGAGTTCGCGCATTTCACAACCAAACCAGGACACGTATGCTGAACAGGGAAGAACAAAGACAGCAGACCGTCAGGGAGCTCACCAGCAGGATCCTGCATCTGCACTACTGCAAGAACGATGAGGAAGGCCTTATTGCCCTCTTTTCGCACACCATGAGCTGGTTTGGTGCTGCGGAACAGGAATACCTTGTGGGGTACGACAGGATTGCGGCCATGTTCAGGCAGTTTGCCGGCAAGGTACCTCCCTGCCGCATCACCGACGAGCACTACGATGTGCTGAAGATTGCCGAGGATGTCTACCTGTGCACGGGCATGCTCTACATCTTCACGGATCCGAGCACGAACATCTACATCCGCGTGCACCAGCGCGTCACAACCGTCTTCCGCTGGGAAGAGGACGGCGTGCCCAGATGCTGCCACATCCACGTTTCCAATCCCTACTCGGAGATGACTGCCGAGGATGTGGGCTTTCCGGCAGCTGTCTCCAGCGAGACGCGCAAGTACATGCTCGAAGAGCTCGACCGCAAGACCCTGCAGCTCGAAAGGCTGAGCTACGAGGACCTTCTCACCGGCATGTACAACAGAAACAGGCTCAACCAGGAAAAGAAGCTCGAGTACAACCACGCCCTGGGCCTGGCCATCATCGACATCAACGGCCTGAAGCAGGTGAACGACACCTTTGGACACGAGGCAGGCGACGCGCTCATCATTCGCGTTGCCAAGCACATCAGAGGCCGCTTCGAGGGCAAGTGCTACCGCATTGGCGGTGACGAATTCGTGATCATGGAAAAGGAAGGCACGGAAGAGGATTTTCGCGCTGCCCTGGAACAGATCGGCAAGGCCATCGAGGACTCGGGCGACAACGCGTCCATTGGCTATTGCTGGCGCGAACAGGGCAACTTCAACGAGCAGCTCAACGAGGCGGACAACAGCATGTACGAAAACAAGCGCAGATACTACATGGAGGAGAAGCGCAACCGCCGCAGGACCTAGGCTAGCTCCTGACCATCCCCTTTCCTGCCCATGCCGCAGGCGCAAAAAAAAGTGCCGCAGCATACAAACTGCGGCACCTTGTAAAATTGTGTTGTCCCTTGCGGGCTGTCTAGTGGGCTGCTGCCGGCTTGTCGGCCGCCGGGGCAGCAGGAGCTGCCGGAGCGGGCTGCGCCGCTTCCGCTGCGGGCTTTTGCTGCGGGGCTTGCGCAGGCTCAGTGGTTGCTGGAGCAGCTGTGGCAGCCGGAGCCGTCGCGTTGGCCTGCGGCACCGGAGCCGTGGGAATGAGCTCGTTGCCTGCCGGAGCGGGCTTTGCGGGCATGGCCGGGGCAGGCTCCTCGATGCGCACGTTCAGGACAGCGGATTCATCCGTCACGTGATCGCTCGTGGTGTAGGTGTACGCCAGGGAGGTGCCCACGAAAATGACCGCCACAAAGGCCGTCAGCTTGGCCAGCAGGCCGCCTGCGCCAGTGCTGCCGAACACGGAGGTATTGCCTCCGCCGAAGATGACGCCCATGCCCTCCTTGCCCGACTGCAAGAGGACAAGTATGACCAAAAGGACACAGACAACAATATGCAGAACCAAGATGAGCGACTCCACGGTACCAAAGCCTCCGGCGTATCTATTTGCTCTTCCAGGGGAAGTCAGTTGTTGAAGGGAAAACAGAAAAAAAGACAGGAAGGAGAACGTCCCTGTCCCTAGAGGCCGGCGCGCACTATGTCGAGGAAACTCCTGGCCTCCAAAGAAGCGCCTCCTACCAAAAGACCATTGACGTTGTCAAGGGCAAGGATGTCCGCTGCATTGGCAGGCTTGACGGAGCCGCCGTAGAGAATCGGCACCTCGTCGCCGCTTGTGAACACCACGCGCAGGATGTCGCGAATGATTTCGTGGGCCTCGAGAATTTCCCTGGTTCCTGCCGTCTTGCCCGTGCCTATGGCCCACACGGGCTCGTAGGCAATGGCTATGCGGCCAACGATTCCCGCTGCCTGGCCAGAGAGCCCGCTTGTGATCTGCCGCAGCAGCACCGTGCGCAGCTGGTCCGCCTCGCG
>CALVGM010000205.1 GCA_944327095.1 uncultured Desulfovibrio sp. | reverse complement strand
CCCTGAGCTCAAGAACCTCTTCTTCAATGGCACTGAGCTGAGTCCTCAGCGTGGCAACTGTGGGGCAGTTGTCACAGTAGCCCTGAAGATCGAGCAGGGAGAGAAATTTCACTGACTGGAAATCCATAGGTCCACCAAGGCAAAAGCGAGTTGTCTATCTATGGTGTAGGCATAGCAGAAAAAGTCGGGATGGGCTAGCGTGAATTTGCGAAAATAGAGCTACGACTGAATGGATACAAACAGTGCTTCCCATAAGCGAGGTGGATGACTCACGCCCCATTCTCTGTCGCTTTGATCATGGGCTTGAGGGATTTCACTGCATCATGGGCGGGAAGATAGACAATGTGTACGACGTTGTCGATGCAGTCAATGAACATTTCGGGATAGAGTAATGGACACGCAATTGAAAACACCATGCAGGGACAGTACGGACAAGGGAAATCTTGCCAAAAGTCAGTCCTTCGTTTCTGTCATAACCGTTGTCGATTTTGCCGGAAAAGACGCACTTTGCGAGCTTCCCAAACTGTGCTCCTACCTTGGGAAGCGCTACAGCGACTATGAAGTGCTTGTCATGGTCAAGAAGGATGCCCAGACATATTGCTCGCATCTCTTTTCCGACATGCTCCCAAAGGTCCCTTCCATCCGTTACCTGCAGCTCTCGGACAATGTTCATGACGATGTTGCCTTTGCGGCAGGACTGGAAAACGCCATTGGCGATTTCATTGTCATCATGCGCCTGGACTGCGATCCCCTGGAAACCATTGGCACTGCGGTCGACTTGTGCAAGAGCGGCAGCGATGTTGTTGTGGGTACAGCGCATGTGCCCTGCTCGCTTCCGTATCGGATTGTGCGTCCCCTGGTTACCTGGCTGCTGCACAGTATCGACTACAGGCTGCCGCACAACGCCACGCATTTTCGCTGCCTTTCGCGAAGGGCTGCCAATGCGGTGATGGCTACAGGAAGACACTATCAGCAGCTCTCCATGCAGATACAGAAAAGCGGTTATGCCTGCACCCCAATGCCCTATGCCCTGCACGAAACAGGCGAGAAAAGCACAAAGCCGGCGGCAAAGACACTGTATTCGGGTGTGCGGGAGACCATGCGCCTGATGGTCTTCAACTCGGCCGCTCCCTTGCGCCTTGTCTCGCTGCTTGGGCTTGGCGGATCCGCGATAGCCTGTCTTGTCTCGCTTTTCGCGCTCCTCGTACGCCTTCTCAAGGATGATGTGGCAGTGGGCTGGGCCTCCACAGTGCTTATCATGTCGTTCTTTTCCCTGCTGCAATTCGTCATACTGATGTTCCTGAGTGAGTACATTGGCAGAATCCTCGTGGAGATACGCGACAGGGAGCAGTACGCCATAGTCTATGAGCGCAACTCTCTGACCATGATCAACCAGGACAGGATCAATGTCCTGGAAGAGAGCGAAAGCCCAGACGTCAATCTGGTGCAGACCGGGCGGGATCGCTAGCGTTGTGCGAAATGCCCCTGAAAAGTGCCAGCTCGTCAGTCCACATCACAAAATCATCAGTCTGCTCCATGGAGTACCAGGGATATGAGTACAGCCTTAATCGGTTACAGCGGCTTTGTCGGCCAGACACTGTTGCGCGCAACATCCTTTGATCATCTTTACAGGTCCACCAATATCCGAGACATTGCCGGGCACAGCTTTGACATGGTCGTCTGTGCCGGCGCTCCTGCAAAGAAATGGCTGGCCAACAAGGAGCCCGAGGCGGATGCCAGGTGCATTGACAGCCTCATCGACTGCCTGCGCGCCATACAGGCTGACAGATTTGTGCTGGTCAGCACTGTCGATGTGTTCAAAAGTCCCGTCTGCGTAGACGAGACAACTGCAGTGGACACAAAAGGCTTGCACCCCTACGGCATCAACAGATGGCGTCTGGAACAGTTTGTCCGGGAGCATTTTGCAAACGCTCTTGTCATCAGGCTGCCTGGACTGGTCGGACCGGGACTGAAGAAAAACATTGTCTTCGACTTTTTGAACGACAACAATCTGCACAGCATCAACGCGCAGGATGTTTTCCAGTTCTATCCCATGGTGCAGTTGTGGAGCGATATCCAAAAGTGTCTTGCTCTGGGACTGAAACTGGTTCATCTGACTGCAGAGCCCCTGGATGTTGCCAGCGTAACAAAACGGGCCTTTGGCCTGGACTTTGCAAACATGTTGCCCCGTCCTGCCATACGCTATGATTTTCGTTCTGTGCACGCCGCGCACTGGGGCAAACAAAACTATCAGTATTCCGCAGAGGAATCCCTGGCCGCAATCAGGGAATACGCACAGACAGAGCCAAGGCGCATGAAACAGGACCAGGCATAAGGGACAGGCCATGACACAGCTTTCCATCTCCAATATTGCCTGGGATGTGGCAGACGACGCCACAGTTGCCGGGATACTGGCTGCCCTTGACGTCCATCACCTGGATATTGCTCCAGGAAAGTATTTTCCCCAGCCAGAGAGTGCTTCGGATGCGGACATTTGTGCCGTGCGCAAGGTCTGGGAAGAGCGGGGCTTTGCGCTCGTCGGCTTTCAGTCTCTGCTTTTTGGCACCCAGGGACTCAATGTCTTTGCCTCCAAAAAGGTGCAGGAACGCATGCTCGCGCGTCTGTTCCACATCTGTCGCATTGCGGCAGGCCTTGGAGTACGCAGACTTGTGTTCGGAAGCCCCAAAAACCGCGATCGCCAGGGCCTTTCGGATGCGCAGACAATGGCCATGGCGCAGGACTTTTTTACGCGTCTTGGCGATATTGCCCAAGGCTTTGACGTCACGATCTGCCTTGAGCCCAATCCTGCAGCCTACGGGGCCAACTTTCTGACCACTACCATGGACGCCTGCAGCTTTGTTGCGTCGCTTGATCATCCGGGGATCCGTCTGCAGCTGGATACCGGGGCCATGTTCATGAACCATGAGCCCTGCGAGACCATTGAAAAGGTCAGAGACTGGATTGGTCATGTCCATGTGAGCGAGCCGCACCTCGCTCCCCTGGGCCAGGGGAAAGTCAGCCACAGGGAAATTGGAGAGGCCTTCAGAAAGGCCCTGTCCCAGACTCCCGGCACAGGCAAGACCATTTCCCTGGTCACCATCGAAATGCTGGTGCAAGACCATGGCAGGCAGGCCAGATCCACAGTGCTGGAAAAAGCCCTTGTGCAGGCAGTCGAGCTGGTACGAAAAAACTATCTGTAGCGCAGGGTTTCAGGCACCTTAGACAGGGCGTTGTGCAAAAGCCTGCGCTTTTTGTGCGGCCAAAGAGGTACAAATGATTGTTTACGAGCGGCAAGAGGGTGTGCCAAGGTTCGAGTGCGAGGAGTACAGGGAAAGGACAAGCGACTATGTTGTGCTGATCCCTGTCATCAACGAGGGAGAGCGCATTCTGGCAGAGCTTCGCAGAGCGCAACAGCATGCTGTAGCGCAGCATGCGGATATTGTGCTCTGCGATGGGGGCTCCACAGACGGAAGCACAAAGGGCAGTGTCCTGCAGGGGCTCGGGGTGAACACCCTGCTGGTCAAGCGGGATACTGGCAGGCAGGGCGCGCAGCTCAGAATGGGGATCTGGTGGGCCCTTAAAAGAGGCTACAAGGGGGTCATCACCATCGACGGGAACAACAAGGACAGCATTGAGGACGTCCCCCGCTTTATAGAAAAACTGCAGGAGGGCTACGCCCTTGTTCAGGGTTCCCGCTTTGTGCCCCATGGCAAGGCCATCAACACACCCCTTGTCCGCACACTGGCAGTGCGTCTGATCCACGCGCCGATCATTTCCCTCACAGCCAGACAGCGCTTTACGGACACAACAAACGCTTTCAGGGGCTATTCGGCAGAGTACCTGGCCGACAAGCGCGTGTGTCCCTTAAGAGACATTTTCGCGACCTATGAATTGCTGGCCTATCTTTCAGTGCGCGCAACGCAGCTTGGGTACAGGGCCTGCGAAATCCCTGTCACGCGCGCCTATCCAAAGACAGGAAAGGTCCCGACCAAGATAAGCTTTTTCAAGGGCAACTGGGAACTTGTGAAAATCCTGATCAAGAACGCGTTCGGCTGCTACAACCCGTAAGAAGGCAGCATCTCTTCTACTGCTTTTCCTCGTGGTATTCCTTCTCGGCGTTCACCTGCCAGACAGAACTCTTGGCAGGGCCATTGTCCGCAAGGCAGTCCATAGTGCGCAGGGCCGACAGCATGGAGTGATCCATGTTATTGTACCTGTGCATGCCGTTTCTGCCTACGGGATAGAGGTTTGGCACGCCATCCAGCCACTTTTGCAGAACGCCAATCTTGTCGTAGCTGCCAAAGTAGGCGGGATAGGCCTTGGGAACACGCACCACAAAGGCATCAAGCACGTCTTCCTTCCTGGCAAGGCCGATCTTTTCCAGTTCCCCGGCAGCCATGGCGATAAAGTCCTGGTCCGCCATGGTCCAGAACCTGTCGCCCTCGCTGCAGAAGTATTCCAGTCCAAGCAAAAGCGTCTGCCTGTCGCAGGCCAGATGGGGACTCCAGTTGTTGAAGATCTGAATGCGTCCCATGTGCACGTCCGGCTCCTGCACGTAGATCCAGTTGTCCTTGAGATCTGCCAGGCGCCCGTTCCTGCGCAGGACAAGACCGACAGTCATGAAATCGCGGTAGACAAGGCCTCTGGCCACATCAAGGACATCGGCGGGGACACTTCCCCGCAGGCCAGCCACAAGCTCCCGCAAGGGCATGGAGGAGATGACCACGTCCGCATCGTGCCCCGTTTCTTCGGCGCCATCTCTGCTGTCCGTAGGTGCAACGGCAACGCTCTTGATGCGGCCATCAGCGTAGTCAAGGCCCGTAACCCTGCTCTTGTAGAGTATTGTTCCTCCCATGCGCTGCACATCCTGCGCCACACCTTCCCACAGGGATCCCGGGCCGTGCTTGGGATAGAGGAAGTACGCTATGAGGCTTGTCTCCACATCCTTTTGCGCGATGCCGCCCGTTCCCTTGCGCAGGCTCTTGCCAATGCTCTTGATGGCGTGCGCAAGCACAGCCGTGACCGAGAGGCCCTTCACCCTTTGCGCGCCCCAGTCTGCCGAAAGTTCGCTGCAGGGAAGACCCCACACCTTTTGCGTGTAGTCGCGAAAAAAGGTCTGGTACAGCTCCCGGCCGAAGCGGTTGATGAAAAAGTCCTCCAGGCTTTTTTCGGGCTGTACGGGGTGCAGGCGGGCCAAGGCGTAGGAAAGGGCAATCTTCACAAGGCGCCTGCCCCCAAGCTTTGAGAGCGTGTCCATGCTCAGGGTCACGGGATAGGCAAAGAACTTCCTTTCATAGAGGATGCGCGAGAGTCTGTGACGCACCAAAAAGGCCTCTTCGTCCGAGGGCTTGTCCTCCTGTTCCACCGGCAGGACGGACTGCCACCACTGCATGACCTCGTCGGACTTGGAGAAAAACCTGTGGCCCCCAAGATCGATGCGATTGCCGTTGTGACAGACGGTCTTGGAAATACCGCCTGCCACGTCATCCTGCTCAATGACAAGAACGTTCCTGCAACCTTTTGCGAGCAGGCTCTTGGCAGCGGTCAGGCCAGCTGGGCCGGCACCTATGACAATATAGCGTTTCCCGGTGTCGAGACTCATCAACTACTCCACTACAGAGTTCCATGTGGCCCAAGGAAGCGCATATCCTTCGGGCAGCCAACACAAAAACCGTCCAGTCTGCAGGCATCCCCAAAAGGACATTTCCCAGGGAGGCGGACTTGCGCGCAACCGGACAGTTTTCAGGTTTCTATCCCCAATTGCCGGACATCGTCCAGCCCCCCTTCAGCGCCAGAAAACAGGCCCCTTGCCAAGAAAGGCCTTGCCATGCAAAAAGCTGCCTGCCTGCGGATTTTGCGCAGGGCAGACCATGCAGGAGAACAGCCTTGGCTCACCTTTTCGCAAAAGAATGGCCATTTACAGCCACAGACGCGCTTGTCGCCCTTGTCTGCGCCCTCTTTTCCTATGCCTCGGTGCAGGGGATACTGCTTTTGTGTCCCATGGGCTGCGGCATCAACACAGACTTGCAAAACTACGCCCAGGTTCTCGAAGTGAGCCGCAATCAGGCGCCCTTTGCCGCAGATCCCCTGGTCTCGTATCTGCCCCACGATCCTGGTCTCCCCAACCTGCTCACCATGCTGGCAGGCCTCTTTCCTGCCGAGACCACTGCCATCTCTCTTGTCCTTGCCGGTGGCCTTGCCATCTTCATGCAGCTGTTTTGCTGGTACGTCTGCGGCAGAATCCTCTTCAAGCAGGCCTCGCTTGCCGTACTCCTGACCATCCTCTCGAGCATTACCTGGTACTGGTGCTTTGGAACCTACTGGGGAGCGACCCACGAGGAAGCTGTGCCTCGCATCTTCTTCAATGCACTCTGGCCCTTTTTGCTGCTTTTGGCCTGCAGGGGACGAGAAAGCTTTCGTCCGAGATACCTCTGCTGCCTTCTCGCAGGTCTCGGGGTCTTTGTGCATTCCGTAAGCGCCTTCATGTGCAGCGGCGTTTTTCTCACGCTCTTCTTTCTGCTTCCCGTGGGGGGATGGAGAAACCACATCCTGCGTCATCTTGCCTCCACAGCCCTGTGCGTTGTGCTTGTGGCACTGCCCATCCTGGCCTTTCTCTCCCTGCGCGTCTCTTTGGAAGCCCCTGTTCCTGGTTCCTACAATCTGGTGCGCACCATCTTTGCCACGCGCTTTGCGGCTGACTGGGGCAATGTCTGGGGCAGCCTTCTCAACCAGATCCAGCTCTTTTCCACCACTACGCCGCTTATCCCCCTGGCCCTGGCAGCCATGGTCCTGCTCTTCCTCAAAAGAAGGGATCTTCCCGAGTCCAGCAGGGAGCTGGCAACCATCCTGCCCCTCATGCTGGTTGGCATAGGGGCAGTCTGCCTTGTCTGCTCTCTTGAAATGGCTCTTGCCCCAAGGCTTGGGCGCATGTCCATGGGTCAGGAAATCCTGCGCGGGACACGCTTTGTCATACCTGTCTGCCTTGTGGCCCTCACCTGCGCGCTCTCTCTTCTCTGGACAAGGCTTCCCCGCTGGTCCTGCACCACGCTGGCTCTTGCCACAGCGCTTGTGCTCTTCTGCCTTTCCCCGGACAAAATGGTGCTGGCCGCACGATACTACGTCTGCCAGGCCCTGAACCTTCCCGTTCAGGCAGCTGCCAAGCACATGCGCGCGACCAATACCGCAGAACTGGACGCACTCAAGGCCATCAAGCGTCTTGTCCCGCAAAACGAGCCCATTTTCTCGCCGGACAACACCCTTTCCGTGCGCTATGTGGCAAGACATCCCCTGCACCCTGTGCACAAGGACGGCATCATACTCTATTACGCAAGAGACTATGCCCTTGCCTGGCAATGGCTCCGGGAACAGGAGGCCTTTGCACGAAAGGACAGCCTCTTCGCCATCTGGAAGAGCATTGATACACAATGGATGCTGGTGCGCAAAAGGACTCTCTCCCAGAAATGGCCTGAGAGTAGCCTTGCGCCAGTGTATGAGAACAGCGACTGGGTGTTATTGCACAAATAACTTCGTGAATTCTCAGTAGAGCGCTAACACATCATCTTATTGTTCGAGGAGGCACCAGAACTTTCGCTTGACACTGCATGCAATACTTGCGATTAAGGTTTTGTTATTTTGTCTGTTAAGAAAAATACATGCCAACATATTTTGCGTATTAGCAAATAATATGAAAACGAAAAGCTTGCCTCTCTGTCTGTTTTAGGCTATTTTTTTGCATGGCTAAAGCAAAGATTTCACTCGACGCAGTGTACAAAAAATTCTTCAGTAATCCCTATATAGTAAAGTCCTTCCTACAGGATTTTGTCCCCGGGGACTACATAGAAGATCTAGACTTTTCGACACTGGAGCGACTCTCCGGCAACTACGTGTCGGACACGCTCAATATACGCTCTAACGATATTGTCTGGCAGCTCCAATGGAAAAATACTCGCCAGACGTGCTATCTTGTTGTCATGCTGGAGTTTCAGAGTTCCACAAACTATTGGATGGCCCTGCGCATGAATGCCTACACTACGCTCTTGCTGCAGGATCTGATAGCGACAAGGAAACTGCGTTCTCAAACTCCCCTGCCGATTGTTCTGCCTATTGTTATCTACAACGGCAAAAGACAGTGGAACGCCCCCCGGGATGTGGCTGACCTGTTCGGTGCCAATCTTCCGAAGGAATTGCTTCCCTATATTCCCAGTCAAAGGCATTTTCTTTTGGATATAAGCCGCTTCCCCGAGGAAATACTAGATAAGCTCCATGGTGTTGCTGCGCAAATTGTCAAACTGGAACGTGAAAAAAACATCACCCCTCTCATGAAAGTCTATCATGAGTTGCTCACTCAAATTCAGGGACCTGAATATACAGATGTGTGCGAAGTCCTTCACATATGGGTTCTCGAATATTTGCTGGGAAGAATGGGTATCACTGAAGATCTGTCCCATCTCAATTTGCAGGAGTTAGGTGTCGTGTTAGAAAATAGAGCCGAAGAATGGAAGAAGATGTTTCTTGCCGAGGGAAGAGCCGAGGGAAAAGCCGAGGGAAAAGCCGAAGAGAAGCTGCAGTTTACTGTCTCGCTGAGAAAGCGCGTCATTGAAGATTTGAAACTTCGTTTTGGCCCCCTTCCGTCCCATCTGATCGCCTCAATAGAAATGATTACTGATCCTTATGTATTGGTTGATTTTGTCGTGCTTGCCAGCACGGCAAATTCATTGCAGAACTTTGAGGTCCTGTCTAAAAGAAATCGTTCAGTTGTCAAGGAGTAAGCCCGGGATACAACGTGTCCCCCCAAAAAGAATATCTCCGCCTCGCAGGCACCCGCACCACTCATGAACAAGGAAGCCTTCCCAAACAGTGCTTTTGGTACCGATTCGGAAAGGCTCCTCTGTTTGCACTCCCAATGCTTGCTGAAGCGTCTTGGTCCTGCGCCATCTTGCCTCCACAGCCCTGTGCGTTGTGCTTGTGGCACTGCCCATCCTGGCCTTTCTCTCCCTGCGCGTCTCTTTGGAAGCCCCTGTTCCTGGCTCCTACAATCTGGTGCGCACCATCTTTGCCACGCGCTTTGCGGCTGACTGGGGCAATGTCTGGGGCAGCCTTCTCAACCAGATCCAACTCTTTTCCACCACTACGCCGCTTATCCCCCTGGCCCTGGCAGCCATGGTCCTGCTCTTCCTCAAAAGAAGGGAGCTTCCCGAGTCCAGCAGGGAGCTGACAACCATCCTACCCCTCATGCTGGTTGGCATAGGGGCAGTCTGCCTTGTCTGCTCTCTTGAAATGGCTCTTGCCCCAAGGCTTGGGCGCATGTCCATGGGTCAGGAAATTCTGCGCGGGACACGCTTTGTCATACCTGTCTGCCTTGTGGCCCTCACCTGCGCGCTCTCTCTTCCCTGGACAAGGCTTCCCCGCTAGTCCTGCACCTCGCTGACTCTTGCCACAACACTTGTGCTCTTCTGCCTTTCCCCGGACAAAATGGTGCTGGCCGCACGATACTACGTCTGCCAGGCCCTGAACCTTCCGTTCAGGCAGCTGCCGAGCACATGCGCGCGACCAATACCGCAGAACTGGACGCACTCAAGGCCATCAAGCGTCTTGTCCCGCAAAACGAGCCCATCTTCTCGCCGGACAACACCCTTTCCGTGCGCTATGCGGCAAGACATCCCCTGCACCCTGTGCACAAGGACGGCATCATACTCTATTATGCAAGAGACTATGCCCTTGCCTGGCAATGGCTCCGGGAACAGGAGGCCTTTGCACGAAAGGACAGCCTCTTCGCCATCTGGAAGAGCACTGATACACAATGGATGCTGGCGCACAAAACAACCCTTGCACAGGAAGAAGCAGAAACAAGTCTTGTTCCCGTGTACGAAAACAGGGAATGGGTCCTGCTGCACAGGGGAGACGCTTTGCGGTGACGCTCAGAGACTGTCCTGAAACGGCAGTCTGCCCCCTTTGCCCTGCCCAAAGGCATGCTGGCATATTCTCTGCGACCGAACAATAAGGAAACTGGATGGACGTCTTTTTGCAAATTGCCGCACTGTGCTCATTGAGCCTCTTTATGGCCTGGCGGCAGGTCCCTGCCTTGGCTGCGCCCTTTGTGGCCATATCGTGCACAGCCCTCGCCCATCTTCTTTTTGCCCTGACGCACATGTACCTGCAGGGCAAAGTGCTCACGCTGGTTCTTTCGCTGCTCCTGGGCGGCTACAGCCTTATCCGTCTTGCACGAACAGACAGGGACAGGCTCGCCAGGGCTGCCGAGCCCATCCTTGTTCTGGCTCTGCTGCTTACCTTTTTTGTCTGGCACTATGCCAACGCACGCATTGTTTACTGGGACGAGTTCTACTGGGCAGCCTACGTCAAGCATCTGGTTCTGGAAAACGGATTCTGGAACTGGGACTCGGCTCTCCCCAGGAAGGATTCGGTTTTGCTGTATCCTCCCGCAACTACCATCCTGCAGGCCCTGTTTCAGCCCTTGGGGCATTTCAGCGAAGCCAGAATTGCCGTTGCCGAGTCGGCAGTCCTGCTCTCTGCCTGTGGCATTGTGCTGCACGTGGGCCTGCCACGCATTGAGGGGCGTCTGGGAAAATGCTGCCTTATCCTGGGAAGCTTTGTCATACTGCGTTCTCTGGGAACGCTGGTCAAATACTCTTCCTACCTTTTCGCCTACAGCGAGGCCATACAGCTGTCCCTCTATGCGTCTCTTGTCCTGATGGCTGTCTTTGAATTTGGAGAAACAAGGAGAAGGCTTGCGCTCTGGGGAGGAAGCCTGCTCCTCCTGGTCTTGTGCAAACCAACCGGGCTTGTCCTGGCAGGCTTTGCCACAGGCACAATTGCGCTTGTTCAGCTTGTCAGGAGCGGACACGACAGCAGGAACGCAAGCCTTTGGGGGATGTGCAAAAAAGGCTTTTTGCCTGCCCTGAAGACAGGGCTGGTGCTCTTCATTCCCTGCATACTGGTCTGGTTTGGCTGGCAGATCTATGTACAGCACTGCATCCTGGGCAACATGCAGCCCCTTTTGGCCGGCATGGACAACAGCGGCTCCCTCGCTGCCGGATTGCCCATTGTTGTGAAGAGCTATGTCCAGTCGTTCTTCGTCAAAACGCTTTTTTCAGTGCCCTATATCTGGCACGGCAAATACATCAGCACCAACCTTGCCTTCTTTGCGGGTATGGGGGCGATGCTCTGGTACGCACGCAAGCATACCCGCCGCCCGCATCCAGAAGGCCCCTTCCTTCTTGGCTACTTTCTGCTGACCTGGCTGGTCTGGCTTCTTTTGCACGGCTATATCCTGCTCCACTACATGACGCCAGACGAACAAAGCTATGCCGCCAGCTACGAACGCTATATGGCTGTTGTCATGGGACCAGCGCTGCTGACCTGCTGCATTCTGTTCCTGCAGGCTGCAGCCCGACACGGCAAGCGCATCCTGAAGAAATTCCTGCAGATCTGTCTGGCTGTCATGATTTTCCATATACTCGTCTTTGCCTGCATGCGACCACATGGCCTCCCTAAACACATTGCCGACATGTACAAGGCTGCCACCTTCCTGCGCAACAGCGTGCCCTCTGGCTCCACCTATCTGCTCGTCACAGGCAAGCCGAGATACGAGCTGAACAATGCCTGCCAGTTCTACGTCATGCCCGACCTGCACGAGGCTTGCGTTGAGACAAGCAGCAGCTTCAGCCCGCACACCACGCGTATGATCCAGATGAGTCAGGGAAATCTGCCGGACAATTTCAGGGAAGTTGCGCAGATACAGGGTATCGACTACCTGCTGCTCTGGCATTTTGACAAGGCCTTCACGACAAGGTTTGGCCAACTTCTTGGGCTCAGTCCAGCGAGCAAGACGCCCATTCTTCTTGATCTGAAAACCTGGAGAAGTGGCAGGACAAGCCTTCCCGAGACTGTCGAAAAAGCCCACAAGGGCCCTGAAGCGCAGAACAGGAAGTGACAGGGTCAGCTCTCTCTATTCGGGCATGATGCCTGGTGCGTGGTGCTTGAGCGTCATATGAAGCGTATTCAGCTGGATTTCAAGGTTCTGGCGCTGTCCCAGGTAGATGCGCTCCATAATGAGTCCTGCGCAAAAGCTCAGCATGGCGACGCTCATGCTTAGACCAGACACAACCAGAGTGGGCAGTCTGGGGACAAGCCCGGTCGCGAGATACTCGCTCAAGACAGGTACAAACAGCACTAGGGAAAACAGGGCCAAAAGGCAGGCTGCGAGGCCGAATACCCGAAAGGGACGGTAGTCTCTGTACATCCTGAAGATGGTTTTGAGCACCTTCAGGCCATCGCGGTAGGTACTGAGCTTGGAGGTGCTGCCTTCAGGGCGATCGCGGTACAAGATTGGGACCGAACGTATCCTGAAGCTGTTCTCAAGGGCGAAGATGGTCAGTTCGGTCTCGAGCTCAAAGCCCGGACTCATGACAGGAAAGGCCTTGGCAAAAAGTGGGGACAGGCTCCGCATGCCGGTCATGACATCATTGATATCCTTCCCACCGTGTCTGCTCCACAGGGAGCGGACAAAGCGGCGGACTATGACGTTGCCGGAATTGTGAAAGGGCCTTTTGTTCTCGGTGAAGTAGGTCGAGGACAACCTGTCCCCGATAACCATGTCGCACTCACCCTTCAGAATGGGCTCGCACAACGCTCTGGCGCTTTCGGCCGGATAGGTGTCGTCACCGTCGACCATCAGATAGCACTGTGCATCAATGTCCCGCAGCATGGAGCGCACCACATTGCCCTTGCCCTGCCTAGATTCGTGACGAACGATTGCTCCGGCTTCCCTGGCCAGCCTGGCCGTATCATCCTTGGAGTTGTTGTCATAGACGTAGATGGCAGCTTCCGGCAAATGCGTTTTGTAGTCTCTGACAACCTTGGCTATGGTCAGGGCCTCGTTATAGCAGGGGATGAGGACAGCGATTGTATCCATATGGGGCTCTCTCGAAAAATTCAAATCTACGCATGTTCCGACTTCAGGGCCTGCTCAAAAGCTGCCAGTCCGCGTTGTCGTACGCTACACACATGCCTGACTGTCCCCTAGCTAGTGCCGGCCAAAAGGGACCGGACTTGCGGACCAGAAGCCATTCAGTGTCCGATTCCTGCCAGACAGAAACGATAGTGTCTGGATTTGTGGCAAGCAATGACTGCTCCCGCAGCCAGGTTTTCGCAAGGTCAAGGTCACGGGCGTAATAGATGATATTGCCGTCCTTGTGAACAGCGTGCAGGGGATGTCTGGCTATGTAGCGGACTGCCATGGTGTTATCCGGGGTAAAGACAGACTCGTCTTGCGGAACAAGACGAACAATAGCCTGCATGACGTCCACTTCAAGCGTATTGCGTTCCTGTTCCCGCAGGGCCTTTTCTTCTGGTTCCATGTGGCAGACTGAAGCCAGGTAGAAACGGGCGGCCATCACCTGTCTATCCTGTGAGATTGAAAACAATGCCAGTGCGCCGACAACGACTACACAGACGGCGACAACTCTTGGGATCTTGTGCCAATACAGGCTTAGTACACAGGTCAGGCTCACAAGGCACAGAGGAATGAGAAAACGGGTGCCACGCAGCATCTCCGAACTCAGAGGCTGACGTCCCATGGATGAAGAAAACTGCATCTCCAAAAAGCACGCAAGGCAGCCGGCAGCCATGCCCAGAGCAAGTACGAGCAAAAGTTTTGGAAGCGCGCGTACCCTGCGAGGCAACAGATGCTTTTTGCAAAGCAGAAAGACAAGGGCAAGCAACCCCACGGGCAAAAGAGGGATTTGGCAAGTGTACTGCCAGAGTACCGCGAAAAGGCTTCCCCAGACATCCTGCCAGTTATTGGCAAAACGCAGGGCAAAGACCTGCTTGAGAAGCTCCAGGCCCTCATCCGAGGGCTGCGCCACTGGAACACGCCAGAGCAGAAAGCAGGCTACTGGCGCACAATAGCAAAGCACGCAGCCCAGGGTC
This sequence comes from uncultured Desulfovibrio sp., assembly GCA_944327095.1. GTDB lineage: Bacteria > Desulfobacterota > Desulfovibrionia > Desulfovibrionales > Desulfovibrionaceae > Desulfovibrio. The sequence goes on along the minus strand of CALVGM010000205.1, from coordinate 8,090 downwards.
TGCAGCAGATGTCTTGCAAGCCTGGGACGAGACGTCTCTGTTCCACAGGGCAAGAGCAGAAAGGACGTCAAAAACATGGCCCCGGCCATGAGCGCGCTCACGGAATGGACAAAGACGCTCAGGCCAAGCAGCGCTGCCAGAAGGAGCCGTACACCATAGTTTGTCATGGCTGGCAGGGACAGAGCCAGGAAGAGAGCCAGGCAGGAATTGAAAAAGACGCGGGGGATGGGTTCTGCGTGGGTTGCTCCCCAGTACGTGCCAAACGCCCAGTAGAAGGTAATGCTGCAAGCAAGGCTCAGCAGAACAGCCAGTGAGGCCCGAATCCCGAGATATCGCCCCAGGGCGTACCAGCTTACCAGGTGCAACCACAGCGCAATGCAGCCTGCCTTCAGGATGGCCACTGCCGCGTTGGCGCTGGAGGAGAAAAAGCCTGCGAGATCTGTCAGGAGATTGGGGACACCGGGATCGTGGACAAATATGGGCGCTACGGGATCTGCGCCAAAGGCAGCAGGATATCTGGCAACTTCCAGAATCTGGGCATAGTTTTGCAGATCGCTGTCTATGCCCGCGCCCAGGGGAGAGAGCAGCAGTGTTCCCTTGCACGCGGCAAGACTGAAGAGAAGGCTCAGGCAGGCAAAGAGGATGTCCCTTGCAGACAGATTACCGTAGCCTTGAGATATGGTACGCAAGAGGAGCTCCCGCATGATTTTGAAAATTCGTGTTCGGACTTGGAAAAAGCCGGATGAGTACGACTATTGCTAGTCTGAAATCCATCGCACTTCTTGTCAACAGCTTTTGCTTCCAAAGGACTGGCTGCACTTGTGTAGCACACAAGACAAGTGCGGCCGCAAGGGAACGATCCTTGCGGCCGCACAGGTCTATTCGGGATTTGTCAGGGCTATTCTCCAGCCCTTTCGGCATGGTCGCGCTCAACGTCCATGGACGCGGACTCGTGCATGCCAAGCAGAATGTTCTGATGGCCAAAGATAATGTGCTGCACAACCTCGGGCCTTGCCACTGTGGTGAGCTCGCCAAGGTCTTCCAGGGTGGCTCCACTGGCTATCTTGCGCAGAATGCGGCGTATGACCTTGCCGGAATGGGTCTTGGGCAATGCCTCCACAAACTGTATGTACTCGGGGCTTGCCAATGCGCCAATATCGCGGCGCACTGTCTCCACCAGCTTCTTGCGCAGGGAATCCGTCCACGGCACCTCGTCTCTTGTGACCACGTACACGTAGATGGCCTCGCCCTTCAGAGGATGGGGCATGGGCACCACAGCGGCCTCGCCCACCTCCTCGCAGGAGGCAAGCACTGCCTCGATTTCGGCAGTGGAAAGCCTGTGTCCGGACACATTGATGCTGTCGTCTATACGCCCCAGAATCCAGAAGTAGCCGTCTTCGTCCACTTCCGCGCCGTCACCGGACTCGTAGCAGCCAAAGCGGCTGAAGTAGGACTGGTACTTGGCCTCGTCGTTGTAGACACCGAGCATGATGCCAGGCCAGGGCTTGCGAATGACAAGGTGGCCGGACTGACGGTCCGCGCTGGTGTCCATGTCGGGCGAGGTTGAATCGCGCATGATGGTTGCGTCAATGCCAGGCAAAGGACGCGTTGCCGAGCCCGGCTTCAGACGGGTGGCATAGGGCAGAGGAGCAATCATGGCGCCGCCAGTCTCTGTCTGCCACCACGTGTCCACAATGGGCAGCTCGCTGTCGCCGATATTGCGGTAGTACCACTGCCAGACTTCGGGGCTTATGGGCTCACCCACGGATCCCAGGATGCGCAGGGTACGCAGGTCGTAGCGCTCGCACCAGGCCTCGCCCAGGCGCATGAGGGAGCGGATGACCGTAGGGGCAGTATAGAGGATGTTCACGCGGAACTTTTCCACTATGCGCCAGTAGCGGTCGGGCTTTGGCCAGGTGGGCACGCCCTCGAACATGAGCACAGTGGCACCAAGGGCCAATGGGCCGTAGACGCCGTAGGTGTGTCCGGTGATCCAGCCGATGTCTGCCGTGCACCAGTGCACGTCGTCGTCATGCATGTCGAAGAGCCACTGGGTTGTGTGGGCCGCGTAGGTGAGGTAGCCGCCAGTGGAGTGCAGAACACCAGTGGGCTTGCCTGTACTGCCGCTTGTGTGCAGCAAAAAGAGCGGATCCGTGGAGTTCATGCGCTCGCAGGGGAAGTCCACGTCCAGGGTAAAATCCTCGACCAGATCGTGCCACCAGATGTCGCGGTTGGGCTGCATCTTGACGTCCTCGAGGTTGGCGTGGTTCACGACAACCACGTGGGCAACCGAGGGGCACTTTTCCAGGATGGGATCGAGGTTGGCCTTGAGGGGCTTCTTCTTGCCAGCGCGGATGGCCGCGTCTGCCGTGATCACGATCTTGGCCTTGGCGCCCTGGATACGGCTGCGCACGCCACCCTCCGCGTAGCCCGAGAAAATTGCCGTGTGGATGGCGCCAATTCTGGCACAGGCCAGCATGGCTATGACCAGCTCCGGGATCATGGGCATGTACAGGGCCACGCGATCGCCCTTGCGCACGCGCAGGGAACTCAAGGCGTGGGCTACACGACAGACCTCGGTGTAGAGCATCTGGTAGGTGAAGCAGCGCACATCCATTTCGTTTTCGCCCTGCCAGATGAGGGCAGCCTTGTTGCGACGACCGATGAGGATGTGGCGATCGATGCAGTTGAAGGACGCGTTGAGCTTGGCTCCGGTGAACCAGCGGTACTTATGCCTTTCCTCGTCGGCTTCCAGTACCTTGTCCCAGCGCTTGAACCAGTGCAGTAGCTGCGAAGCACGTCCTGCCCAGAATTCTTCCGGGTTCTCGAGGGCCTGCTTGTACAACACTTCGGCTTCTTCGCTGCCGCATACCCATGCAGAGGCCTTGCCATGCAATGGTGGCAAATAGCTTCCGGTCTGCTGGGTGAGCGAGTTTTTGCGGCTTTCCTGAGACATTTGGTTCTCCTCCTGCACATGACAGTCAAAAAGGAAAGAGGGTTGTGGATGAAGCACAACGGGCATTCGCCCATTTTTAGCGCTTACGGGCTTTTTCCCCGTTTCGTCAAGTCGGTTTCTGTTTCCCAGGACAAAATCCGGGCTGATTTGTCGGCCAACAGTCGCAAATTTGCAACTCTTTTTTTGTCAAACATCCCCTTGCTCCAAATTTCACGTACTAACAGGTCTTTGGGTGACATGTTTTTTACTGTAATCTTGCATCATTAGCAGATCAAAAAAGCAAAAGTGTGTACTGATTGAACGTTCATTCCATTTACTGCAAAAAATTTTTCACTTTTTTTTGCAAAATACCCCAGTCATCCTTGACGCAATGGGCAAAACTGCAGAAAACTAACAAGATTGATCGTTCAATCAACGTTGCAGTTGCCTTGAGGTTGCAACAGACCTAGCCTCTGACAGCCATGACCTGGCAAGGCAATTGCTCACGCAAGCAGCCCAGGTCCTGCCAGGTCTACCCCTTGCAGTCCGCCGCGTTTTGCTGCAGACAGATCCTGTTGCACGGGGCACCCAAGGGTGCCCGCCAGGCAACCCCTGCGCGCAAAGAGAGAGCAGGGTCACAACAAGCCTTTGCAAACTCTGCCTTTATCCACCTGCAATCCTCGGGGCCGCTCAGACTGTTCTCTTGTAAACGCGGCCCCCTTGTGCTAGTTTTCGCACAGGTGGCAAACTGTCCTGAGCAGCCAGGCAATAGCCACAACATCCTTGTCCCTGTCCGGCCCTGTCTTTTGCAAGTCATCTCTGCGAGCAAGGCAAAAAGGCTCCCCCAAGGGAGCCCTTTGCAGGGCGAGCCCCCCTTGATGCATTGGAGGGACAATGCCAAACAAAGCCCACAACAATACGCCACACACAGGGCCAACGGTCGAGCAATTTGTGGCCTTCATGACCAAGAACAAGATGAACATCACGGCCCAGCGACGTCGCATAGCCGAGGCCTTCTTCAACTATCCCGGTCATCATACCCTGGAAGAATTCTACCAGCACATGCAGACGCTGGATTCGAGCATAGGCCAGACCACTGTCTACAGGACCCTGAAATTGCTCTGCGCCGCGGGCCTTGCCACGGAAATCCACTTTACGGACACTGTGGCCCACTACGAGATGGTCAACGCGGGCACGCACCACGATCATCTGACCTGTGTCAATTGCGGCAAGATTGTGGAAATCTACGACCGCAACATAGAACAGCTGCAAAAAAGCATTGCCGAGAAGTACGACTTTACTCTTCTGGGGCATTTGCACGTTCTCTACGGCCTGTGCAGCGAATGCCGCGCACAAAGGGACGATGAAGAGGAAGAGATGGCAGACGAGCAGGCAAAGCTTGCCACGCAGATCAAGTAGTACAAGACAAGGCTCGGCAGCATTTTTCCGTGCGCAAAAGACTCTTTCCCCTGCAAAGTGGCTTTTGCGCCACTTTTTTCCCTTTCCTCTTCCCAACCCGAACGAAAAGGACAAGGAAGCAGCTCATGGAAACTCCAGGAACCACTCAGGAGCAGACACAGACAGGCGAAACACCCTTTCGCTTCAGGCCCTCGGTGCCCTTCCGCTACCCGGACGATTTTCCCTGGAAGGGGGCCCTGCACGCGCGTGCTGTGCCTGTAATCCCCCTGGGTGGACCTTTTGCTACCCAGGTTTCCTGTGCCAGACCTCTTGGCGAAAAGGATCTGTATGCCGCGGCTCGCAGGCTTCTTGAGCTCTACCGCAATCTCAACCTGGACCCGCTTTTTGTGCTGTACCCGGACGCGCCGGACAAGGAACACAAAAAGGCCGGCAAGAAAGGGGCCGGACTGCCTCGCCTTGCGCGCAAGCTGGCCCTGCTTGGAGCGCGCCTGACCCTTCTCCCCCAAGGGGGGACTCTGTGGCAGACAGTGCGAAACCTTGTGAGCGATCCAGTGCTGTTCCATCCGGCAGTCTTTCCCTACGCAAGGCGCTCCACCCTGTGCTGCCTGCTTGAGCGCGCATCAAGAAAGAAGAATACTTCCCTTTGCCCAAGCGCGCCCTCTGGGGCTGGCTGGCCGCTGTATCTTGCCAAAAGGGATGTGGCACGACTTTGCGCTGGCACAGCCACGCTGGAGGATATTGTTTGCGCAGCTCCCTGCGCAGCCATCCTCGACGAGCTCTCCATTGTCCCCCTGCTGCATCCGCAGGACCCAGACACAGAGCGCATGCAAGCTGCCCTCGGGCCAGAGGAAGCGCTGGCTCTGCTCCGCTTTCTGAATTGCCCGCAGCGCGGCATAGCCCACGCAATGGCCGTGGGGCACACTGCCCGCGCCCTTGCCATACACTATATCCTGAAAGGAAAAGCCCAGGATGAGGACCTTGCCTGCGCAGCAGGCTATGTGCACGACATTGCCAAGGGCTTTGGGCACCACGAGAGAGTGGGAGGGTTCTTTCTCGATTTTCTGGGCCTTGAAAAACTTTCGTATTGCGTGCGCGACCACAGGGACCTTGTGCTTGCGGCAGAAGATCCAGTGGGCACAAGAGAGCTTGTCTATCTGGCGGACAAGTACTGCTTTGGCCCACGCTTTGTTCCCCTGGAACAGCGCTTTGGCATGAAAATGTCCCTCTTTGCGGACAATCCCAAAGCGGTCGCAGGAATACAAAAACGCCTGTCCCACGCCAGGGACCTGGAAGAAAGGATTTGCAGGGAGCTCAAGAAAAGTCCTGCAGACATTGCCCGAGACACTCTGAACTGATATGGTCATGCCAGATCACAAGGATCTGCAGGAACCTGCAGGGGGCAGTCACTGCACGCCCGACTCTCGAAACAGCACGACCTGCGCCCATATCCATCGTATACCATCATATACCACCATCGTCATATACCATCATGCCCGACACTTCCTACCCTTCCCTGCCTGAAAACGGTCAGGCCATACTGCTTCTGCGCCACTGCGAGCTTGTCCCCAATCCCGAGCACCGCTTTGTGGGACAAAGGGACGTGGAGCTCTCTTCCTGCGGAGAGGCGCACATGGCGCGCATTGGAGAAGAACTGGCAGCAGCGCTTGAAAAGACACCCCCAAGGGCCTTTTTCTGCTCCGACCTGCGCAGAGGCATAGCCTGCGCGGACATCCTGCGCAGGGCCTTCAGGCCCAGGGGCGGCACCATGCCGGTCATTGCGGACCCGGGCTTTCGGGAAGTTTCCCTGGGCGCCTGGGAGGGCCTCACCAAGGAGGAAGTGGAAAAGCGCTTCCCCGGTGCCCTTGCCGAGCGCGGCAGGGATTTTGCCGGCTACGCCCCTGCCGGGGGCGAGAGCCTTGCCATGCTGCAAAGGCGTGCGCTCATGGCCATATTGCGGGCGCGCATGCACACCCCCGAGGGCCTGTTTGTGGTTGTGGGGCACGCGGCCTTCAACAGAACCATTCTGGCCGACTACCTGGCCTTGCCCCTGGACTGCGCCATGAGAATCTCCCAGCCCTACGGGGCCATGAGCCTGCTCGCGGGAAGGTAGAGGTCAAGGTCTTCCCCCAAAATGCCCACCCTGACGGGCAGGGCACGTCCCCAGGAGAGTTTCCATGTCCATTGTAGAAAGCATCTGTCGCGAACTTGCCAAGAAGAAGAATCTTGCCCTGGTCTCCATTGTCAGGCAGCTGGCCTCTGCCCCAAGGCACGCGGGCTCCTGCATGCTGGTAGACGAGGAAGGGCTTGTCGCAGGCACCATTGGCGGAGGCCTTCTGGAGGGCCAGGCCATAAAAAAGGGCATGGAAGTGGCCCAAAGCGGCCGCTCCGAATTCATGGACTTCACGCTCACAGGCAAGGACGCTGCCTCGGCGGGCATGATTTGCGGAGGCTCCATGCGCCTCTACCTTGAGCCCATACGCCCGGACAACCGCACAGAGGTGCTCTACCAGCTCCTTGCCATAGCCATGGGCTGCGGGGACGACATGTTTTCCGTAGTCCCTGTGCTGGCCCCTGGAAGGCGCGTACTCTGCCGCAAAAAGGCGGCCACCTGGCCCATTCCCACGGAAATAGCCTGCATCCTGCAGGAGAAGCTCGATGCGGGAGAGCTGGACGTGCCTCTGGAAATTTCCGATTCCATGGGCCAGAGCTTTGTGGTCCTCCCCTGGTCCGCGCCCTGGAGGCTTGTCCTGGCAGGCGGAGGGCACGTGGCCCAGGCCACAGCGCAAATCGCGAGCCAGGCGGACTTCACGGTCTGCGTTCTGGACGACAGGGAAGAGTTTGCCAACAAGGAGCGCTTCCCCCAGGCTGCGCTTGTGCGCGTGGTGCCCGAGTATGAAAACTGCTTTGCCGGCATGGCCCTGGAAAACAAGACTCTGGTTGTCATCGTGACCAGGGGGCACAGCTTTGACAGGACGGTCCTTGTCCAGGCCCTCAGGGAAAAGCCGGCCTACCTTGGCATGATTGGCTCAAAGCGCAAGATCAAAACCATCTACGACATGCTCACCAGCGAGGAAGGATTTTCAAGAGAGGATCTTGCCAGAGTCACTGCCCCAGTGGGACTGGACATTGGTGCGGAAACACCCGCGGAAATAGGCATCAGCATTGTTGCGCAGCTTATTGCCGCAAGGGCTGTGCTCGACGGCGGAAGACACCACCTTGACCCTGCCCTGGCAGGCAATGTGGCAGGCGCACAAATAGCGAAGGCCGCAGAAGGCAGTGCGTGCGACGCTGGTACTGGCGCAGGCTGCGAGCCAGGCTGCCTGCAGGGCTAACAAACATCAGGCTGGCAGTCCCCATTCGGGGGCTTTCCTGGCACAAATTCCCGGGCGCGTGAGCAAGGGGCTTGGACCGATTGCAAAATCCGGTTCATGTTTCACGCGTTCGGGACTTTTCTTTTTGCACATTGGCGTATAGAGTGATTTCCAGTATCAGCCTGAATTCCACTGAATTCCAATACTGGCAGAACACTCCGGGAGCTGCGTGCAACGCGCCCCCGGGGACAATACATATGTCCTTGGAGCCGGTATGCGATGCGTCCGGTTCGTTTTTTCTGTCCACGTCAACCACGGGAGTACTTCATGGCAAACCCTCTCGATATGCAGCGCTCATACGCCATTGTGGGTACGGGCGGCTGCGGCAAGACCTCCCTTGCAGAAATGCTGCTCTTTGATGCCGG
>CALVGM010000204.1 GCA_944327095.1 uncultured Desulfovibrio sp. | reverse complement strand
GCGTGGACACCACGGGAAGCTCGGTTGCCACAAGCGAGAACGTAACTCCGCCTAGCCCAATGACTGCCGAGAACTCCTAGTCCGAGGTCTCTCCAATTCAAGGAGGGAGGAACACTATTCTTTCCTCCTAGCAAAAGAACACAATACCCGAAAATACACAATCGGAGGATCTTCACCATGATGTGCGACTGCACCTATTCCGAACAGGAACAGCTTCTTCTCGACACCATAGCAGGCAAGCCCAACCCCTATGCCCAGAAACACCCGCGCCTCTACCGTCTTGTGGCAGCCTTCGAAGGCAAGAAACCCCAGATTGATGTGGAAAGGGCCCTGCTCTTCACCGAGTCCATGCGCGAAACTGAAGGCGAGCTTCTGGTTCTTCGCTGGGCAAAGGCTTTGAAGCACATTGGCGAGAAGATGACTGTCTACATCGATGACGATCAACTCCTTGCAGGCCGTTGCGGCAAGCAGGGATCCAGGTACGGCATCCTCTATCCCGAGCTTGACGGCGACTACCAGGCAGAGGCCTTGAAGGAACTCCCCGGCCACGAGGCTTCCCCCTTCATCGTCAGTGCCGAAGACGCAAAGGCCGTGGAAGACGTCATCACTCCCTACTGGAAGGACAAGACCTTCCATCAAGATTTGAACAAGAGGATGGACCCAGCCTCTCACCGCATAGCCTACGCTGATGAGGGTGGCTACATTTCAAGATATATCTGCTGCGAGACAGCCTCAAATCGTTCAAGTCTGCAGTGGTGCCTGGACTGGGAGCGCCTCTTCAAGATGGGCTTCAAAGGCATCCGAGAAGAGGCCGAGGCAAAATTGAAAGCTCTGGATCCCGACAATCCCTTGGATCAGAGTGAGAAACGCCCCTACCTCGAAGCCATTGTTACCCTCTGTGAAGGTATTATCACCTGGGCACATCGCCACGCGGACCTCGCCAGGGAAAAGGCAGCAAAGGAAGAGAATCCCAAGCGCAAGGCAGAGCTTTTGGCTATCGCCGCCAACTGCGACTGGGTGCCTGAAAATCCGCCCCGTACCTTCTACGAAGCCATTCAGGCCCACTGGCTCACCCAGGCCTTTGCCAGGCTTGAGCAAAAGATCAGCTCCAACCCCACCAACGGCCGCATGGATCAGCTCTTCTGGCCCTACTACCAGAAGGATCTCGCCGAAGGCCGCATAGACGAGGAAGGTGCCATTGAGCTTTTCCAGTGCATGTGGGCCAGCATGGCACAGTGCCTGGACCTTGCCATCACCCCCTACAACAAGGCCACTCACGAAGGCTACTCCCACTGGGAAGCCGTGACCATAGGAGGGCAGACCCGCGACGGCCGTGACGCTACCAATGAACTTTCCTACATTATCCTGCGCTCCAAGCGCGAATGTCCCCTGCACTACCCCGATCTCGCCGCCCGCGTGCACAGCAGATCCCCAGAGCGTTTCCTGACCGCTGTGGCAGAAACCATCAAGCAAGGCTGCGGTTATCCAAAACTTCTCAATGACGACGAGATTATTCCTTTGCACCTTGCCAAGGGGGCTCCCCTGGAAGATATCTTGGACTATGCTGCATCGGGCTGCGCAGAAATTCGCATGCCCAGGGTGGACACCTACACCAGCGGGCATGCACAGATGAACTTCGGCGCTGCCGTGGAGCTTGTTCTGTACAATGGTCGCATGAAGAAGTTCGGTGATGAGCTGCTCACAGTCGAAACCGGTGATGTGCTCACCTTCACGACATGGGAACAGTTCTGGAACGCCTACGCCACCCAGCAAAACTACCTGATGCGCCATGCCTTCATGCAGCAGTACCACATTATCAAGGCCAGGGCTCAGCACTTTGCAACACCCCTGTCTGACTCCCTGCACGTGCTTGCCATGAAGGAATGCGTCGATCTGCACCAGGATCACCACTACGAAGGTGGTATGGACCTCGGTTTCTTCGAATGCCTGGGCTACAGTACTGCCATCGACTCCCTGTCCGCAGTCAAGAAGCTGGTCTTCGAGGACAAGAAGCTCACCATGCAGGAGCTTTTGGACGCCCTTGCCTGTGACTTCGAAGGCAAGGAAGACATACGCCGCATGCTGCAGAGTGCTCCATGCTACGGCAACAATGACGACTTTGCGGACAATATTGGTCTTGCCATAGACAAGCTGGCAGAAGATTTCAGCAAAAAGTACTCCCCAAGCCTCGGTATCAAATGCGATTTCCGCATGGTGCCCTTCACCTCCCATGTCCCCTTTGGTCGTGTGGTGTCCGCCACCCCCAACGGTCGCAAGGCATGGACACCGCTTTCCGACGGCTCCTCTGCCTCCCACGGCGCAGACATCAACGGGCCTACGGCGGTTCTGCTCTCCAACTTTAATACCAAGAACTACAACATGTTCCAGCGTGCCGCCCGTCTCCTGAATATCAAGTTCACCCCGAGCTGCCTTGCCGGCAAGGAAGGCACTCGCAAGTTGGTCAGCTTCATTCGCACCTTTGTGGATCTGAGGCTGTGGCACGTGCAGTTCAATGTCATCAACAGACAAACCCTCATCAATGCCCAGAAGGATCCTCAGAAGTACCGCGGGCTCATTGTCCGCATTGCAGGCTACAGCGCCTACTTCACGGAACTTTCCAAGGATCTGCAGGACGATCTCATAGCTCGTACCCAGCATGACCAGGTGTAGTGTTCCATCCTGACTCCCTCTCTCCGACCATGGGACTCTGACCACAGTGTTCCATGGCCGGAATGTTTCGAGCCTGTCTCAAGGAAACCCCATGTCCGAGCAAACAAGCGGCACCGTCTTCAACATACAGCACTACTCAGTCCATGATGGTCCGGGCATACGCACACTGATCTTTCTCAAGGGCTGTCCACTGCGCTGCCTGTGGTGCAGCAATCCAGAATCCCAGGCAAGGATGCCCCAACTAGCCTACAATGTGACCAAGTGCGTAGGCTGTGGCCGCTGCGTGGCCGCCTGTCCTCAAAAGGCCCTTGAGCTGCATGAAGACGGTATTCACATCGACCGCAAACTCTGCCTGCCTTCCTGCCGTATCTGCAGTGATACCTGTCCCGGAAAGGCGCTGACGCACTACGGCAAGAGTATGAGCGTGAAGGAAGTCCTCGACAAGGTGGAAGCCGACGAGCTCTTCTACGCCAGATCAGGAGGCGGGCTCACCTTGAGCGGCGGCGAGCCCCTCATGCAATCGGAATTTACACTTGCCATACTGGAGGCGGCTGAACATAGGGCCATCCATACAGCCATGGAAAGCTGCGGGCAGGCTGATGAGGAAACGATTCTCGCTATCTGCGCAAAGCTGGACTACCTTCTTTTCGACATCAAGCACCTGGACAGCGATGCCCACAGAAGGGCCACAGGCGTCGGCAACGAGCGTATCCTGCGCAATCTCGAGGCCGTGCGTTCAGCCTATCCGCGTCTGCCCATACATCTGCGCACTCCCATCATCCCAGGTATCAACGATGACGAGAGTCTGATACGGCGTATTCTTTCCCTGGCCCAGTCTCTGGACGCCGTCAACTACGAAATTTTACCCTATCACCGCATGGGGGAACAAAAGTATCACTATCTCGGCAGGCAATACCTGTACGAGGGACCGGAACAGGTAAACCCAGAAAAGCTTGCAAGCCTGCAATCGCTTGTTGTGTCCGTCTACCCAAATGCGTTGGCTACCCAGAAAGGCTAATCAGCTACCCAAATTCTCAAAGAAAGTGCACCCCCACAATGTGCACGAGATCATGTTTGCCCACCCCACCCTGGACGAAATCCTGGTCAATGCCCTGACAGCCAAGCGCGTGAAGGTACAGGCATAGGGCAGCGCAGTTGCAAGATAAAGAGCCCTGCCCCTTTCCGCTGTTTTCGGCCGGAAGGGACAGGGCGCGCTGTTTGCGATGCGTGTGGGGTTTCAGTCCAGCTGCCAGGACTTGATGGTGTTCTGCAGACGCCACAGCCTTGTGTAGAGCCCCTCTTTTGCAAGCAGGCCTTCATGGGAGCCGCTTTCGGCAATGCGGCCGTCCTGCAGGACCAGGATGTTGTCCGCGTCGCGTATGGTCTCCAGCCTGTGGGCAATGACAAGCAGGGTCTTGCCAGCCAGAAGGCTGTTGAGGCCTTCCTGAATGCTGAGCTCGTTTTCCGGATCCAGGGAGGCCGTGGCCTCGTCCAAAATAACGATGGGCGCGTCCTTCAGAATGGCCCTCGCTATGGACAGACGCTGCTTTTCACCACCAGACAGTCTGGCGCCCCCTTCCCCTACCCGTGTCTCGAAGCCATGCTCAAGCCTGGCGATAAAGTCGTCGCAGCGGGCAAGGCGCGCCGCTCTGTACACCTCTTCGCAACTGGCGTCCGGCCTGGCCATGTGGATATTGTTGAAAACCGTGTCGTCAAAGAGATAGACGTCCTGAAAGACCACGCTGAAGTTCTTGTACAGCTCTTCCTGCGAAAGGGAGCGTATGTCCGCGCCACCCAGGGTGATCTTCCCTTCCCCTGCGTCCCAAAAGCGCAGCAAAAGGTGGGCAATGGTGCTTTTGCCAGCCCCTGAAGGCCCAACCAGGGCCGTGACGCTTCCTTCGGGCATGACAAAGGAAACATTGTGCAGAACATCCGGGCCCTGGTCGTAGGCAAAGGAGACGCTCTCGAAGCGTATTTCGTGACCGACTCGTTTTTCTTCCGGAAGCACCAGGGGTTCGGGCACTGCCAGAATATCGGAAATCCTTTGTGCTGCGCCGAGGCATCTGCGCACTTCGGGCAATACCATGCCGAATTCGCGCATGGGCTCCACAAAGCGGCTGCCGACCACAAGGAAGAACATGAGGCTTGCGAGCCCCACAGTCAGGGACTCGGTCAGGGAAAGCCCGACCATGAGTGTTGCCAGAAAGCCCATGTCCAGCACACTGGAATAGGCCAGCGCCAGAAAACCGTACTGTCCCTCCATCCGCACGCTCAAGCGACCGTACCGTTTCCAGCTGGAAACAAGGGGTGCATAGCGCAGCCCCGCGAGATTCACGGCCTTGAGCTCGCGAATGCCGCCCACATAGTCCATGAGCGAGGAGTAGGCGGCATCCCGCGCCTGCAGGTATTTGGGGCCGAGACGAACCGCAATGCGGCAGGCCCAAAGGATCAGGGGAAAGGCC
>CALVGM010000203.1 GCA_944327095.1 uncultured Desulfovibrio sp. | reverse complement strand
CCTCGACGTCGTATGAATGCTGCAAGGGCTATCTCCTGTTGCCACTGTCCCGCGTGAGAATGATGCTGGAATTTTGTCCGCCGAAGCCGAGCGAATTGGACATTGCCGCGTGTATGTCTGCCCTGCGGGCCGTGTTGGCCACAATGTTCAGCGCGCAGTCCGGGTCGGGGGTGTGGTAGTTGATGTTGGGGGGAAGCACGCCTGTCTGCAGGGCCTTGATGCAGGCTATGATTTCCGTGATACCGCCAGCGCCCATCATGTGGCCTGTGGCTCCCTTGGTGGAACTAACCGCAAGGTGCGCAGGGTTTTTGCCGAAGACCGCGTCAATGGCCAGTGTCTCCACCTTGTCGCCCATGGGCGTGGAGGTGCCGTGGGCGTTGAGGTAGCCTATGTCCGCAGGGGTGAGGCCGGCCCTTTGCAGGGCAAGGTGCATGCACTTGGCTGCGCCGGAGCCGTGGGGATCGGGGGCCGTGATGTGGTAGCCGTCCTGGGTATTGGCAAAGCCTGCCAGGGTCGCGTAGGATGTCACGCCGCGCGCCCTTGCGTGGCGCTCGGTCTCGATGACGAGAGCTCCGCCGCCCTCGCCGATGACAAAGCCGTCCCTGTCCCTGTCAAAGGGCCTTGAGGCGGACTTCGGGTCGTCGTTGCGCCGCGAGAGCGCCCTGGCTGCCGCGAGGCTCGAGATGAGCACAGGGGAGAGAATGGATTCCCCGCCCACGACCAGGATGGCGTCCGCCTCGCCGAAGTTGAGCAGCATGGCGGCTGTCATGATGGCGTCCCCGCCCGAGGAGCAGGCCGTGTTCACGGTGATGCTCGGGCCGTGGAAGCCGCGGTCTATGGCCAGGATGCCGGCTGTCATGTTGCCGAGGATCATGGGCACGAGGCGCGGCCCCACCTTGTGCAGGGATCCTGTGGAGAGCTGGGCCTGGGTGGCAGCGAGAGTGCTCATGCCGTCCATGGCCGTGCCCATGACAATGCCCACCCTGGAAGGGTTGTCCACTTCCTCGAGGCTGGCGTCCCGAAGAGCCTCCCTGGCCGCCACATAGCCGTACTTTGCGAAAAGGGCCATGTTGCGCTCGAGGTTGTGGGGGATGAGCTTTTGCGCGTCGAAGTCCTTGACTTCCGCTGCGATGTGCACAGGCAGATCGTCCACAGGGAAGCGGGTGATGGTGTCAACGCCGCAAGCCCCGGAAACAAGACTGTTCCAGTAGGCGTCCGTCCCAGTGCCAATGGGAGTCACGGCTCCCATTCCGGTGATGACAAGTGAGCTCTCTTGCATGGGTGTTGTTGTGTGCGAGTCGTGTGCTGGATCAGGCCTTGTCCAGGGCCTGGGCTAGGTCGGCCAGGATGTCGTCCACGTGCTCGAGACCGACGGAAAGGCGCACCAGGCCGGGATCGATGCCGCATTCGACAAGCTGTTCGTCATTGAGCTGACGGTGGGTGGAGGAGGCCGGGTGCAGGACGCAGGTGCGGATGTCCGCCACGTGCACTTCCAGGGTGCCAAGCTTCAGGCTGTCTATGAAGCGGGCCCCAGCCTCGCGGCCGCCGGCAAGGGTAAAGGAAATGACGCCAGCGCACCCCTTGGGCAGGTACTTTTGCGCAAGGGCGTGGTCCGGGCTCGAGGCAAGGCCAGGGTAGTTCACGTGGCTCACCTTGGCATGCCCTTCCAGGAAGGCGGCCACCTTCTCGGCGTTGCGGCAGTGGCAGTCCATGCGCTGCGGCAGGGTCTGCAGGCCAAGGTCCGTGTAGAAGGCGCCCTGGGGGGTCTGCACGCAGCCAAAGTCGCGTATGGTCTGCACGCGGGCCTTGACGATGAAGGCCTGCTTGCCAAAGTCCCTGGTGTACACGGTGCCGTGGTAGGTGGGATCCGGCTCGGTGAACTCGGGGAAGTTGCCGCAGGTCCAGTCGAAGTTGCCGCTGTCCACCAGAACGCCCCCAAGCTGCACGGCGTGGCCGTCCATGTACTTGGTGGTGGAGTGCATCACAATGTCCGCGCCAAAGTCGAAGGGACGGCACAGGTAGGGCGTGGCAAAGGTATTGTCCACCAGCAGGGGCACGTTGTGATCGTGGGCAAGGCGCGCGAAGCGCTCGATGTCCAGCACGGTCAGGGCGGGGTTGGCTATGGTTTCCCCGAGGACGAGCCTGGTGTTGGGGCGAAAGGCCCTGGCCAGCTCCTCGTTGCTCTGCCTCTGGTCCACAAAGGTCACGTCTATGCCAAGGCGCTTCAAGGAAGAGCCGAGCAGGTTGAAGCTGCCCCCGTAGATGGTCGAGCTCGCCACAATGTGGTCGCCGGCACGGCAGATGGTGACCACGGAGGTAAAGAGCGCTGCCTGGCCGGAGGAAGTGCAAATGGCGCCTACGCCGCCCTCGAGAGCGGCAATCTTCTGCTCCACCGCGTCCGTGGTGGGATTGCCGAGGCGGGTGTAGAAAAAGCCTGCCTCCTGAAGGTCAAAGAGCCTGGCCACAGCGTCCGTGGAGGTGTAGCGGAAGGTGGTGGACTGGGCAATGGGAAGCACGGACGGATCGCCGTTTTTCGGGCTGTAGCCAGCGTGGATGGCCAGTGTCTGAATGTGGGTCATGAAAAACGCCTGTATGGGAGCCCTTGGCTCTCACAAAAAAAGGCAACAGGGCTGCCGAAGAGCTCGGAGCACCGTATTGCTTGGGGAAAATGTCTGGATGGGTGCCTTGGGCTGCTGTCCCTTGCAATGCGCCTTAGGGCGCTGGAACAGGCAGCGAATGCTTGCAAACAAAGGGGTATTTTTGCTTGACTGCAGGATTGAGTCAAGTTTTTTTTGTCCAAATCGCGCTTTCGGCAAGGCTCGCAGGTCCTTGCCGGGACAGCCCTGGTGACAGCCTTTTGGGGCCATGAGCGGGTGCGGCTAGATCCAAGGGCTCGGAATTTTGGGTTGGACATCCCGGGGCCTTGCATGCCTGCGCTCTATCTGCTTGCGCAGGGCGTGGGATCGCCGTGCAGCTTTTCAAGGGTGTGCCTGAAGGCAGGCAGCACGGCTTCCAGGTTTTCAAGCACTGCCCTGGGTGAGCCCGGCAGGTTGAGAACAAGGCTTTGGCCAATGACGCCTGCCCTTGCGCGGCTGATGGCGCCCATGGGGGTCTTGGCAAGGCTTGCCTGCATCATGGCCTGGACAAAGCCCGGCAGTTCGTAGTCGAGAACGCGCGCAGTGGCCTCTGGGGAGACGTCCGTGGGGGCTACCCCCGTGCCTCCGGTGGTGAGGATGAGATCGTAGCCCTCGACCAGGGCAAGGTGGGTCAGCAGGGCGCGCAGCCTGTTGAGATTGTCCGGCAGAAGATAGCCCTGGACATGGTCTGTCTCGAGAACCTCCTGCACCTTGCTTGCCAGAAGAGGGCCGCTCTTGTCCTCGCGCAGGCCGGCATGGCCGCTGTCGGAAAGGGTGATCCAGGCAAGGCTTGTGCCCCTCTTGTGTGCCACAAGCTTTTTTTCGCCCGCGGGAAGGTCCACGCAGGCAGTAAGCAGGGGGCAGGCCAGGGCATGAGGGCTGGTCAAAGCCGGCAGGAGCACGTGGCCTGTGACCCTGAGCAGGTCGATTCCTGCTTCGTCGGCCAGTACTGTGCCAATGGGCAGCCCTGGCAGGTCCGCTGGGCAGCACGTGCCCGCAAGCCTGTGGGTGTCAACGCCCAGGGTCGAGGTTGTGGAAAGGGGCAGCGTTGCGCCCTTGGGGCAGGCTCTCAGTTGAACGACTAGCATGACTTTGGGTCCTGTCTGTAGCAATAGCTTCTGCCAGTGGCGCACAGGGGGCAGACATCCCCGCGGCTTGCCGGGTAGGCTTCCTGGCATTTGGGGCACACGGCAATGGCTCCCTTGCCCTTGCGTACAAGAGCCTCCTTGTTCATCTGTATGGGATGGGTGGAAATCATGTCCGGGCCATGGCTCATGATCTCGGCGCGCAGGGCAGCGCTGTCCTGTTCCTTCTTGGGTTTGAGCTTGAAAAACCACTCGTGGGTCGCGGGAAAGGCAGCAAGCTTTTTCATGTCAAGAGAGGCCCGCACGCCTTCGCCTGTGTACTTGTCGTACAGGACAATGGCAAAGACGCCGGCATCACGTATCTGCAGCCAGCCATTGCCCACCGTGCAGGGGGTCAGAATCTGCACGGCGTCCGGCAGGCACTGGGCGGACTCGCACAGGGCATCGAAGATGCAGTTT
>CALVGM010000202.1 GCA_944327095.1 uncultured Desulfovibrio sp. | reverse complement strand
CTTGCCCTTCAGGTGCTGAGCAGAGCGCTGTCCTGTCACAACGGCAAGCAAACCATTGTCCTTATAGATGAATACGATGTCCCTGTGGCAAAGGCTGCAGGGAGGGGGTACTACGACGAGATGCTTGTGTTCATGCGCGGTTTTCTCGTGAACGCGCTGACATCAAACCCCTATCTCAAATTTGCTATCCTGACAGGTGTGTCGCGTATCACCCAGCAAAGCCTCTTCAGTGATCTCAACAATCTGGAATGCTTCGATATTGGCACAGCCTCATATTCCGATGTCTTTGGCTTTACGCAAGACGAGCTGAACCAATTGCTTTCCGAGGCTGGTCTTGAGGAAAAACGCGAGACACTCAAGGCCTGGTATGACGGCTATCTCTTTGGGAATCGTTCGGATATCTACTGCCCCTGGAGCATCATGCAGTATCTGGATGAACTGCAACGAACCCCCAGGGAAGGCCCCAAGGCCTATTGGGTAGGAACCGGTGGCAACGAGCTGCCCAGGGACCTTGCCAGGCGTCTCCCTGCAGAAGAAGATGTCCAGGGCAAGATTGCCGCTCTTCTTGGCGGCAACGCCATCGCCGTAAAACTCAACCCCAATATGAACCATGTTGACGTCCTCAAGAACGCCAACAACTTCTGGACCCTCCTGTACCTCACAGGCTATCTCACCTTGACCAGCAACGCAGCCCTCTACGAAGGCGAAAAGAACGCCAGGGACAGCCTTCTTGTCATTCCCAACAGGGAAGTGCGAGAGGTGTTTCAGGAGGAGATGGAGGCCTGGTTTGCGAACATCCTCCCGGTGAACAGACAAAATGCCCTGTACCGGGCCCTCTGGGCGCAGGACGCACAGGGACTCGAAGAGCAGCTGACAGCCCTGCTTGCCGGAACAAGCTTCCACGACGCCAAAGAATCCTGTTATCGCGGAGTCATGTACGGGATCCTTGCCATGAGGTATGGCGATACCATCTCCAATGGCGAGTCCGGACCTGGATTGTACGACCTTGTTGTGGAGGACAGAGAGAACGAGCGCGCGGCTGTGCTGGAATTCAAGCGTGCGTTCTCGGCAGAGCAGATGGACGCAAGCGTTCGGGAGGCCCTGGGGCAGATAGAGAGTCAAGGCTACGACGTTCGCCTGCGTGCAAAAGGCTGCAAGACCATACTTCATGTGGGCATTGCCTTTTGCCAGAAAGCGGCCGGGGTTGGCTTCAGGGAGGCTTGAAACAAAAGGGGCCCGGGACTGCAAAAAACAGACTCCCGGGCTCACAAGCCTTTTGCCTGCAGCTGCCATCAGCCCAGGGGACAGACGTCCGGCGCCCATCAGTCGAGGCCAAGCATTTTCTTGTTGCGGGCCACCATGCCCGAGAGCCTGTCCGGGGAGATCCAGCCTTCCTCGTAGAGCGCGACCTCAAGGGCGTTGACAGCCTCCACGACCTGCGGCTCCCGTATGCCGCGGCTTGTGCGCAGCATGTCCGCCAACGTCTTTTCCGCACAGTAGTGGGACCAGGCGCCGGCTATCTCCGGCCAGGCCGTGCGGCGGCCCACGTTGTTCAGAAGGTAGAACAGGGGTCGGTTGAGAGGCCTGAGCCAGATGAACTCGGCAGTGGGCAAAACACCCTTGCGGCGCGCAGCCTCGTACAGGGCCACAAGGGCCAGGTTGCGCCATGTGGTGTGCGGCCGCATGGCCTTTTGCACAACGCTTGAGGCAAGGGCCCGTTGAACGTCTGGCAAAAGCTTGCTTGCCACCCGGGTGTCGATACGATACGGATGCCCCGGGGTCTTGGGGTGCCAAAAGGGCGGCACAAGGTCTATTCTGGCAGGCCTTGGCGCACAAGGTGCCCTGAAGGAGAGGGAGAGTTCGTCCAGGAGGATTTTGGCCTTGTCCTTGTCCTCGCAGGCAAAGAGCGCCAGGGCTGCCGCGAACTTGTAGAGATAGGCTGGCAGACGCTCAAGCCCCTGCCAGGGCACCCCAAGCTGGCTCGCAAAGACCACACAAGCCTTTTCCCTGTCGAGCGCCAGGCCATTGCCTTGCCTGCCAAGCCAGGGGGAGGAGGAATTGGCGAGATGGTCGCTGCCAAGGATCTCCTCCCCTGGCACAGGCCTTTCCCTGCCATCCCTGTCCAGAAAGGTCAAAAGCCCGTTGTCCGCGGCCAGTTGCACGGGCTGACGGGCTGCCCTCCAGGGACCCTGATCCAGGGGCTCTTCCAGGATGCTGCGCGGCCAGTTGAGAATGGGGGCCACACAGGGCGAGAAGGTGAGATTTGCGCGCACAAGCTCCTTCATGCCAAGCTGGCGCGTGTACACATCGGACACCCCAAGCCGCCAGCCAAGCCGCACAAGCAGGGCCAGCAGGGGCAGGCACAGGAAGAACACATAGGGCCTGCAGACCCTGCCAAGCACTGCCATGGCAAAGCCTGCATCCCGGGATCCTGCTTCCAGTGCCGAGAGCCTGGCAAGGGCCGTGGCATACCCCTCGTCGAACAGGGCCAATGGCACAAGAAGGGCCCTTGCCAGGGCAAGCAGAATGTCCGCAATGAGTGCCTCGTTGCGCGCGAAAAGCAGACCTGCCCCAAGGACCAGGGCCACGCTTGCCAGAAGGTACCCTGTGCCCGGATCCTGCCCTGGCATGGCGGAAGAGTTGCGCATGCCTTACCTCGCACGGATGAGATAGCGCACTGCCGTGTTGGCAGGCCTGTTCTCCGAGGCCGTGGGCACCACCAGGGACGCGTTGAAGACAACGCGCACGTTGTTGGCGTCGGTTGTGGCGTAGCCCTGGGCATTGGCAGGGGTAAAGCAGGTAAAGGCGCCGGTGATGGCCAGATTGGAGGCAGAGCCCACGTTGTTGCCAATGGGCAGGTTGCCTGTGATGTTGCGTATGCCGTCGCCCTGCACAACCCCCAGCCTGTCGCTGCTGTGCCTGGTGGTGGTCCTGCCGTGCAGGCTGCCGTTTTGCTGGGTGTGGGTCTGCGAGCCAAAGCCACGCAGGAAGAGCCCGCCGTAGTTGGGCACGCGAGCCGTGGACGCTGTCTCGGATCCGCTCAAGATCCGCACAAGCTCTGGATAGTCCGCAGACGAGATGGAGCGGCCATCGCAGTCGAGCCAGTTGGCCATGTCCGCAGGGTCGGTCTGCACAGGCCAGGCTACGACCGTGCCAATGGGTATGCCCTGGAAGGAGACGGGTGCCACAGGATAGGCCATGGGATCAAAGGTCGCGTCCAGGGCAAGGGCCTGTCCCGGCAGGAGCAGAGCAAAAAGCGCTGTGGCAAGGGCTGCGCAGGGCAAGGCCCTGCGCGCCCGAATCTGGGGTCTGTGTGCAAGTGCTGTTCTCAATTGCAGGTCTCCCTTGCCTGCCATGCCAGTGTCTTTCCCGACAGGGCAGGCGTCCGGCAGTGTACGGCCTAATAGAAGACAAAGGGCACCATGGCTAAAATGAGCCAGGGAGCCAGAGGAATCTCCAGGTTCTTCCACAAGTCCTCGCGGATCTGTCTGGCCTCGTTCTTCAGGCGCTCTTCCCGCTCCTTGAGCGCCCTTGCGCGCAGGGGAGAGACTGTGGTTTCATCCCCTGCCTCCGAGCCGGCTTCTCCACTTTCTTCGGCCTTGCCGGCAAGCAGCCTGCGCTCTTCCAGGCGCACATGGGCCAGGGCGTAGATGCCGGCAAGAGAGCTTCCGAGCGCGGACACGAGAAAGACGTTTTCCAGGGTGAAAAAGCCAAGCAACACGCCAAGCTTCACATCGCCAAGGCCAAGCACGATGCGAGACTTGACGCGCTTGCCGTACCAGCGAAGGCCAAGAAAGAAGAGGGCGGCGCCAAGGCCTGCCAGCAGCATGGCCAGGGGACTTGTGCCCATGGCGAGCCACTTGTAGACAAAGACAGCGGACAGCATGGGAACGAGCACAGCGTCCGGTATGGTCTCGCGCTCAAGGTCGTGCACGGCAAGCAGGCACAACGGCACAAAGACAAGGGCTATGCCGAAAAGGGTGGCCGAAAGCCCCAGGGACAGATAGGCAAAGAGAAAGAAGAGGCCTGTGCCAAGCTCGAACACGGGGTAGAGCAGGGAAATGGGCGCACCGCAAAAATGGCAGCGCCCGCGCAGGGCAAGGTAGCCGAAGAAGGGCACAAGGTCGCGCAAACGCAAGGTCTTGTGGCAGACATCGCAGCGCGAGCGCCCGAACACAAAGCCCTGGCCTTGTGCGTAGCGTCTTGCAGCCGTGAGCGCAAAGGATCCCCAGAGAGCGCCAAAAAGCGCCATGGCGCAGGCAGTGAGCATGTGCAGACTCGGGGGAACGGAAAGGGGAGAAATGGGGACAGGCATCAGTGACCTCCTTGCAATGTCCGGACAGTGGTTGTGGTGGTTTGTTTTCTGCGTGCGCCTGCTTTGGCAAAAGGCTTTGCCGCGGACTCGAGCTTGAGCCCGTGAACTTTGTCTGCCTTGGGCAGGCTAGCCAGGGCACGGGCGACCTTTTGCGCGTAGCGTTTCTGGCGGGCCGGGTTTTTGGAGTGGTAGGCGCCCACAGCCTTCCAGGTGGCGCCAAAGCGGCGCATCTAGTACTTCAGTATGGTGAGGCCCAGAACAACGTTGACCCTGGGCTCGAGCACGCGTTCCAGGGGCAGGCGCCACTTGCGCAGCCAGTAGCTGTTGATCTGCATGAGGCCCACGTCCAGGGACTTGCCCAGGGCTAGGGCCCTTCTTGCAAGGCGTGCAGCCTCCGCAAGGCTTTTGGGCCTGTAGTCCCTGCCCTCGATGTTCACGCACCAGGGGTACCAGCCGGACTCCACCTTGGCTATGGCCAGGGCAAGTCCGGGGTGTATGCCAAGGAGCCTGGCAGGGCCTGTGAACACATCGGCCAGGACGTTGCGCTCGCCAAGGACAAGGCTTGCCGCGACCAGGACCAGCACAAGAAGAGAGCTCGCCCAAATCCTAGCGCCCCCCATGGTCTTCCTCCGTGTTCCCGGCAGGATTTTGCCCGGCCCGCACGCAGGCCGTGATGACCTGCACTGCCCCGTAGGCCAGGGAGCCCTGGCTCTCCTGGCCTGGCTCGTACCAGGACCCCTCGTCGTGTTCCGTGTTCTTGACGCGGATGTGCACCTGCCAGTGCTGCTCGTCATGGGAAGTTGCGTAGGCGCGCAGGGCAGCCATGGCAGGGCTGCGGGGCCCAGAGGAAGCCATGGCCGGAGCCACGAAGATCTGCGGGCTGGTCCCTGTGCCGGTGGCGCAGACAGGCTTTTTCACAAGCTCGTTGTCCGCGGCAAGGGTCATGCCCTGCACGGCCAGGGCGTTGGCGCTGTCCGACACAAGGGCAAGCTGCGCCTGTGAGCTTCCGTCGGGCTGGCGCACCAGGCGACAGACATAGAGACCGTAGTTTCTGTCCAGAAAGAGCCTGCCAAGGTCCTCTTCCGAACAGACGGCTCCCTGGCCTTCCAGAGGCGAGGAACCTGCGTCCAGCTCGTGCGGCGCAAGCTGCAGGAAGCCTGTGTTCACAATGGCCTGTCCTGTCATGTCAAGAATGGTTTCCATCTGGTTGAGTTCCGGCCGTCCCGGCACAGCCACGCGGTGCAAAAAGTTCCCCGTATCGCTTTCTTCCTGCGCGCCAAGCACCATGTAGGCCCCAAGGTGCCCTGGACCGGGACTTGCGATGCCAAGGTCCGCCAGGGGCAGGACATAGCTTCCCTGACCGCTCACAAGATGGGTGCTGTCCGCGCCATCCCGCGCGGATCCCGGGATAAAGCCTGCGTGCGCGCCTGCCCTGGCGGCAGCTCCCGGCACGTGCACATTGAAAAAGGTTGTGTTGTCCGCGTCGTAGGCGCTGCCCCTGCCGCCAAAAGTGAGCACAAGCAGGGCCAGGCGCGAGAGTGTCCCATCCTCTTCCCCGCCCTCACCACTGTCCTCGTCCTCTGGAGGCGAGAGCGTGATCCTTCGCACGTGCAGTTCGTAGCCCTGATTCCAGAGGTTGGTAGCCAAAAAGCCCTGCGGCAAAAAGCCCTCCCGCACCAGATCGTCTGTGGTGACGGACGGCCCGCTGCTCGCTGTAGCCTGACTCAGAAGTTCTGCCTCGCGCGTTTTGGCGTATGCCTCAAAGCCCTCGGCAACCTCGGCAAGATGGGCTGCCACGGAAGCCTGTTCCATCCACACGCTGCCGCGCTGCGCAAGCCCTGCCAAAAGGGCCAGCATGAGACTTGCCACAAGCAGGGCTCCCAAAACCTCGATGAGGGTAAAGCCTGCCTCGCGTTCCTTTCTGTTTTCGCCCTGATTGCTGTTTGAGCGCCACGCGCCCTGCCTCCTTCCCATGTGTCCTCCGTCGCGTCCATCCACATGCTCTTCAACTGTTCCGTCTTGTCCATGCCTTTGCCAGTCTGTCCTGTTCCCCGGGATGCGGGCTCTTTTCCAAAAAACTTTCGGGACCTGTCACCGCCCCCTGGCCACGCAGACCAGGGCGCCCTCGGGAACAGAGGCTGGCAGGACCATGTCGTTCAGGCGCCCCTTGCGGCACACGCCGCGCGTTGCAGACGATCCTTCGGGAAATCTGGCGCCATCCCCGGTCCTTTCCAGAAATACTACAACAGCGTCGTCCAGATAGGCAAGCTTCCAGTCGACGCTGTCAAGACCTTGAAATCCTGGCGGAAGGTGGCGCACGATCTCCTTCCTGCCCATAGGTGCCACTGTTTCGCTCTCCTGTCCGTCCTGTTCTCTCGCAAAGTAGAGCGCGTCCTCGGCTGCCTGGCAGACAAGCAAAAGCTCCTCTCCCCTGGCAAGGGCTGCCTCATCCAGCAGGTTGGGGGCAGGAAACACAAGGCTTGCCAGGGCGCACAGGC
>CALVGM010000201.1 GCA_944327095.1 uncultured Desulfovibrio sp. | reverse complement strand
TTTCCCGCCACTGTGGGGAGCCCGAGCTCGTAGTATTCCTGGACGCTGATTTCGTCCGTCCAGTAGTCGAGGGTGTGGTAGAGCAGGACGATGTCGCCGTCCTGTTCGCGAAACCGCTCCGGTATCTCATTGCTGTCTCCATCTGTACGGATCCAGATTGTGTACATGGGGCCGTACAGTTCCTCCTTGCGCCACTTCTCGCAGAAGTAGATCTCGTCCACTCGGAGATCTCTCCTGGGGTCTTCGTATGGCGCCGTGCGCACCAGGCGGACGCCGCTGGTGAGAGTGGCGGCGCGCTTGTCCGTGGAGGTGACAAACTCTTGCAGCTCTTCTGTGGTCATGTCTGCCTCCGGGCAACAAAAAAGGCGGCTCCGAAGAACCGCCTGTGAGCTGATGATTGTCGCCGTGGAAGGTAGCTACTCTTTCCACGGAGGCCGGCAGGATACTGCCTTGCCGGACTTAAGCAACGGGAGAACCGTTGCAGACGTTGTTAGAAGCCTGCCCAACCAAGCACTTTTGCGAGGATGTATATGATAGCACCAAAACCCGACCCCATAAGGGTAAGAATGGCAGCACCTATACCTAGTTGCCACCTGAGCAGGCTGGACCTGGTCTGCTCGATTTTTAGCTCCAGGTTAGCCTGGGCGACTGCGAGATCGGCCTTGGTGGCCAGCTCTTTGCGCAAGGCTTCGTCCTTGGCATCGATTTTGACTTGGACGTTTTCCTTGAAGGCTTCAAATGCATTCTTATCGGCATCATCCTTCTGCTTGAGGAGGTTGGCGAAGCCTTCTGCCTGCTCCGACGTAAAACCAAGCGCTACGAACTTCTTGCTAATAGCAAGTGTGTCGATAGTGATTACGGTCATAAAGTCAAACCTCCCTGTAGGAATAGAGAGAATATAGCCATTGTCTGTGAGCTTGTCGATCTGTTTCACGGCCTCTGTCCAAACTGCTTCAGCCGTGTGTGCTCCGCCTTGTTCCATGCCCTTGAGAAGATAGTGCTGATACATGGGTATTTTGTGGTCACCACGCCAGACCTGCAGCACCTTGAAAATGGGGACGTCCTCGGGATAGAAGCAAAGGGCAGGGGGAAAACCCTCTTCACAGGCAAGGAACAGGGCCGTCATCGCCAGGGCCTTGGCCTGTACGGCTCTGGCGATCGCCTCGGGGGTGCAGGGCCGGCCATCGACATCCTGGCCAACGACAACTTTCAGTAGCCTGGCGTCGTTGGTCAACGAGGGCAGGTACTTCTCAGTGTACGCCACACTGTTCTCCGCAAAGGCCGCGCTGTTCCGAAAAGCCTCATCCATGCTGCGCCACTGCGGCGTATCGGTGTTTGGATAATCACAGCGCTCAAGGCCATAGAGGAACATCGCTGCCGGCGAACCCTTGCCCAGGTCCTCGCACATTCTTTGCGCGTAGGCCTCCCAGTCCTCTTCCCTGAGACGGACAAGGAATCGGTATTCCTCCTCTCAGATTTCCAGCGTCTGACTCGCGCCGGGCACCCCCTCGTAGAGTTTCGGCACGCGCAAGTTGATGACAGTGCCGGTATCCCTCCTTTTGAGACGCTCCTTTCTTCTGAGGGCTGCCCTGGACTTGCGGGAAGCGTCCTTGCCCGATTTCTTTTTCATATGCCTTCTACCTCCCGGCGCATTGAAATCCGGAAACAGGCTCCTCGCCCCATGTGTCAGCCACAGGTTCCAGACGAGCGGCGGATTTGGTCCATGCCACGCTGCACTCTCAATAGACGCATGAATGCGCCTTGCCCAGAAAGAAAACCCGGGCAGCGGACACGCAGGCAGTCTCGCAGGGACGAGGCCTTGTCTTCCTTGCGTGTGCCACCCTTGCGCGCAGGGGCCAGCTGCGCGAGAGAGATTTCCTCCTGGACCTTTCGGATTTGTGCGCGTCTTCATGGGCCAAAGGCCCAAGGGCCCCTTGGCATGCGTATTTGGCAAACGCCAAAGGCAAAGGCCCGCAAGGCCAACGCATGACCATGTCTCCCAAGGACTTTTCCCTGGCTCCCCCTTGTCATTCGGAAAATTTCTGTCCAGAATCCGGACCCGGCCAGCCCCTGTGATCTCTGGCATCCCCTCTCCAGGAAGCATGATCCTGGACGCCCGCCCCTGCCACTCTCATCCCCGAGGTCCCCTCCTTCATGAAGCGCCTTGCCAGTCTTGCCCTTGCCCTGAGCCTTCTGGGATTCTGCCCCCAGGCTCGCGCAAGCTACGATATTGTTGTTCCCGAAAGCAGCGGCCTCTTCAGCCTGCGTGTGCTGGAAGAAGGGGAGTACAGCAAGGTTTGGAATGTCACAGCGCAGGATAATGTGTCTGCGGAGCAGGTAGTCGGAGTCCGCTACGCGCTTGCGTACTGGGGCGGGCTGCTTGCCCCTGAAGCAGTCACCTCCGGGCCCATCCCCATTCAGCTCCTTGCTGCCAACGGCTCAAGTCTTGCCCTAGGATACGTCTTTGTGCCCGCTTCCATGGACGGGCTGTCCCTTCTGGGCGCAGCCCTGACGCTGGAAGACTTTGAACAGCGCCTGCAAAAGCCAGGCTCCATCCCGGAGGTATCCTCTAGCCTTGACGCCCACGACAGGGATTTCACGGCTGCCGGCATCAGCATGAGCACAGCAGACTGGTATCTGTCTCCCATGGAAGTTCTGCCCGAAAACGGCAATGCAGTGCACCTTTCGGCAACCATAGCCCATGAGCTGGTCCACTCGCTGGGCTTACTGGGCGATGTCAGACAGAGCGAGAAGGGCAACTTCTTTTTCTACTCCGGGAACTTCGGGCTCTGGAGTATGGGACTTCGCGACATGTACGGCAAACCCGCGCGGCCGGGCATGGAAATAGCAATGGACGGCAAAGCGGATGCGGACCGCTTTGTGACTGCCAATCGCTACCTCTATATGGGCATCTATTTCACTGGCGAACACGTTCGCGAGGTCCTTGGCGAAGGCACGCGCATCGACTATCCCGAAACCTCCCTGGGAAATCCCAACCTTGAGCCTGTCCCCGGAGTGCCTGTAAACGGCGTAGAAGCCGGCGCAAACACTCCGCTCATCGCGGACTATTCGCACATAGAGCTGCAAAATGGCCTTTTGAGCCACCAATTCTGGCGCAACTGGGGCACACTGATGGAAGCGGAGCTGGCCGTAGTGCAGGATATGGGCCTCAAGTTCGACAGGCGCCAGCTCTTTGGCTTTTCCATCTACTCCAGCGGCACGAAGGAAGAGCGCGACGAGTACGTCAATGCCAACCCCTACTACGCCAGGGGAAACGGGCAGTGGATTGTCGGCAGGCCCAGCGAGATGGTAGTAGGCGTAGGCCTGCACATCTACGGCAGCTACAACGACGTCATCCAGAAGGCCGATCTGCTCAGTATTGGCGACGAGGCCGTGGGCATACGCGTGGACGGCGTGGCGAACAAGATCGTTGTGCCAGAAGGAACGCGCGTCCAGGCTGACGGCAGGGGCGGCTCGGCCCTGCTTGTTTCCTACGGCAACGGCCACGTTATCAATCTCGCAGGCGAGGCAACCTCCCTGGGCGAAGGCGGCATTGCCGCGCGCCTGGACTTTGGCGACAACATACTCGGCAACCAGAACGAATACCAGGGCTCCTGGATACTTGACTACCCCGGCATGGATCATTCCCCGCAGGCGCAGGAAAACCTGATGAGCCAGCTCAAGGGCCCCCTGGTCGAGGCCTTCAATGTCTCGGGAACCCTCAGGGGCAGCGCCGCGGCCATCTATATTGATGAAAGCGCCTATGTGAAGGAAATCAACATTCTCTCCGGCGCAAGGCTTGAGGGGGACATCATCTCGCGCTGGGATCCCCAAAACGAGCTCATCTCCAACCAGGCCCCGGAGAATCTGTATACCAGCCTGACCTTTGGCAGGGCGGCGGACGCCCAGGGCAACGCCAGGGAACCGGACCCATCCTTCTCCCTGAACTACACGGGCAACATCCTCGGCAAGGACAGTATCGACATGTCCCTTGTGGCAGGAAGGCTCGGCCTTTGGGGCACAGTCGAGGTCCACTCCCTGAAAACAGCGGCACCCTTGCCCTGCAGGGCCCGGACGGGACGCAGCGCCTCACTGTGGCCGGAGACTTTGTCAACGAAGAGGGCGCGACCCTCGAGACAGGCTTTGCCGCGGATGGCCGGGCAAGCGCCATACAGGCAAACACGGCCACGCTGAACGGAAACCTTGCCCTGCGTCCCCTGCGCGACTTCTATGCCAGCAACGCGCTCATAACACTGTCTT
>CALVGM010000200.1 GCA_944327095.1 uncultured Desulfovibrio sp. | reverse complement strand
TCATCATCTTCCCAGTGTGCTTCACCTTTGGCGTGGAGCCCTCTTCCGGGCCGGGCCTTGTCTTCGTGACCCTGCCCAACATCTTCACCAACATGGCTGGCGGAAGGCTCTGGGGCTGCCTCTTCTTCGTGTTCATGAGCTTTGCAGCGCTCACGACGGTCATCGCCGTGTTCGAGAACATGGTCAACTACTTCATCGACGTCTTCAAGACCACAAGGCGTACCGCCAACATCATCAACGGCGTGCTCTTGTGGATCCTGGCGCTTCCCTGCGCCCTGGGCTACAGCGTGTTCAGCGACTTCCAGCCCTTTGGGCCCGGCTCCAGCGTGCTTGATCTCGAAGACTTTATCGTGAGCAACCACCTGTTGCCCCTTGGCTCCTTCATCCTTGTGCTCTTCTGCACCCTGCGCTGCGGCTGGGGCTGGGACAACTTCGAAAGGGAAGCCAACACGGGCAACGGCTTGAAGCTGCACAAGTTCATGCGCTTCTATCTGCGCTGGATCCTGCCCCCGCTCATCATCTTCCTCTTTGTCATTGGCTACATAGACAAGTTCGGCAAGTAGCCTGAAACAGACACTCCGGGCATTGGCCAAAAATGCGTGAACCCCTCCCAGGGACTTTTCTCCGGGAGGGGTTTCTGATTTTGGGCATCCCCGCGCATGCCCCATAGCCGACTGCGGCAAGCGCGGCGCATCGTCTGGGCCAGGGTCCTTTGCGGGCAGCGCTCCACTTCCGGAAAGGGTCTGCCCGCTTTCCGGAAGCTAGAAGGGTCTGCGCCTTGGAAGGCAGATGCAGGGCAGGGGCTCTCGCAGAGCCGCGACCACTGCCAAGCTCTTTGCGAGGACCGCGAAAAAGGGGCTTCCTTTTGCAAGCGGACAAAAGGGAGCCCCTCAAGAGCAGCGTGCCCTGGCCTGTCAGCCAGGGAAGAATTGCAGGGCTAGCACACGAAGCGGCCGTCCCTCGCGCACTCTTCGCGAACGTACTTGAAGAGCACAGGGCTCAAGAGCAGGATGCCCGTGAGGTTTGGCAGAGCCATGAGCGCGTTGCAGGTATCGGCAATGAGCCAGACAAGGTCCAGGGCCACCAGGGCGCCAATGGCCATGCACAGGCAGTAGACAATGCGGAAGGGCTTTTGCGCCCTGTCGCCGAACAGGTAGATGACGCAGCGTTCGCCGTACACGCACCAGCCAAGGGCTGTGGTGAAGGCAAAGAGCACCAGGGAGATGCTGACGCCGATTTCGCCTATGCCGCCCAGGGTAGAGGAAAAGGCAAGGGCAGAGAGCGTGCCGCCGTTCAGGCCGCTGCACCACAGGGGTGTTCCGGCACTCACGTTCTGGCTTGTGATGACGCCGCTTGCCATCATCTCGGGTGTGACCACAGCCACCAGAATGACAAAGCCTGTCATGGAGCAGACGATGAGCGTGTCGATGAACACGTCGAGCATGCCGATGGACGCCTGCACAAGCGGGCTCTCGGCTGTGGAGGCAGCGTGGGCAATGGGTGCTGTGCCAAGGCCAGCCTCGTTGGAGAAGACGCCGCGGGCTACACCCATGCGTATGGCCAGCATGACAGAGGAGCCCACAAAGCCGCCTGTGGCAGCCGTGGGAGTAAAGGCGTCGGTCACGACCCACCAGAAGACCGAGGGCACAAGCTCGATGTGCATCACGATGATGACAAGGCACAGCACAATGTAGAACAGGGCCATGAAGGGCACGAGCCTGCCGGAAAGCGAGCCTATGCGCTTAACGCCGCCAAGCAGGACCATGGCAGCGAGAACAAGCAGCACCAGGGCCACAAGCCAGGAGGGTATGCCGAAGGAGGACTGCAGGTTCCCGGAAATGGCGTTGGACTGCACCATGGCGCCGGTGCCTATGCAGGCGCAGGCCCCGAAGATGGCGAAGGCCGTGGCCAGCCACTTCCAGCGGGGGCCAAGGCCGTTCTTGATGAAGTACATGGCCCCGCCAACCCAGTTGCCGGCAGGCGTCTTCTCCCTGTACTTCACGGACAGCATGACCTCGCAGAACTTGGTCATCATGCCCACCAGGGCTGTCATCCACATCCAGAACAGGGCGCCCGGGCCGCCAATGGCAATGGCCGTGGCCACACCCACAATGTTGCCTGTGCCAATGTCCGCGGCAATGGCTGTCATGAGGGCGTTCCAGGGAGAAATCTCCCCGTGCTCGGACTGATGCTGGCGTCCCTGCCACAGGCACTTGTAGGCACTTGGCCAGTTGCGAAAGGGAAAGAACTTGAGGCCGACATTGAGGTACAGGCCTGTGCCGACCAGCATGACCAGCATGACCGGGCCCCAGACAAAGTTGTTGATGGGCGTCAGTATGCCTATGAGAAAGTCTTCCATATACCCTCCAGAATGGAAATTTGCCGTATCGTTGTAGTTGTTCCGGCCGCGGATGTCCAATCCGATGCCCGCAGATGGTTTGCCGCAGGCCAAGCCTTCGGGGACTGGCCCATGGTCCGGAACATGTCCTGCGCCCAAAGGGTACGCAGGAGACGACGCCCTGTTCAAAGAGGCAGGGGCGACAGAACGAGAGTGCAGTGCACTGCCTGCCGACAGCCCCCTTGTCCAGATTTTTGGCGCACAATGTGCCGCAGGGGCAAATCCCTGGAGCGGACCTTGCGTCTTTATGCTGGCCCAAATCCACATGCCCTGCCTCCTGCCCGGCAGCCTTCCCGAGGGGCTTCTCCCAGGCCGGGACATGGAAAAGCCTTAAGTTCGGGAGCGTGCCTGTTCCAGGGGGGCTTTGCGCCCGGCAGAGTCTGCCTGCGCGTTTTTGTCTCTACATCTCGTTGGGCGGTGGAAAGCTCTTTCTGGCTCTTGCGGCCTTCAGGGGGCCATCGCCTGGCTCCTCGGCTATTGCTTCCCAGTGAAACTCGCGATCCGGGCTTTTGCGGGTCTTGAGGGTACGCCAGGGCGCGTTCTTGTTGCAGCCCTCGCTGGCCAGCCTGAGGCGCGCGTCCCCGGGGGCGCAGCGGGCGTTGATGCTGTCCATGACAGCCATGAGTCTGGTCCTGCGTTCCTCCTCCCTGTTGCCCTCCATGTCCAGCAGGCTGCGCTGCACCTGATCCGGGCTTTTCACGTCGGTGATCAGAACGCCTGCCTTGGCGTAGGGGTGCCCAGGTTCGTAGATGCGCTCAAGGCAGCGCATGGCCGCCTGGGTGAAGGCTATGGTGTCCGCGGAATAGCGCTCGAGATACTCCTCGCTCTTGCGCTCGAAAAACTCCACCCTGCCAAAGTAGGAGGTGCGTATGCGCACCTCGATGCAGCGCGCCACAAGGCCCTCGCTGCGCAGCCTTCTCAGGGCCTGGCCCGTGAAGGTGGCCACTGCCTCGCGCAAATCCGCAAGGTCCGTCACCCTGTTGCCAAAGGATCTCGAGGCAGCCAGTGTTCTGCGCTGGCTGCCTGCGCCCACGTCGATCATGGGCACGCCGCGCAGCTCCAGGATGGTGTTGAACAGGTGCACGCTGTAGAGCTTTTGCATGCGAAAGGGATCGGCCGCGCGCAGCTGGGCCGCTGTCTCTATGCCCTGCATGGGCAGCCTTTTGGCAAGGCGGCGACCAATGCCCCAGATCTCCTCCACCCGTATGCCGGAGAGCAGCTCCACTGTGCGCTTTTCGTCCAGGGCAAGGGAAAAGGTTCCGCAGCGCCGCTTCTTGGCTATGTGGCTTGCGAGCTTGGCAAGGGTGCGGGTGCGGGCAAGGCCTATGGACACGGGCACGCCCGCGTAGTGGAGCACGCGATCAATGAGGTAGGGGCATAACTCCGCGCTGCAGGCCTCAAGGACGCCGTCCAGGTAGAGAAAGGCCTCGTCGATGCTGTACTGCTCGACCCTTGGGCAAAAGTGGGCCAGAACCTCCATGACCCTGCGCGAGACCTCGGAGTAGAGGCGGAAGTTGGAGGAAAAGACCTCCACGTGGTTGGCCTCGAACAGGGCCTTCAGCTGAAAGGCCGGCACGCCCATCCTGATGCCCAGGGACTTGGCTTCCGCGGAGCGGGCTATGACGCAGCCGTCGTTGCTCGAGAGCACCACCAGGGGCTTGCCCCTGAGGTCCGGACGAAAGAGCGTCTCGCAGGAGGCAAAGAAGTTGTTGCAATCGACTATGGCCCACAGGCCCTTGCTCGAGGGAGACGGAAGCTTGCTGTCCATGGCAAGTTGGCGCGGCACTACCTGGAAAACTTGTCCACGTAGCCCACCACAAAGAGGAAGAGGATGATGGCCGGCAGTATCCAGCGCAGGTAGAGGCGCAGGCCCCTGTGCATCTTGAGGCCCGAGCCTGCGTTGGTCTCGGCCTCGAAGCCCTGCCAGCCCCAGCCGCAGCGCAGGGAACAGAACAGCACAAGCAAGGTCGCGCCAAAGGGCAGAAGGTTGTTGGAGAGCACGAAGTCCTCCAGGTCCAGCACGCTGGAGCCGGGGCCAAAGGGCTGGAAGGAGGACCAGACGTTGAAGCCCAGGGCGCAGGGCAGGGAGAGAAGCCACAGGCAGACGCCGTTGACCACAGCGGACTTCTTTCTGCCGAGGCCGAAGATGTCCATGCAAAAGCTCACCAGGTTCTCGAACACGCCTATGACCGTGGTGACTGCCGCAAAGCTCAAGAAGACAAAGAAGAGGGTGCCCCAGAACACGCCGCCTGCCATGCTGGCAAAGATGTTGGGCAAGGAGACAAAGACAAGGCCGGGGCCGGCGGCAGGCTCGACGTTGTAGGTAAAGCAGGCCGGAAAGATCACAAGGCCGGCCAGAAGGGAGACCAGGAAGTTGAGGGAGGCGATGATGAGCGCCTCGCCAAAGAGGGAGCGCTCGCGCTTGAGATAGCTGCCAAAGACCGTCATGGAGCCAATGCCCACGGACAGGGAGAAGAAGGCCTGGGTGAGGGCAGCGGAGACAATGGGCAAGAAGCCCGTTTCCCGCATGCGTTCGGGGTTGGGCATGAGGAAGAAGCGCACGCCATCACCAGCGCCCTCAAGGGTCAGGCACTTGATCACAAGGGCCGTGAGAATGAGGAAGAGGCCTGCCATGAGGATCTTCACCACGCGCTCGACGCCTGCCTGCAGGCCAAGCCAGCACACCACAAAGCCAAAGCCCACGGAAAGGGTGGTGCCGAGGATCATGGCCCCTGGCGAGGCCAGGGTGGAGGCAAAGAAGGCCTGCACGCCCTCTGGGCTCATGCCCGAGAAGGTGCCTGTGATCATGTGCCAGCAGTAGAGGAGGAGCCAGCCTGTGATCACTGTGTAGTACATGAGCAGAAGGTAGCAGCCCACAAGGGAGATCCAGCCAAACCTGTGCCAGTGCGTGCCCTTGGGTTCAAGGACGCGGAAGGCGCCGCCGAGATTTCTTTGCGAGGCCCTGCCAATGGCGAACTCCGCCACCATGATGGGGATGACCGCAAGCAGGCACAAGAGAAAGATGATCACGAACCAGGCCCCGCCGTAGGCTCCGGTTATGTAGGGAAAACGCCAGACATTGCCAAGACCTATGGCGCATCCTGCCGCAACCAGTATGAAGCCCATGCGTGAGCCGAGACTTTCTCGTGCCACTCTCCTGTCCCCCTCGAAAAAAAGATATCCCCCAAGATGGGGGAAAAGCACAGTAGCAAAGCTTGGTGGCAAATTCAAGATATCAATGATATCGGCGTCTTGGCCTGTGATCGTGGGAGGATGTGGACGTAGTGACCGATTCTGTGCAAGGGAGCTGGCCCCCCTTGCCTTTGTCGGAGCCTTCGAACGCCCGGTTTTGGGGCCGGGCCTCCCTGTGGGCATTTTTGTGATCTGCCCTGTGATTTGCCTGGCTGTCCCTGCGATGGCCTGCGTGCTGTTCTGCCCTGAGGCCTGTCCCATGGTCTGCCGGACGCTCTTCCCAAAGGGCCGCCACCTCTGCAAAAGACAGCTTCCTTGTCTCTCCGGGGGGAAGGTTGCCAAGTTCAAGGCCTGCCTCGGCCACGCGCTTGAGCCTGAGCACTGTCAGGTTTGTGTCGCGGCACATGCGGCGGATCTGGCGGTTCAGGCCCTGGCGCAGGGTAATGGTGAGCAATGTGCCCCTGTCGTGACTTGTGGCCACAACGCTGGCCGGAGCAGTCACGTCGCCCTCGGCAAGGGTCATGCCCTGGCGCATGCGGGAGAGAGCAGCCTCGGTGACTTTGCCGCGCACAAGAACCTGGTAGACCTTGCGCTGGGAGTGGCTTGGGTGCATGAGGCGCTGGGCAAGGGCGCCGTCGTTGGTAAGCAGTATGAGCCCCTCGGAGTAGTAGTCGAGGCGTCCTACGGGAAAAAGGCGCAAATGGCTGTACCGCTGCGGGACAAAATCGAGAACTGTCCTGCGGCCCTGGGGATCATGCGCTGTGGACACCACTTCCACAGGCTTGTGCAGCATGAGGACGATCTTTTCGTCCTCGCTCTTCAAAACCTCGCCGTCCACGCGGACCGTGTCCTGGGGCAGTACGCGATCGCCTGCCTGGGCAGCACGACCGTTTATGGTGACTCGACCCTGGGCTATGAGCTCGTCGGCCTTCCTGCGCGAGCAAAGACCCGTGCCTGCCAAAAACCTGTTGAGACGCAGGCCTGTGCCCGCTGTCTCGTCCCCGGCCTGCCTGTCCGCAAGGGGGCGCTCTCTTTCCGCAGGCTGCCTGCCCTGTCTGGCATGTTCTTGCGGGCCTGTCTGGCCCAGGTAGTTAAAGGGCTGTGCCTTGCGGGCATACGATCCCCGCCTGTCGGAAGAGGGGCGCTGGTTGCTTGGCTTGTACGGGGCCACGTTGTCTCCTCATGGTGTATGTTTGCGGCCTGCTACGGGAGCAGGGGGAGATTGAGGCTTGCGGATATACCCGAAAAGACTGGCCCCGGCAATATGAACGCTTGTTCCTGTCTTGGGCGGACACATGAAAAAAGTACCTGCCTTTTGTGCTCTCTACGCACAACAGGCAGGCGAGAAAGTTCCATGGAGGTGGGTCATGGTGCCTTTGCAAGAAAGGGACAGTGTCCCGGATCGGGTCAGTTTTTTGGGCTCATCGTGGCTTTCAGTGGGGAACTCAAATTGCTCGCTCCATTGAGACATTGGCTTGAGGATCTTGGAGGCAGCGTTGCAGACGCCTCAAAATCCAACTTGCAAGTATTATTGACAAATTCTGAATACGCCTTTTCACCCTAGACTGGGGTGGCTAACTTCAGAGATGCAAACGGTGCTTGATGGAGAGGGGCAATGAGAGGGAGTAGCTCACCCACAAATACCCCCGAGAGCCAAAATTGGTGTGGATGGAGGTCGAAGGAGTGCGGAGCTAAGGAATTGGCCACAAATAACTTCTCTTCTTCTGAACTTGGTCATCCGCTTCTGAAGCGGCATCTGAGCTGGCACAGAAGAGAAATCAAGTGAGTTATTCCCAGACGGTTCCTAAGGCGTGGCGGGAGCCACTCAGTTCAAGTTGTGTCCCCTCTGGCTCCAGAGGTCTGTGCGAGTAGCGGGGATAGAGGCGGAAAGTGACACCGACGGTCGTAACCCCTCGGATCCGAAGGTCCGTGCAGGACTAAAAAAGGAGGTGGCTATGTTCACATGGTGTCGTAACCCCCTCGGTACCGAAGGTCCGTGCAGGCAAGCCAGGAGCGTATGGCACGCGCTGTCATGGTCGTAACCCCCTCTGGCTCCAGAAGTCTGTGCAAGTATAATAATCTTCTCGGTAATGTGCTCAATATTGGTCGTAACCCCTCTGGCTCCAGAGGTCTATGCAAGTGGCAACACACATCGTCAAACTCAAGCAGATAGGGTCGTAACCCCTCTGGTTCCAGAGGTCTGTGCGAGTATCCGTTTCCAGCCCGAAGTGCCGGAAGTGGTGTCGTAACCCCTCTGGCTCCAGAGGTCTGTGCAAGAGAGGCTTGTAACCTGGCGGCAAAGGAATTCAAGTCGTAACCCCTCTGGCTCCAGAGGTCTGTGCAAGTATATCTATGACCCTAGCGAACGGGTTATAGGTCGTAACCCCTCTGGCTCCAGAGGTCTGTGCAAGACCTACTGTCGCATATCCGCCATGGAAGTTGAGTCGTAACCCCTCTGGCTCCAGAGGTCTGTGCAAGCAACTGGTCAACCAGGCACGTGCGGAAAACGGTCGTAACCCCTCTGGCTCCAGAGGTCTGTGCAAGAGTATCCTCAAAAAGCCCAAATGTGTCAATCACTTGGATGCCCATTTTTAACCGTCTCCGCTCTTTTGGTGCCGATTTGTGCCAGCCATCCCCAAAACACTATCCATGACACTCATAACCCATTGAAATTGTTCCATGAACCATCTCACAAGGTTTACAAGAAACAAAAGCAGTATTTTCAGATAGTTACAGAAATAGCACCTCTTGCGCTCACGACCGTTGCTATATTCTTATAAGTATGATAGATCTTCTATGCGTAAACGATGTGTGAAGAGGCCACGTGGCTGCTCGCCAGCCTTGTCTGCCTCAAGGCAAGATGCGCCGCAGGAGAAAAGACTATCTGTAGCGGACGTATTTTTTCAGGAAACAATGGCTCACCTGCCGTGGATTGACCACTCCTTCACAATTGTGGGCCATTCCCATAGGCAGCACTCGAAACAGGCGTCCAAAATGCAAGGGCCTGGGCAACGCAAGCAACACGTTGTCCAGGCCAAAGCTTTCTTTTGGGGGCGCGAGGCAACCCCGCAACCCTGAGTCCTATGCCCTGCGGGCAGTTACGCAAAAGGCAGTCACGATGTCCCGTCCGGCAATGCCTGTGGCGCGCCTTTCCTCGCTCACGCTGATGTCCGTTGCGCCTAGTTCCCCAAGGACGCGGATGTCCCACTCGGGCCTGTCCTCGCGGCTCAAGGGCAAAAAGCGCGCTATGTTTTCCATGCGCGAGGGGTCTACACCTTGCATCATCTGGGGAGAGTGGGCAGCATCGTCTACGCGCTGCCTTTCCTCCGCGTAGAGGGGATTAAAGAGGTAGCGGTAGTGGTTGCCGTCGAAGTTCACAAGGCGTGCGCCGCTTTTCAGAACGCGCAGCCACTCGGCATAGGCCTGTGCGGGCTGCTCCATGTTCCAGGTCAGGTTGCGGGAGACAATGAGATCAAAGCTCTCGTCCGCAAAGGGCAGGTCCTGCGCATCCCCCTGGCGAAGCTCTACGTGCACGCCATAGCGCCGCGCGTTTTCCTGTGCCTGAGCCAGCATGTCCTCGGCGTAGTCAAAGGCCGTGACAGCGTGCCCGAGGCGAGCCAGAAGCAGGGAGAAAAAGCCTGGGCCACAGCCAATGTCGAGAATATGCATCCTCCTGTCAGGCGCAAGATAGGCTGCAAGGCGGGCAAGCCAGGCCTCGCTTTCCTCAAGCTCCATCCTGATCTTGCGGGAATAGCCCCTGGAGCGGGTGTTCCAGTAGCTGCGTATGCTCTCGAGAGCGGACATTGCCTGTCCCGTGGTCTCGGTGTATGCGTGTGCCGTATTGTCCATGACGTTTGCCTGTGTGCCGGGAGTGGTGGAGAGTTGTTCCGAAGACCTTGCGCAAGTGGCCGGCATAAAAAATCTTTTGCGCTCGCGTTGCAATCGCGCAAGGCCTGTGCTAGAAGCAGGATGGTAACACGAATAAAAAATTCGTGCTACCCACACAGCTGATAGCGATTTTTTGCCCGGCTGTCACGAAAAAAAAACTCCACCAAAACATTTCATCCTGCGAGGACTCCCATGCAGACCAGGCATCCCTTGTCCCTGCTCCCGCTTCTGTTCGCGCTTGCGCTGGCCCTCTTGTGCTCCGCGTGCCTTGACGGGGCCGAAGGGGATGCTGGCGGGGACAGGGCCGACGCGCAAAAAGGGCGCGGCATTGTCTACGCCAGCACCAAGGACATACGCGACATCAACCCCCATCTCTACGGAGGGGAAATGGCTGCCCAGGGCATGGTCTTCGAGCCCCTGGTGGTGAACACGGCCTCCGGTGTGCAGCCCTGGCTTGCCACAGACTGGGAGATCTCCCAGGACGGCAAGGTGTACACCTTCCATTTGCGCCAGGACGTGCGCTTTACGGACGGTACCCCCTTTGACGCCGAGGCCGTGCGCCTCAACATCATGGCTGTGCTTGCCAACAGGCAGCGCCACGCCTGGCTTGACCTGGCAAACGAGATCACAGGCTGCGAGGCCCTGGACAGGTACACGGTGCGCCTCACGCTTGCCCATCCCTACTATCCCACTCTGGTGGAGCTTGGCCTTGCGCGCCCCTTTCGCTTTCTTTCCCCCAAATGCTTTGTGGACGGCGGCACAGCCAGGGGCGTGAAGGGCCTTGTGGGCACAGGCCCCTGGATCCTCAAGGAGCACAGGCTTGGGGAGTACGCGCTCTTTGCGGCCAACAGGGACTACTGGGGCGCAAAACCCAAGCTTGATTTCGTGCGCTGGAAGGTTGTGCCGGACCATCAGGCCATTATCCTTGGCCTGCAAAAGGGGGAGATTGACCTGGTCTTTGGCGCGGACGGCGACATGTTCAGCATAGACAACTTCGAGGCCCTGAAGGCCACGGGACGCTTTGCCACTGCCCAGAGCCAGCCCATTGCCTCGCGGGCCATCCTTGTCAATGCCCACCAGCCCTTTACCAGGGAGCGTACGGTGCGCCTGGCCCTGCAGTACGCCGTAGACAGGCAGGCCATTGTGGACGGCCTTCTCAAGGGCAGCGAGACCAGGGCGGACACGCTGCTCTCGCCCAGGGTGCGCTACTGCGATGTGCCATTGGAAGTGCGCGCCCACGATCCCCAAAGGGCAGCGCGCCTGCTCGATGCGGCAGGCTGGGTCATGGGGCCGGACGGTGTGCGCCACAAGGGGAGCGAGCGGGCAAGCGTGCGTCTTGCCTACAACGCCAGCAACGCCCAGGAACGAAGCATTGGGGAATTTCTGCAGGCCAACCTGAGGGACCTTGGCATAGAGGTGCGGCTTTTGGGCGAGGAAAAGCAGGCCTTTTTGGACAGGCAAAAGTCCGGGGACTTCGAGCTGCAGTACTCGCTTTCCTGGGGCACACCCTACGATCCGCAGTCCTACGTCTCCTCCTGGCGCATCCCTGCCCACGGGGACTACCAGGCCCAGCTTGGCCTTGAGCGCAAGGACTGGCTGGACGCGCAGATAACAAGACTCATGACAGAACAGGACGAAGAGGTCCGCAAGGCCCTGTACAGGGACATCCTCACCTACGTGCACATGGAGTGCGTGTACATCCCCATTTCCTACTCGCGCACCAGGGCTGTGTACAACAAGAACCTTGAGGGCGTGAGCTTCGGGCTTTCGCAGTACGAAATCCCCTTCGAGAAGATGCGCCTGGCAGGTGAAACAGGCACTTTGGCCAGGTAGATCCCGGCTTCCCTTTCCGCGCGACAAGGATGAAAATATCGACATGCCCGGTCTTGTGCTGCGACGCCTTTTGGCGCTCATCCCCCTGCTTTTGGCCATCTCCTTTCTGGCCTTCTGTCTTGCGGCCGCAAGCCCCTCGGATCCGGCCGAGGTGGCTCTGCGCGTCAACGACATCACGCCTACGCCAGAGCTCATCGAAGAGACCCGCCACGAGCTTGGCCTGGACAAGCCCTTTTGGGAGCGCTACTGCGTGTGGCTTTTCCGGGCACTGCAGGGAGATCTTGGCACAAGCTTTGTGACCCACAGACCTGTCACAGACGAGATGCTGCGCGCCCTGCCGCCCACATTGGCCCTGGCAGGTTTTGCCACCCTCATTGTGCTGGGCCTTGGCATCCCCTGCGCAATCCTGTGCTTTGCGAGCGCGGGAAGGCCGCTGGACATTGTCCTGCGCGGCCTGATCTTCCTGGGCTCGGCAACGCCTTCCTTCTGGGCAGGTCTCCTGTTCATCTGGCTTTTTGCCGTGCATCTGAACCTGCTCCCCACGGGAGGGCTTTCCGGGGGCACGTCCTTCATCCTGCCAGCCCTGACCCTGGCCCTGCCGTCCCTTGCCACCTACACGCGTCTCTTGCGCGCGAGCATGCTGGCCACAGCGCAGCAGGACTTTGTGCTCTACGCCAAAGCCCAGGGCAGATCGCGGCTGGCCATCCTTGGGCAGATTGTGCGCAATTCCCTGCAGTCCACCCTGGCGACCCTTGGCATGACCATTCCCAAGCTTTTGGCAGGGGCCTTTGTGGTGGAATGCGTCTTTGCCTGGCCAGGCCTTGGAAGATTGTGTGTCACGGCCATCTTCAACCGCGACCTGCCCGTCATACAGGCCTATGTCCTCTTCATGGGCCTTTGCTTTGTGCTCTTCAATCTGTTCATGGAAGTGGTGGCAGGCCTTGTGGACCCACGCATCGGAAAGGGAGGCAGGGCACGATGAGGCGCGCGAGAGGAATCTGGCGCGCTCTTTGGCGCAACAAGGTGGGCATGGCATCCCTGATCTTCCTGTGCCTTGTGCTTGCGGCCGGGCTTTTCGCGCCCCTTTTGTCCGCCCACGATCCCCTGGCAGTGGACATGAAGAACAGGCTTGGCCCCTGTACGGCAGAGCATCTTCTGGGTACGGACTCCCTTGGCAGGGATATTCTGGCGCGTCTGCTCTACGGGGCCAGGACCAGCATGGGCCTTGCCCTGTGCGTCATGCTGGCCACAGTGGGGATTGGCTCCCTGCTGGGCCTTGCGGCTGGCACCTTCAGGGGGCTTTTCGACAGCCTTGTCATGCGCGTGACCGAAGTGCTCATGTCCTTTCCCTCCGAGGTCCTGGTGCTGGCCCTGGTGGGCATGGCAGGCCCAGGCATGGAAAACGCCTTTTGGGCCTGCGTGCTTTGCCGCTGGCCCTGGTACGCGCGCGTGGCGCGCTCCCTGACCCTCGGATTCCGGGACATGAACTACGTGGCCTACGCTCGCGTGGCCGGCTTTTCGCGCACCCACATTCTTGTGCGCCACATCTTGCCCTGCGCGTCTGGCGAGATAGCCGTGCTGGCCACCCTGGACTGCGCCTCTGTGCTGCTCATGATCTCGGCCCTCTCCTTTCTGGGCCTTGGGGTGCAGCCGCCTGTGCCGGAATGGGGCACCATGCTTGGGGAGGCGCGCGAGGTCATGATTTTGCACCCCTGGCAGATGCTGCCCCCGGGCCTTGCCATACTGCTTGTGGTGGCTGCCTTCAACTTCCTTGGGGACGCCCTGCGCGACGCCCTGGATCCCTGGCGTACCTTGCCGCAGCCCGGAGAAAGACCGTGATCACTCCCGAGACAAGCCATGCCCCTGGGGGCCATGAGGAAAGGGCCCTGCCGGGCTCTCCCCTGCTTGTTGCCAGGCAGGTGAGCGTGCGCGTGAAGGATTCGGGCCGCGTTCTTGTGGACAGGGTAAGCCTTGCTGTGGCGGCAGGGTCCTGCCTTGGCATAGTGGGGGAGTCGGGCTCCGGCAAGACGCTCTTGTGCCGCGCGCTTTTGGCCCTTTTGCCAAGAGGCCTTGCGGCAAGCGGCCAGGTTCTTTTCGAAGGCCAGGATGTGCTGGCCATGACGGACAGGGAGAGGCGCTCCCTGCGGGGCAGGG
The DNA here is from genome assembly GCA_944327095.1 of uncultured Desulfovibrio sp. Lineage (GTDB taxonomy): Bacteria > Desulfobacterota > Desulfovibrionia > Desulfovibrionales > Desulfovibrionaceae > Desulfovibrio. Next base: position 2,043 of record CALVGM010000200.1, on the reverse strand, counting down.
ACACAAGTCTTGTGACGCAGCAGGCCATGACGGCCTTTGACCCGCTGCTCACCCTGGGCACGCAGATGGCTGCCTTTTTTTGCGACAGGCTGGGCCTTGGCAAAAGGGCAGCGCACGATTTGGTGCGCACGGTCCTTGAACGCGTGAACCTTCCCCCAAGGGTTGCCCAATGCTACCCCCACGAGCTTTCCGGGGGCATGCTGCAGCGCTGCATGACTGCCACAAGTCTTGGCCTTGGCTCGCGCCTGGTGGTGGCGGACGAGCCCACCACGGCCCTGGACGCCAAGAGCCGGCGCGATGTCTTGCTGGCCCTGAAAGGTCTTGTGACAGAGCAGGGCACGGCATTGATCCTGGTGTCCCACGACCTTGGAGCCGTGCAGACGATGGCGGACACAATCCTTGTCCTGCAGGGCGGACGCTGCGTGGAATATGGCTGCGCCAGGACTGTGCTCAACGCCCCGCGGCACGAGTACACGCGCTATCTTGTGCGCACGCGCAAGGCCCTTTCCGCGCGCTTCGCGCGTTTTGCGCGCCACGGGGGAGAGTGATGGACAAGGTCTTTGTGAGCGTAAGCCATGTCCAAAAGAGGTACGCACGCGGCCTGCGCAAGAAGGTGCGCGTCCTTGAGGACGTGAGTTTCGAACTTCGCCTGGGCTGTGTCACGGGCCTTCTGGGCGCAAGCGGCAGCGGCAAGAGCACGCTTGCACGCCTGCTTCTGGGCCTTGAGAAGCCCGATGGCGGACGCATCCTTATTGAGGGGCAGGAACTGCGCGCCTGGCGCGCTGCCAACCGCGGAGGCATGGCCGTGGTCTTCCAGGACTACGTCACGTCCGTAAACCCTGTCTTTACGGTGGAAGAATGCGTGGCAGAGGGCCTGGAAGCCTGCGGGAAACGGAATGGAGAGGACAGTCCTTGCGTGGCAGAGCTTCTGGCGAGGGTGGGCCTTGCGGAAAGCCTTGCGGACAGGCGCTGCCTTGAGCTTTCCGGAGGGCAGATACAGCGCGTGTGCCTTGCGCGCGCCTTTGCCTCGCGGCCGCGGCTTTTGGTCCTGGACGAGGCCCTGAGCTCCCTGGACGTCTCGTTGCAGGCAGGCATGGCCGAGCTGCTGCGCGGGCAGGCAAAAGACATGGCATGCCTCTTTATTACCCACGACATACAGCTGGCCTCCCTCATCTGCGAGCGCATCCTTGTGCTCGACCAGGGCAAAATCACGGACAATGTGCCCACCGAGGCCCTTTTTGCGGAATCCGGCGCGCATCTTTCGCCAGCGCTGCGCGAAATGCTCGACTGCACCATGGTCTTTTGCTCGCGTTTCGAGGACGAGGGCCATGGGGCCTGAGACGGGCATGGCAGGCCTGGGGATCCCTGGTTTGCAAGGACCTGCATGGGCGCGCAAAAAGCCTGGCCAGGCCCCTTGCGGGATCTGGCCGGGAGCGCTTTTTGCGGTTAGAAGGCCCGCACGTAGGAGCCCGTGAAGTAGACAAAGCCGTTGCGGCCTTCCCGTTTCACTGTGTAGAGGGCTGTATCCGCCAGGCGGAAGAGCTCCTGCACGCAGCCTTCCCTGCCGGTGGCAAGGGCTCCGCCAATGCTCAGCTCAATGGGAAGCTGCAGACCGTCTGCCTCGAACCTGCCAAGGCTTGCGCACATTGTGCGCAGGCGTTCGATCACAGCCTCCATGGAGTGGACGTTGGCGAGAAAGAGCAGAAATTCGTCTCCGCCCCAGCGCCCGACCACGTCCTCCTTGCGGAAGGTGGTCCGCAGGGTTTTGGCCACAAAGGCCAGGACCTTGTCGCCAACCTCGTGGCCGTAGTTGTCGTTGAAGCGCTTGAAGTAGTCGATGTCCAGAATGAGGAGCAGGCTGCTTTCCTCCTCCGGCTGCACGTGCAGGTAGTGGGCTATGTCGTTTTCGGCAGCCTGGCGGTTGGCAATGCCTGTGAGGGGATCGAGACGGCTTTGCACGGCAAGCTGCCTTGTGTGTTCCTGCAGCTCGTGCATGTGGGTGATGTCCAGGGCATAGGCGAAGAGCAGCTCCCTGCCGCTGCC
>CALVGM010000199.1 GCA_944327095.1 uncultured Desulfovibrio sp. | reverse complement strand
TCCGCCGCGCATCTTTACCATCTACCGCTTTGACAAGGACGCGGAACATCCCGAACGCCCGGCCAGACGCGAGGACCGTCTGGGAGACATCGAGGAAATCCGCTACCTGAACCAGAAAGCCTGGGGCGCCAACGTGGGCCTGGACAGGCCGGGCCTCTACCAGTTTGTCATAGAGACCCAGCCCTGGTGGTCCCAGTCCGAGGCAGGCTACGAGCGCCACATAGTCAAGACCATGGTGCCGGTGTACGGCGAGGACTGGGGCTGGAACCTGCCCCTGGGGCTGAGCCACGAGATAGTGCCCCTGGTCCGCCCCTTTGGCCTCTTCTCCCCTGCCCTCTTCGCTGCAAAAGTCCTTGTGAACGGCAAGCCCGAAGCAAACGCGCAGATCAAGGTCTTTCGCATCAATACGGAAAAATCCTCTGTGCCCACGCCCTGGCACGAGGAAATGAGCCTGCGTGCCCTGCCGGACGGCACCTTCTCCATTGTGCTGAACAGGCCGGGCTGGTGGTGCTGCATGGCCACAAGACAGGGCGCGCCCCTGAAGGGCCCGGACGGACAGCCTTCCCCCCTGAGGGAAAGCACGCTCTTCTGGCTCTACGTGGACGCCCAGGAAAAGTAGTGCGCAAAGCCCCAGATCCTCTGCAGGACTTTGCGCTGCCCTTGCCTTTTCCCCTTGCAGACCTTATTTTCATTGGGCAAAAAACTCGCCCGAGGCCATGAGCCACAACCGGCAAGACGGCAACTCACACATTTGTCACACGCTTGCTTTACTAACCCACGGGAAAATAACAGGAGCTGCGTCCCGACCGCCCGCAAGCAGGGCAGGTGACCAACGCAGAACTCGCATGATCAAGAAAATCACAGCTCTTCTCTCGGCCTTCTTCCTTGTCTTCACCCTGAGCCTTGCCCTGCCCCTTGACTCCGACGCGGCCCGCATGGGTGGCGGCAGATCCTTTGGCAGCCAGCCTGCCATGCGCACACCCACCAGGGCCCCGGCCATGCAACAGCCAAGGGCGCAGCAGACTGCTCCCAACCAGGCAGCCACAGCTGCCCAGCAGTCCAAGCGCGGCCTGTTTGGCGGCTTTGCCGGCGGCATGCTCGGCGGCCTTCTGGCAGGCACCCTGATCGGTTCCCTGCTTGGCGGCGGCGCCTTCTCGGGCGTGGGCTTCATGGACATTCTCCTGCTCCTGGTCATTGTTGGCGGTGTGATCTTCTTCCTGCGCAGAAAGCGCGCTTCCCAGCCCGCTGCCCAGGCTGCAGGCTACGGCCCTGCCAGCAGCTACACAGAGCAGCCCACCTATGACGCAGGCATGCAGCGCAACAGCGTGCAGGACGCCTGGTCCGGTCTTGCGAGCAACAATGCCGCTTCCGCAGAGCCCTCCTACCAGACCAACATTCCCGAAGGCTTTGACGTGGAGGACTTCCTGCGCGGCGCCAAGATGGCCTACACCCGCATGCAGGCTTCCTGGGACAAGCGCGACCTCAGCGACATAGCCAACTTTGCCACGGACGCAGTCCTTGACGAGCTGCGTGCCCAGGCCAAGGAAGATCCCAACCCGAGCCACACCCAGATCGTGCTCATCAACGCCCATCTCATTTCCGTTGAGGAATTCGGCAGCATGGACAGGGCCCAGGTCTACTTCGACGTGCTCATGCGCGAGGATCCCAACCAGGCCCAGCCGGCCAACGCCCGCGAAATCTGGCACTTTGTGCGCCAGCACGAAACAGGCACCTGGAAGCTCGACGGTATTCAGCAGGTCGAAAGCTGCTAGCCTGCCTCAAGGCGGATCATTTTTTTTGCCGGAGCCTCGTGCAGTGCTCCGGCACTTTTTTGCCCAGGATCCCGCAGGGCTATCCTGCCACCTGAGAGGAGGTGCCACTGCAGGACACAAATACGGGGGAGCCATGTCAGAAGCCATCAAGGAACTCGCCATTACCAAATGGGACAATGTCTATCATCTGTTCAACATGAAGGTCGAGGAAGTCTCGCCCGAGTACAGCCGCGTGAGCATGCCCATTGAGAACAAGGCCTGCAACGGCATGGGCTTTGCGCACGGGGGCGTACTCTTTGCCCTTGGCGACATAGCCTTTGGTGCTGCCTCCAACTTCGGGCAGCCCACAGGCACGGTAACACTCTCCTCCAACGTGCAGTTCCTTTCTCCCGGCAAGGACGGGCCGCTGATTGCCGAGGCCAGGTGCATACGCACGGGCAGGCACATTGTGGTCTACAACGTGGACATACACGACGCCAATGGCGTGCACGTCCTGCATGGTACCTACGAGGGCTTTCGCACAGACTTTCCCTTCTCGGAGGCAAAAGCCGAAAAGGAAGGGGAATAGGGCCCTCTGGCCTTGAACCTTGCCCCAAAATTGTTTGCGCTTCCCCCTTGCTTTTTTGCCTCTTGCCTCGTACAAGTAGGTTTCTGAGGGAAAACCTCAATCCCCATGGGGACGTTTCGTCACCGGTGTGGCGCCCAGTCTTCAAAACTGGTGGCAGGCTGTGAGGTCTGCGGTAGGTTCGACCCCTATGCGTCTCCGCCAATGAAAAACAGGCAGACCCTTGCCTTTAGATACTACAAAGGGACCGTGCCCGACTGCGTGTCGGGCACGGTCCCTTTTTGTGTGCCTTGCAGGGCCTGGATCTGGTCCTACCGATTCCTGTCCTGGTCTTTCCTATCCTCGCCCAAGAGATCCTTCAGCTCGCGCAGGCGATCGTACCTGTGTATGTCCACAAGCAGATGGGGCTCGAAATGCCGCACGCGGTAGTCGTGCTTCCAGCGCCTGTGGTGGTAGACCTTGTGCATGTGGTGGAAGCTGCGCACAAGATTGATGTCGCGTATGCGGGCCACAAGCAGGCACAGGGAGCCGGACACAATGAGCGCAATGCCAAGCACCATGGAGAAGGGAATGTGGTCTCCCAAAATGATCCAGGCAAGGATGGGCGCCAGCACTGGCTTGAAGAAGAAGACCAGGGAGGCCGTGAAGGGCGAGGCTGCCTCTGCTGCCATGAAGTAGCAGGCATAGCCCACACCTGAGACGCCAACGCCCACAAAGAGCATGCCCACAAAGCTTGCCGGCGTGTAGCCTCCCAGAAGGTCCACGCTGGCCAGCATGCCCAGACCGTGGGCAGCGAAAAAGTCTCCCAATGGAGTCAGCTTTGCCAGGGCGACCAGGGCCATGAGCTCCAGGGAGCCCAGAAGAAAGGTCGCGCAGGTGACCACAACACCCGAATGCCTGCGGCAGATGGGCGTGGAAAGCACCGAATAGAGGGCAAAGGTGACCGGAGCCGCAAGGGCCAGGGCAAGAGTCTTTGCGCTTAGGGAACCTGCAAAGGGAATGACAATGCAGACCACACCGGCCAGGGCCAGCACAATGGCCTGAATCTGGCTGCGCACTATGGGATTTTTGAGGCACAGGTGGGCAAAGAGCAGCACAAAGGCCGTGTTGCTGCAAAAAAGCACAGCCACCACGCTTGCCGGGGCAAGTTCCACGGCAAGCTGATAAAAGCCCATGCTGAGCACGATGCCAAGCAGGCCCAGGAGGGCGAGCTCACCCACGCAGGCCAGGGTCATCCTGTTGGTGCCGCGCCGAAGATCCCGCAGGGCAAAGGGAATGAGGGCCAGTCCGCCCAGAAGAAAGCGGGTTATGTTGACCTGCATGGCGGAAAAACTGTCCGCTATGGTCTTCAGAGCAATCTCCATGCTGGAGAAGAAGAGGGTGGCTATGATGACAAAGACAAGAGCCCTGTTCATGACTGAGTTGAGGATTTTGTTCCGATTGGCTGTATGTGTCAGGAGAAGAGGAAAAGGGTCGCAAGGCCCAGGAAGAGGAAGAAGCCCGCGCCGTCCGTGATGGTGGTGAGGAAGATGCTCGAAGCCTGGGCAGGATCGCGGCCCATGGCGCGGAAGACCAGGGGAATGGAGCCGCCGGCCACCGCGCCAAGCACCATGTCGCACAGGAGGGCTCCGCCCATGACCAGGCCGACTATGAGGTTGGAGGTGAAGATCCAGGCCCCAAGGGTGGCCAGTATGGCCATCACAAAGCCCGTGAGCATGCCTATCTTGGCTTCGCGCAGGACGGCCATCCAGGCCTTGCGCACATCGAACCTGTCCGTGGCGAGCTGGCGGATCATGACCGCCAGGGCTTGCTGGCCGCTGTTGCCGCCCTGGTTTGCGACCATGGGCATGAGCACGGCAAGCACGGCCATCTGGCTGATGGTGCCGTCGAACTTGTAGACAACAGAGGCGGACAGGGCGGAGTTCACCATGTTCACGCACAGCCAGGGCAGGCGCTTGCCTACGCTCTCAAGCCAGGGCGTGTCAATGGTCTCCTCGGGGTCTGCGCCGACCATGCCGAGCATGTCTGCGCTGGCCTCCTCGTGCATGATGTCCATGATATCGTCGTAGGTCACAACGCCCATGAGGTGGTTCTGGTAGTCCACGACCGGAAGCGCCATGTAGTTGTAGTGGGCAAGCTCGCTTGCCACATCGCGCTTGTCCGTGTCGAAGAGCACGCTCACCACGCTCTGTCCGGCCACTGCGCTGGAAAGGATGGTGCC
>CALVGM010000198.1 GCA_944327095.1 uncultured Desulfovibrio sp. | reverse complement strand
GCGGCACGCCGCTCCCACACACTATTCGTCGGAAGACGAAGTGCGTAGTAGCTGCCTTTGAGAATTCCTGGGAAGAAGAATGAAGGAATAGATCAGCCCGGAAGCAATGTAGAGCGCGCAGTACAGGAAGCCGAAGATCTTCGGCTGGCTGTAGAGCAGGGACAGCAGGATCAGGAAGCAGGTGAGCGCCCTGTAGGGATGCGCGCGGAAAATGTCGTACTCCTTGAAGGAGAAGTAGCGCACATTGCTGATCATGAGCAGACCAATGGAGAGCGTGAGCACAGCCGTGACGACAAGGATCGCGGTGGGCATGACGTCTTCGAAGGTGCGCGCAAAGTACGTGAAGCAGACAAGCGTGCAGGAGGCCGCAGGTATAGGCAGGCCAATGAAGAAACGCTTGCTGCCCGTGTGGGCGTTCACGTTGAAGCGGGCAAGGCGCAGGGCGCCGCAGGCCGCGTAGATAAAGGCTATGGCCACCCCCAGGCGGCCAAGCTCGGAGAGCTGCCAGTTCCACACCAGGACGGCCGGCGCCAGGCCAAAGGCCACGAGGTCGGCCAGGGAATCGAACTGCACCCCGAACTCGCTTGCCGAGTGGGTGAGTCGCGCCACCTTGCCGTCCAGACCGTCCATGAGGGCAGAGATCAGCAGGGCCAGACAGGCGTCGGAAAAGCGATCCTGCGTGGCCCAGATGATCGACAGAAAGCCGAAGAACATGCTGGTGCAGGTGATCATGTTGGGCAGAAGGTAGACAGCTCTCTTGTCCCTCAGACGCCCGAGGCGCCCGTGGGGAGCATTCTCCTGTTCAGCCCGAGTCGTGATTTCTCCGGCATCGCTGTTGTCCCGGACATCTTCTGTTCGGGATTGTGAGTTGTGCTCTGCTGCCACAGCCAGTGTTCTCCAGAAAGGGTATCAGGGGAGGGGCGTCCTCCCCTGTCGATTTCGCAGGTCTTCTGTGTCTCCTAGTCGGACACGCGGCGGGCCAGTACGGTCTGGCCAGCGAGCACGCTGTCGCCAAGAGAAACAGCAGGAATATAGCCGTCCGGCAGGTACAGGTCAACTCGCGAGCCAAAGCGGATCATGCCGAAGCGCTGACCCCTTGTCAGGGTGTCGCCAAGGTCCGTGTGGCAGACAATGCGTCTGGCGATGAGTCCTGCTATCTGCACAAAGGTCCAGGTCTTGCCGTCCGGATCCGTCATCTGGTAGGCGCAGCGCTCGTTGTCCTTGGAGGCCTTGTCCAGGGAGGCGTTGAAGAACTTGCCTGGGTAGTACTGTATGGCCGTGACTGTCCCTTCCACAGGGGCGCGGTTCACGTGCACGTTGAAGAGGTTCATGAAAACGCACACGCAAAGGCGCGTCTCGCCGCTTACGGGATCTTCCATGCGCTCTATCTTCACAACGCGCCCGTCTGCAGGGGACACGGCCACATGGGCCTCGTTCGGAACAACGCGTTCGGGATCGCGGAAGAAGTTCAGGGAGAACCAGCACAGCACAAGGAAGATGACTGTCATCACCGAGCAGCCGAGCATGGCAAAGGCCAGGGTGCCGAGGGCTGTGAAGAATATGATGGGGTAGCCTTCCGGCGCCAGGGAGCAGGAGGTTTTTTTCATTTCGGGGTATCGGCATGTCCCCAGGCAAGGGGACACTGGGCCGCCTCCTTTCTTGTGTCTTTGAGTTGAGTGTGAAGGGGAGGGACAGGCTTTTGAGAAGGTCTGGCCCGGGTTTGTACGAAGGTTCGAAAAAATCCGAACGGGCCCGGAGTCGTCCCCCGGACCCGTTGTTATGCAGATATATTGCCGGGGACTACCAGGCCAGCGTCTTCTTGAAGGCGTTGGCCAGCTCGTCCACACTTTCGCTGATGAGCGTGCTTGTGCCGCTGCGCACGGTCATGACGCCGTCGTCCGTGACTGTGCCTATGCGGCGGCAGATCTGCCACTGGCCGAGCACGTCCATGATGGGCGTGATGTCCGGCCTGACAGTGACGATCATGCGGCTGGCGGACTCGGAGTAGAGCAGTTCGGTCAGGGACATGGGAGCTGCGCCGCACACGGGCACACGGTCGAGGTCTATGTCGCAGCCAAGGCGGCCGCCTATGCACATTTCCGCCAGGGCCACGGCCAGGCCGCCGTCCGAGCAGTCGTGGCAGGCGGAGATGGCGCGCTGTCCCATGAGGCCGTGTATGGCGCGGTAGCGGGGCAGGGCTGTCTGGGCATCCACTGTGGGAACCTGTCCGCCGGAAAGCCCAAGCTCCAGGGCAGCCTCGCAGCCGCCGAGCTCGCGCCTGGTGGCGCCCATGATGTAGATGGCCTGGCCCTTCTTCTTGAAGTCCGAGGTCTGGGTGGCAATGACGTTGTTGATGACGCCTATGACAGAGAAGAGGACCGTAGGCGGGATGGAAATCTTGATCCCCGCGTTCATGTAGTCGTTCTTCATGCTGTCCTTGCCGGAAATGCAGTGCACGCCAAAGGCCAGGGAGACGTGCTGCAGGGCCGTGCAGGCGCGCACAAGCTGGGCCATCTTGTACTGGCCGTCCGGGGTGCGCTCGCTCTCCACAGGATCGCACCAGCAGAAGTTGTCCACGCCGGCCATGAAGTCCGGATTGCCGCCTACGCAGACAGCGTTTCGGATGGCCTCGTCCATGGCATTGGCCATCATCCAGTAGGTGTCGTAGTCGCTGTAGCGCGGGCAGATGCCGTGGGAGATCACAAGGCCCATCTCCGAGGTGAGCACGGGACGCAGCACGCCTGCGTCTGCAGGTGCGTCGCGCTCGATGCCGCACAGGGGCTTGATGACGCTGCCGCCCTTGACCTCGTGGTCGTACTGGCGCACGACGTATTCCTTGGAGCAGATATTGAGGCGGCCGAGCATGGTCTTGAGGAAGCTGCCCTGATCCACGCTGTCCGCGTCAAGGGCGATCTCCTTGTGCTCAGGACGTTCCCAGGCAGCCTTCAGGGAGAGCTGCGGCACGCCGTCGTGCATGAAGCCCATGTCAATGGAGCCCACTACGCGATCGCCGTAGCGGACCTCGAAGTAGCCGGAATCCGTGAAGTGCCCGAGCACAGTGGCCTCCACGTCCATGTCCCTGGCCATCTTGCAGAAGAAGGTCACATGTTCCCTGGGCACTGCCAGGGTCATGCGCTCCTGGGCCTCGGACACAAGGATTTCCCAGGGACGCAGGCCGTCGTACTTCAGGGGGGCAAGGGAGATGTCCAGCACGCAGCCGCCCGTGTCCTCGGCCATTTCGCCCACGGAGGAGGAAAGGCCGCCTGCGCCGTTGTCGGTAATGGCGTGGTAGAGGCCCATGTCGCGGGCGCGCATGATGAAGTCGTACATCTTGCGCTGCGTTATGGGGTCGCCTATCTGCACGGCAGTGGCCGGGGAATTCTCGTTGAGTTCCTCGGAGGAGAAGGTGGCGCCGTGTATGCCGTCCTTGCCTATGCGGCCGCCCACCATGACAATGCAGTCGTCTACTTCGGCCTTCTTCTTCCAGCCAGGCTGGCCGTTCTTGAGCCTTGTGGGGAGCATGCCTACTGTGCCGCAGTAGACCAGGGGCTTGCCGAGGTAGCGTTCGTCAAAGACAATGGAGCCGTTGACAGTGGGGATGCCGCTCTTGTTGCCGCCGTGCTCCACGCCGCAGCGCACGCCCTCGAACACCCTGCGCGGATGCAGGAGGCGCGGGGGCAGCTCCTTGTCGTAGAAGGGGGAGGCAAAGCAGAACACGTCGGTGTTGCAGAGCAGATTCGCGCCCATGCCCGTGCCCATGGGATCGCGGTTCACGCCCACGATGCCTGTGAGCGCGCCGCCATAGGGGTCAAGGGCAGAGGGAGAGTTGTGGGTTTCCACCTTGATGCAGGCGTCCCACTCGTCCGAGAAGGCAATGACGCCCGCGTTGTCGCTGAAGACCGAGCGGCAGAAGTCCTCCTCGCCGAGCTGCTCGCGTATGCGGGCAGTGGTGTCGCGGATGCAGGTCTTGTAGAGGTTGTTGACCGTTTCCTTTCTGCCTGTCTCCCTGTTCTCGTAGGCGACCTTCGAGGCAAAGATCTTGTGCTTGCAGTGCTCGGACCAGGTCTGGGCCATGACCTCCATCTCGAGGTCCGTGGGGTTGGCGGGCAGATCGAGCCTTGCCCTGCGCGCAGCCTCGGCCTCGCCAGCAAAGTGATCGCGTATGGCCTTCATTTCCGTGAGGTTCAGGGCCCAGGTGTTGGCGCGGCTCATTTCCATGAGTTTGGCGTCGTCCATGGCGGACAGCTCGATGACGTCCACCTGGCTCGAGGCCTCGCCCGTGACCCTGGCTGCCTGGGGCGCAAAGCCGGGCTCTGCCTCCCACTCGGCAGCGCTCTTGATGCGGTAGCGCTGAATGAGGCCGTTGCACAGCTGATCCTCTGCTATGCCCTTCACGTCCTCAAGGGCCAGGGGCGTGTCGCCGCTGACAAACTGGTACTGCACGGCCGTGTACACGTGTATGCCTTCCCTGTCGCGCTCAAGCACAAGGGCTGCCGTGTCCCTGGCCGTGCGGGCCTCGTTGTCCGTGACGCCAGGACGAAAGCCCACTTCCACAAACCAGTCGGGCTTTGGCGAGCGCAGGGGAAGGGGAGAGAGGGAGGCAACCTGCAGAATGGGATCGTGTCAGATCCCTTCGTCCACAAGGCGGCGCACCTCGCCTTCCTCAAGACCGTCCACGGTGAAGATTTTCAGCTGCCAGACAGCCTCCATTTCCACGCCCAGGGCGCTCTTTATGGCCCTGGCCGTACTTTGGCCCTGAATGTCGGCAAGATCCGGTCGTGGACCTATTTCAATGCGGTAAAGCATAATGACTCCTGGTTGGCAGGGGTTCGCACGCGCAGCGCAGCCCCAAGACTGTATGGTCGCGGATTCCGCAAAAGGAGGCTGCCCTACTTTTTGCGATCGCGGACATAGGTGAGAATTTCAAGCAGAACGTCCAGTTCCCCGCTCTCCGGCAGGGCAGTTATGGCCTCGCGCCCCTGATCGAGGTAGCCCTGGGCCATGTCGCGAACCCTGTCGTCAAGGCCCAGATCCCGGATTTTTCGGCATATGGAGGCAACTTCCTCGTCCGTAAAGCCTGCGCTGGCGAACTTGGCGTTGAAGTCCGTCCTTTGGGCCTCGTCAAGCCCGCTGCGGTAGAGCTGCAGGGGCGGGGTCAGCTTGCCCTCGCGCAGATCCCCGCCGGTGGGCTTGCCGATGATGGCCTCGTCGGCCACGTCCAGGGCGTCGTCCACCATCTGAAAGGCCATGCCCAGGGCCTCGCCATAGGCGCCAAGGGCTGCCACGCGGCGCTCGTCCGCCCCGGCGTAGAGGGCGCCCATCTCGCAGGCAGCGCGAATGAGGCAGGCTGTCTTGCCGCGGATAATGGCAAGGTACTCGTGCCCCTCGAGGCCGGGATTGTGCATAGCGTGGAGCTCGAGGATTTCGCCTGCCGCGGTCTCGGCCGTGGCCCTGGCGAAGACTTCGCACAGCCGCGGGTTGCCGAAGTGCGCCACGCAGGCGTTGGCTGTGGAGAGCAGCGCGTCGCCTGCCAGGATGGCCTCGGTATTGCCAACGACAGTGTGGACTGCCGGATTCCCCCTGCGCAGGGGGGCGTTGTCTATGACATCGTCGTGCATGAGGGTGGCCGCGTGCAGCATTTCCAGGGTGCAGGCAAGGCGGTAGAGGCCCTCGTCCGCGCCAGCGCCCATGAGGCGCGCGCACAAGAGGCAGAGCAGGGGACGCAGCCTCTTGCCCCCGGCCTTGACCGTGTGTCGGGCTGCCGCGCGCGTCGGCTCCGGCAGTTCCTGCAGGAGCGTGTCCAGGGTCCTGTTGATGGCCGGAAGCTCCAGGGCCATGCGGGCTTTGAGAAGAAGAAGTGCCATGTGTGAGAGGTCCGGAAAGCGAAGGTACTTGGGTTGTCAAGCCTCGTTCTTGGAGGCTCTTGCAGAGGCTCCCTGACAGGGTTTCCTGATCAGAGTCTCTTGTAGTCGATGCCTGCGTCAAGCATGGCCTGCTTGTCGAAGAAGCCCTTGATGTCGAAGACAAAGGGCTGGGCACCGCTGCGGAAGAAGGTGGCAATGGTCGCGGGATCCAGGGCTCTGTAGGCCTTGTGGGGGACGGCCAGGATGAGGGCGTCGAGATCCTTCATCTCGGACAGGGGCACGAGTTTCTGGCCGTAGAGGCGCATGGCCTCGTCCGGGTAGGCCTCGGCGTCGGTCACGATGGGCTCGATGCCGAATTCCTTCAGCTCGGCTATGATGTCCACTACGCGGGTGTTGCGCAGGTCAGGCACGTTTTCCTTGAAGGTGAGGCCAAGCACGCCAACGCGCGCGCCGCGCACCACGTTGCCCCTGCAGATCATGGCCTTGACCACGCGCTGGGCAGCTATGCGACCCATGGAGTCGTTGATACGGCGGCCAGAGAGGATGACGTCCGGGTGGTAGCCCAGCTCCTCGGCCTTGAAGGTCAGGTAGTAGGGATCGACGCCAATGCAGTGGCCGCCCACAAGACCGGGCGTAAAGTGCAGGAAATTCCACTTGGTGCCAGCTGCCTCGAGCACCTCAAGGGTGTCTATGCCAAGCAGGTGGAAGATCACGGACAATTCGTTCATGAGCGCGATGTTCAGATCGCGCTGGGTGTTCTCGATGACCTTGGCGGCCTCGGCCACCTTGATGGAGCTGGCCCTGTGGATGCCGGCCTTCACGACACTGCCGTAGATCTGCACCAGAAGGTCCGCAGTCTCCCTGTCTGAGCCGGAGACGATCTTGGTAATGGTCTCGAGCGTGTGGACCTTGTCGCCAGGATTGATGCGCTCTGGCGAATAGCCCACCGTAAAGCCCGTGCCAAGGGTGAGACCGCTGTGCTTTTCCATCAGGGGGACACAGACTTCCTCGGTGAGCCCGGGATACACTGTGGACTCGAAGCAGACGACAGCCCCCTTTTGCATGTTCTGGCCCACTGTTGTGCTTGCGCCCACAACCGGGGTGAGGTCCGGGTTGCGGTGCTCGTCAATGGGGGTTGGCACAGCCACAATGATGACCGCTGCCCTTGCCAGCTCCGCCGGGTCGGCTGTATAGTGTATGCTTGCCTGGGCAAGACCCTCGTCGCTCACCTCGTTGGTGTGATCGTGTCCGCCCTCAAGTTCCCTGATGCGGGCACTTGAAATGTCGAAGCCTATGACATCAAAGTGCTTCGAGAAGGCCACGGCCAGGGGCAGACCCACATAGCCAAGGCCTACTACGGCCAGGGGGGCCTTGCGCGATTCAAGTTCAGCAAATGTGATCATGGTTGTCTGTATCCGTTTTGTTGTCTGTTAGCCTGATTGTCCGGGTAGTTGTCTTGGAGGATTGTCGCTTCCTGTCCGTTGCGGGGGGCAAAGGTTCCTTGCAGCTGCCTGTGCCTTGCGAGGAGGAAGTATGGAAAATTTCGATGTGGCGCTCTTTGTGCGGGCCCTTGGCCTTTCCTTTGTGCTGGAGGGCATGCTCTGGGCGGGTTTCCCGCGCCTTGTGAAGCGTGCCTGCGAGGAACTGGCGCGCAGGCACGAGGGGTACGTGCGCGCAAGCGGTCTTGTCTCGCTGCTCATGGGCATGGGGATCTGCGCCCTGGCTGCCCTGTAGGCCTACTGCGCCCAGTAGGCCTTCTCGCCCATGTGCAGGCAGACGATGCCCGAGGTGAGCTTTTCGTAGTGCACGCGCACAAAGCCCGCCTCCTCCATTTCCCTGGCCAGCTCGAAGGCACTGGGAAATTCGCGGATGGTACGGGCAAGATAGGTGTAGGCTCCCTGGTCGCGGGAAACCAGCCTGCCTATGCCCGGCAGGACGCGGTTCAGGTAGAAATTGTAGAGGCCGCCCCAGATGCGGTCGCGGCCGGAGCCGAATTCGAGGATACAGACCCTGCCGCCAGGGGCGAGCACGCGGTACATTTCCCGCAGCGCCTCCGGGCGGGGCAGGATGTTGCGTATGCCGAAGGCTATGGTCACGCTGTCCACGCTGTTGTCTGGCAAGGGCAGGTGCTTGCCGTCTGCGGCAACGGGAAAGACGCGTCGTTCCCCGCGACGGGCGAGTTTTTTCTGTCCCCAGGCCAGCATGGGGTAGCAGAAGTCCAGGGCAAGGACCTCGTAGCCCGGATGGCGCTTTCTGAGAGCCAGGGAGACGTCCAGGGTGCCGGCGGCCAGATCCAGGAAGCGATGGGTCGCGCCAGGCAGGACCGAGCGCGCGAGAACCCTGCGCCAGTAGCAGTCTATGCCCAGGGACAGGACGTGGTTGAGCAGGTCGTAAAAACGCGCTATGCGCCCGAACATGCCGGAAACGGCCTGATCGTGCGCGCTGACGGAAGTGGTGCTCATGGAGGTGCTCATGGGAAGATTCAGCTCCTCCTCGGTGTTTCCGGCCTGGAAACGGTAAGTATGGTCGTGTAGACCACATTGAAGATGGCGGGGAACACCTCGGCAATATTGCTCTGCGAGACCGAGCGGACCTCAATGAGCTTGGTCGTGAGCTCCTTGGCCACCTGCAGGGCTTCCTTCTGATCCTTGTCCAGCATGTTCGCGTATCCTTGAAAAGAAAAGAAACCCGTCCACGGGGAATGGCCATGACCCACCATGGATCACGCCGGACGGGAAAAGAACGGAAGCAGGCACCCCCGCCCTCTTTTTTGATATGGTATCCCCAAGCGCCCGTGACGGGCAGGGGAGAAATTTTTTGTGTTTGTGCAGGCGTTGGGCAAAAGGCCACGCACTGCGTCGAGGCCGGCTGTTAGCACACAAGAGCCAAAAAGGCAAAAAGCCCCTTCCTGCCCGCACAACCCTTGGAGCTTTGGGGCCAGGCGGATCAGGCCTTGCCGCCCCGGACAATGCCGGCTATTTCCTCGCGCAGCACCTTCAGGCAGGCCCTTGCCGCTGCCCTTTCCAGGTTCTCCTCTCCGAGCTGGGCTTCCAGCGCGGACATGCGGCTGGCAAGATAGGCGCATCTTTCCTCAAGTTCGCTCCTGGTCCTGTCCTGGTCCGTGCGCAGCTGGCGTATTTCCTCTGCCTGGCTGTCCACACGTTCGCCATCACTGGCCTGGGCCTCGTCTGCCTGCGCATCCCCGCCTTCCCCGGAAGCTGTCCTTTGTCCCAAGGCCTCGAGACGAGCCTCGAGGCTGGCCAGAGTATCCCTGATCTCGCAGTCTGCGGAGCCTTGACCCTCTGTCCAGGCCTCCTTCCAGGCCTTGTCGTCCTGTGTCTTCTGGGCAAGGGCTCTTGCGAGATCCTCGCGCTGCCCCTGTTCGGCAAGGAGCATCTCTTCCAGCTTGTTCACTCGCGCGGAAAGGGTTGCAAGTCCTGCTGTGGTCCGCTCTACGCCCTGCGCATCCT
>CALVGM010000197.1 GCA_944327095.1 uncultured Desulfovibrio sp. | reverse complement strand
CGTGAGCATAGACAAAGAGCGCAATATCGGCATTATGGCCCATATTGACGCCGGCAAGACAACTACAACCGAACGCATCCTCTTCTACACCGGTGTCAATCACAAGATTGGCGAAACCCATGACGGCGAGTCCACCATGGACTGGATGGAACAGGAGCAGGAGCGCGGCATTACCATTACATCGGCAGCAACAACCTGCTTCTGGAAGGATTGCCGCATCAACATCATCGACACCCCCGGTCACGTGGACTTTACCATCGAGGTGGAGCGCTCCCTGCGCGTGCTCGACGGTGCTGTCTGCGTCTTCGACGCAGTGGCAGGCGTGGAACCCCAGTCCGAAACGGTGTGGCGTCAGGCCGACACCTACCATGTTCCCCGCATCTGCTTCGTGAACAAGATGGACCGCATCGGCGCCAACTTCGATCGCTGCGTGGACATGATCCGCGATCGCCTTGGCGCAACCCCCGTGCCCCTGCAGCTCCCGATTGGTGCAGAAGACAAGTTCGAAGGTGTAGTGGACCTCATCAGGGGTCAGGCCATTACCTATGACAAGTCCTCCAAGGGCATGGATTTCACAACCGGTCCGGTTCCCGCCGAACTGCAGGACGCCTACGAGCAGCATCGCCACGCCATGCTCGAAGCCGTGGCAGAAGAGGACGAGGTCCTGCTCGAAAAGTACCTGAACGGCGAGGAACTCACGGAGGCCGAGATCACCTCCTGCCTGCGCAAGGCCACCATCAACCGTTCCGTGGTGCCCGTGCTCTGCGGCTCCGCCTTCCGCAACAAGGGCGTGCAGCCCCTGCTTGACGCCATCGTGGACTACCTGCCCTCGCCCGCAGACATTCCGCCTGTCCTTGGCCACCTGCCCAACGACGAGACCAAGACCGTCGAGTGCCACTGCGACGACAACGAGCCTCTGTGCGGCATGGTGTTCAAGCTCTTCTCCGACCCCTTCATCGGCCATCTCTCCTTCTTCCGCATCTATTCCGGCTTCCTGGAAAGCGGCATGAGCGTGATGAATGCCAACAACGGCAAGCGCGAGCGCATCGGCCGCATCCTGAAGATGCACGCCAACAAGCGCGAAGACATCAAGTGGGCCGGCGCAGGTGACATCGTGGCTCTGGTGGGCCTGAAGAACTGCTCTACCGGTGACACCCTCTGCGACGAAAAGCGCGTGGTTGTCCTTGAGTCCCTGCACATCCCGGATCCGGTTATCGAAGTCGCCATCGAGCCCAAGACCAAGAGCGACCGTGACGCCCTGTCCGCAGCCCTGAACAAGCTGGCCAAGGAAGATCCTTCCTTCCGCGTCAAGGGCGACGAGGAAACCGGCCAGACCCTGATCGCCGGCATGGGCGAACTGCATCTGGAAATCATTGTCGACCGTCTTACCCGCGAGTTCAACGTGAACGCCAACGTGGGCAAGCCCCAGGTTGCCTACCGCGAGACCATCTCCAAGCCTGCCAAGTCCGACATGAAGCACGTGAAGCAGTCCGGTGGTCGCGGCCAGTACGGTCACTGCGTTATCGAGATCGAACCCAATCCCGGCAAGGGCTACGAGTTTGTCAACTCCATCACCGGCGGTGTCATTCCCAAGGAATACATCCCGGCCATCGACAAGGGCATTCAGGACGCCATGAAGAGTGGCGTCGTGGCCGGCTTCCCCTGCGTGGACATCAAGGTCAACCTGGTCTTTGGTTCCTACCATGAAGTGGACTCCTCCGAGCAGGCCTTCTACGTGGCCGGCTCCATGGCAATCAAGGACGCCATGCAAAAGGCCTCCCCTGAACTGCTCGAGCCCATCATGGACGTGGAAGTGGTGACTCCCGAGGAATACCTTGGCGATGTCATGGGCGATCTGACTGGCCGCCGCGGCCGCGTTTCCAGCATGGAAGCCAGGGCCGGCGGAGCCCAGGCCATTCGCGCCCAGGTGCCTCTGGCCAGCATGTTCGGCTACGCAACGGATCTGCGTTCCAAGACGCAGGGCCGTGCGTCCTTCACCATGCAGCCTGACCACTACGAACGCGTTCCTGCCAGCATGGCAGAGCAAATCAAGTCAGCCAAGGGCTAGGGCCCTGGCCTGAACGAAATCTAGGAGGCGGGGCCCGACTGGGCTTTCCGCCTCTTTTTTTTTGAGGAGCGGGGCCTGCATCAGGCTTCCCCATTCTTGCAAGGAGGAAGGCGCCTCCACTGCCAATGGCAGGGGCCGCGCCGGTATTTGTGATGAAAGAGCACTTTGATCTGCCCGCGGGCTTTGCTGCCGGCACGACCCAGGCGGGATTCAAGAAGGAAGGCAGGGACGATCTCGGCCTCATTGTCTCCGAGAAGGATGCCGTCTGTGCTGGCGTCTTTACCACCAATGTCTTCAAGGCCGCACCGGTTCTTGTCTGCCAGGAAAGGCTCAAGAGCGGCAAGCCTGTGCGCGGCATTGTTGCCAATTCCGGACAGGCCAATGCCTGCACTGGCGACGAGGGCCTTGCCAACTGCAAAAGGACCCTGGCCATGGTCGGGGCAGCGCTCAATCTCGATCCCGAAACCCTCATGCCCATGTCCACGGGCGTCATTGGCGATCAGCTGAAGATGGACAAGTGGGAGGCTGCGGTGCCGGCCCTTGTGGCAAGCCTTGGCCGCAGGGACGCCGAAGGCTTTACCAGGGCCTTCATGACAACGGACGCCTTCCCCAAGTTTGCCTCGCAGGACATTGCCCTGTCCGGCGGCACAGTGCGCCTGACAACCATGGCCAAGGGCGCGGGCATGATTTGCCCCAACATGGCCACCATGCTGTGCGTTGTGCTCACGGACGCCATCGTGGATCCGGCAAAGTGGCAGGCACTCTTTGCCCGCTGCGCGGACAAGACCTTCAACCGCGTCAGCGTTGACGGAGACACCTCCACCAACGACACCATCCTCGCCCTGGCCAACGGTGCCTCGGGGGTTGCCATGACGACACCCGAAGACGAGCGCGTCTTCGAGGAAGCCCTGACGGACATTCTGCACACCACGGCCCACATGCTGGTGAAGGACGGCGAAGGCGCCACCAAGGTCATGATCATCCACGTGCACGGCGCTGCCACGGACAGGGACGCCGAGCAGGTCGCAAGGACCGTGGGCCACTCGCAGCTTGTGAAGACGGCCATCTACGGCAGGGACGCCAACTGGGGCCGCATTGTGGCCGCAGTGGGCAGAAGCGGCGTGGCCATGAAGCCCGAGGATGTCTCTGTGCAACTGTGCGGCGTCGAGCTGTTCCGCAACGGACAGCCTCTGGGGGGCAACTTTGACGCTGCCCTGGAAGGCCCCCTGCAGGAAGAAAACATTCCCATGGACATCTGCATTGGCAATGGCAGCGGAAGCTACACGCTGGAGGCCTCGGATCTGAGCGTGGGATACGTCAAGCTGAACTCGGACTACAGGTCCTGAGCAAGTGTGGTCTTGCGGATCGGCCCGCATTCAATTCTTGCAATCACTAATTGTTACTGATATAAATTTTTTCGGAACAAAGGGGGCCGGATGCCTGCATCTCGGCTCCCAGAGGTATTTGCAGCTCGTTAGAAAAACCTAAGTCCCACGGACTGTGTACCTTCAAGGCGGACAACTGCCCCAAACGTCACTTGGAGTTGAGCCTGTCCTCGGGAGTCTGCACAGTTTCCGGACCCGGGAGGATGCATGGATGCAGTAATGCTGTCCAGGCTACAGTTTGCTGTAGCTGTCTTTTTCCACTTTATCTTCGTGCCTCTTACTCTGGGCTTGTCGCTCCTGATTGCCTGGATGGAGACAAAGTACGTCAGGACCGGCGACGAGATCTGGCGCAAACATGCGAAGTTCTGGGGAAAACTCTTTCTTATCAACTTTACCCTCGGCGTAGTCACAGGTATCACCCTCGAATTCCAGTTCGGCACCAACTGGTCGCGCTACTCGGAATACGTAGGTGACATCTTTGGCTCCCTGCTTGCCATTGAAGCTACCGTTGCCTTCTTCCTCGAATCCACATTCCTGGCAGTCTGGCACTTCGGCTGGAAAAAGCTGAGCAAGACCGCGCACTGCGTCTGTGCCTGGCTGGTCTTCATTGCCGGCAACCTGTCGGCAGTGTGGATCATTCTGGCCAACGGCTTCATGCAGAACCCCTCCGGCTTCATCCTGCGCAACGGACGTGCGGAGCTGACCGACTTCTTTGCGGTTGTCTCCAATCCCTATGCCTGGGGCATGTTCTGCCACAACATGCTTGCCGCGTGGCTTCTTGCCGGCTTCTTCGTGCTTGGCGTGTCTGCCTGGCACCTCTACCGCAAGAACGAACACAGCGAGTTCTTCCGCAAAACATTCCGCATGACTGCGGTGTTCACCTTTGTCATGTCCCTGCTTGTAGCCGTGAGCGGCGACCTGCAGGGCCGCAACGTGGCCCATCACCAGCCCACCAAGCTGGCTGCCATGGAAGGCCACTGGGAAACGGGCAGCAACGTTCCCTTCTATCTCTTTGCCGTGCCCGATGAGGCAAACGAGAAAAACAGCATCGAGATCATTCCCCTGCCCGGCATGGTCAGCTTCCTGAGCTACGGATCCTTTGACGCCGAGGTCAAGGGCCTCAAGGACTTCCCCAAGGAGGACAGGCCTCCGGTGGCGCCCGTGTTCTGGTCCTTCCGCCTCATGATCCTTCTCGGTTCCATCTTTGTCCTGGCCGGCGCCTGGGCCTTCAGCCAGCGCAAGAAGGACGAACCCAACGAGAAGCTGCTCAGAATCCTGCCCTGGCTCATCCCCCTGCCCTACTTTGGCCTGGGCCTGGGATGGGCTGTCGCGGAAATCGGCCGCCAGCCCTGGATTGTGTACAACCTCATGCGCACCTCTGACGCCGTGTCCCCGGTCGATCCCACCAACATCCTGATCTCGCTGGCTGCCTTCATTGTGGTCTACACGCTGCTTGGCATCCTCGATATCTGTCTGCTTATCAAATATGCCCGCAAGGGACCTGAGGAGGTATAACCATGCTGGAAACCATATGGTTCGTTCTCTGGGCTCTGCTTTGGGCAATGTACTTCATTCTTGACGGCTTCGATCTCGGCATAGGCAGCCTGCTTCCCTTCGCTGCCCGCAACGAGGGCGAGCGCCGCGTGATGTTCAACTCGACGGGCCCGTTCTGGGATGGCAACGAGGTGTGGCTCATCTCCGCAGGTGGCGTTACCTTCGCGGCCTTCCCCAAGACCTACGCGGTCATGTTCTCTGCCCTGTACGTGCCCCTGCTTCTGCTGCTCTTCACCCTTATCCTGCGCGCCGTTTCCTACGAGTTCAGGAACAAGATCGACCATCCTGCCTGGCGCAGCCTCTGGGACTGGGTGCATTTTCTCACCAACCTGGTAGCGGCAGTGCTTTTGGGTGTTGCCTTCGCGAACCTCTTCCGCGGCATTCCCATTGACGCCAACGGAGTCTTCCACGGCAACCTCCTGACTTTCCTGAACTTCTACGGACTTGCCGGCGGCCTCTTCTTCCTGGTCATGTTTGCCCTCCACGGTGCGCTGTGGCTGTGCTTCAAGACCAAGGGAGAACTGCAGGAAAGGGCCCTGGCCTTTGTGTACCTGCTCTGGCCCCTGACCCTCCTCTGCCTTGTCGCCTTCCTGTGGCTCACGGCCTTCTACACGGATCTGTTCAAGAACTACTTCGCAAACCCGGCTCTCTTCCTCATCCCGGTGGTTGCCCTGGTAGGCCTTGTCGGCATCCTTGTCATGCTCCTGCGCAAGAAGATTCTCCTTGCCTGGGCAAGCAGCTGCGTGTTCATCATTGGCGTGACCTTCTTTGGCGTCATGGGCATGTTCCCGAGGATGCTCATCTCCTCCAAGGATCCGGCTGCCACGCTGACGGCCTTCAACTCTGCCTCCAGCGAGCTGACGCTGACCATCATGCTGGGCGTTGCCCTGGTCATGGTCCCCATCGTGCTCATCTACCAGTTCTGGGCCTACCGTCTGTTCTCGCACAAGCTGGATCCCGAACAGGTTGTGAGCGACAGCCACTCCTACTAATGTACTAATGCAACTCTGACGTGGGCTTTGGGCAAGCTTGCCCAAACTCCGCGGATTCAAGGAAAGCCGTGTCCCAAAATCGGGGCACGGCTTTTTCATTGGCAAGTACGAGAGCTGTTAGGCGACACGAAAGGTGTACCAGAAAACGACAACAAAAGTGTACCAGTCAAAGTGGGCGTTTTTGAGTATTGGCGACAACAAAGTGTACCAGCCAAGCCCAAAAAAACGACACGAAAAGTATACCAGCAGAGCGCGCAAAAACGACACGAAAGGTATACCAGTCAAGCCCCCTCAAAAACGACGCGAAGAGCCCTGCTTCGGCGTACCGAAAGCAGGGCTCTTCGAAAAAGGTGTTGCGCTGGCAGGCTACTTGCCCGCTGCCTTGGCCGGAGCGGTCTCGGAAGATTCAGTCTTGGCAGCATCGGCCTTGGCTTCGGGCTTGGGCTGCGCTGCGGCCTTGTCTGCCTGTCCCTGCACGGCCTCAGCCGCAGGGGCTGCCGACTGGGCTTTTTCCGGAGTCTTGGGAGCCACAGCCTCGGGCTCCATGGCCGGCTGATCCGTGGTCACAGGCTTGAAGTCCATCTTGAGCTTGTTGACTTCGTCAAGCACCAGGGGGGTCACGTCAAGAGCGGCATCGTAATCGACCACACCCTCGCTGCGCAGCACAGCCTTGTAGCCCTTGGCCTGGCGGAAGGTCTTCACAGTCTGCAGGATTTGTTCCAGCAGATTGTTGCTCACGTTCTGCTCCTCGGTCTGCATGCGCTGTTGCATGCTCACATACATGGTCTCGAGAGCCTGCATGGCCTTCTGATCGTCGGGATTGGCCTGCACCTTCTTCTGCTGGGCCATCAGCCTGGCGTTGAAGTCCTCCTGAATGCCCTCGAGGAAGGCCTGCGCCTGCTTGCCGGGCTCACTGTCCCTGATGAGCTTGCCAAGATCCACAACGGCGATCTCGTTTTTGGACTGGCTGTCCGGGAGACAGGCTCCGAGCATGAGACAACACACAAGAAGAGGGAGAAGAGCGATACGCTTGAACATGATGTACACCTCAACCCAGGGCAGGACCCTGGAATTTTTCGATTTTGGGGGCCAGCTGGCGTTTTTTTGTTGGCCAGCCCCTTCGCGGGGTTGGCAGTCTTTTCCCGTACACTGGCTGGCAGGGGATATCCTGCCGCAGTTGCAGCTGATAGCACACAAAAAACCGAAAGGCAAAATGCCGTTGCAAGGCGCTCCGACTTCTTTTTCTTGTTTTCCCGCGTAAGGTGTCTTGCCGATGCCGAAAACCGTGCACGACAATTTCGTACAAACACCTGTGAAAAAATCATATCCTTCTTGTTTTCGAATCTCAGTAGCCCATTTTTCTGTATTGCAGCATCAGGCTAATGGTCCTGTCGAGATAGCTGTAGCTGTTGTCCGCATACCTTGACTTTATTTCCTCGTACAGGCCAACGCGGCTGTACAGATTGATGACGCGTATGGCTTCATCCGGTGTTTGGGCAAAAAGCCTTGTAAAGCGCCCTGGCCCCATGTTGTAGGCTGCCAGCACGCAAAGCATCCTCGCTTCCCTGTCGCTTACCCTGCGAAAGTATGTCCTGTCGAGCAGGTGCAGATAGCTTGCTCCGTAGAGAATATTCTGCTCGATGTCCGCAAGAAGCATATGGACTTGGGACGAGTCAATGGAGAGGGGCACCTCATTGCCGACCTGTGCGCCGGCCGATTCGCCGGACTGGTCAGCCGATTGCTCGCCAGACCGGCCCAAGACTCCCAGCCTTTCCTTCCGTGCAAGGTAGCGGTGCACATCAAGGCCTGCGGTGTGGGGCTGAACCTGCATGAGTCCTACGGCATTGCTGGCGCTTGTCGCATCGTGCCTGCCTCCGCTTTCCACCTGAATGACAGCAAGGAGCAGATGGACGGGAATCTTGTACCTTGCCGCGTACCTGCGCACCAGGGGAAGATAGGCAAGCACTGGCCCCCTGAAACCCAGCCCCCTGGCTCTGCGTACATAGTAGAAGGGGGTAGAGGGCCTTGCCGTCTTCGTGCGCGCGTGCATTCTCAGGGCATCCTCCATGGCTTGCAGGGCTTGCGCGCTCTTTTGCCAGCGCAAGGGGTAGCCCCATGCGTCCAGTGCCTCTCCCCTGGAGCGGGACTGATAGCCCACAAGATCCGGATTTTCCACCAGCAGGGGAAAGGCCATGTCCCTGTCCCTGTCCGGGGCAAGTTCCACCCGCTCCCGCACGCTTGTGTAGCCATACGGCGAAAGGGAACGCTCAAGCCCCTTCACATGGTGCCGTACGCTTCCCACAAGCCAGGGTTGTGCCTCGTACAGGCGCAAAGGGACGACGTCGCCTCGTACCGTGTTCTCCCCGTTTCGCACAATGGGTGCCCGTACCTCACTGCGGGGCGTTTCTTTCTCTGTGGCCTGCTCGTTCCACAGCACGTACATGCTCTGGGTCAGGATCAGGCTCAGCGCAAGCGCAGTCCCTGCCACAAGAAAGGGCCGCAATCTCCGATCGCGCCCGGCTTTTTGTCCTCCTCTTTGCTTGAGCATGTGCTTTTCCCGAATTGCCTTTTCCTATATGTTGCGACCTGTCGGGGAAGCCTGTCTCTCTTGTAAGCATATGCCAGGTCCCCAGGACATAATGCCCTTCTCCCCCTCATGTCCCTGCACCTCTTTTCGGCAGAAAAGACAAACTTCTTTGGAGCCCATATGGCGCACAGCTACGATTTTCCCCTCTCTCCGGGCAAGCAGCCGGACAAGCTTCCCCTTGGCAGGAACAAGCCCTGGCTTGCTCCCCTTGCCGGCTACAGCGATCTGCCCTTCAGAATGCTGTGCCGCGAATACGGGGCTGCCTGCTGCGTGACCGAGATGGTCTCTGCCAAGGGCCTTGCCTACAACGGCACCAATACCTGGCGCGTGCTGGCCACAGTGCCCGAGGACACGCCCCTGGTAGTCCAGCTCTTTGGCGCAGAAGCCTCCTTTCTGGCGGATGCCGTGCGCACCCTGCGCAAGGCCGGCTACTCCTTCTTCGATCTGAACATGGGCTGTTCCGTGCCCAAGGTCGCCCGCCAGGGCGCGGGGTCCGCCATGTTCCGTGATCCGGACAATGCCCTGCAATGTGCAAGAGCCATGATCCAGGCAGCCGCTCCGGGGCACATGAGCTTCAAGCTGCGCCTTGGCCTCAACGAGGAGAACAAGCCCTGGCTCGACATTGCCCTGCGTCTTGAAGACATGGGCGCAGGCCTTGTCACTCTGCACCCCCGCACTGCCAAACAGGGCTTTTCAGGGGAGGCGCGCTGGGAGGAACTTGCTCTGGCCAAGGAGAGGCTTTCCATTCCCGTTCTGGCCTCTGGCGATCTGCTGACAGCAGAAGACGGCATGCGCTGCCTTGAACAGACAGGCGTAGACGGGGTCATGTACGCCAGGGGCGCGCTCACCAATCCGGGCATTTTTGCCGAGCACATTGCCCTGGCCGCGGGAACATCTCCAAAGCCTGCAAGCAAAAAGGCTCTCAAAGCCATGATCACACGCCACATGGCCCTTATCAGCACCCTGGGCAACGAGGAAAACGCGGTCTTTCGCCTGCGCTCCATAGTGCCCCGCTATGTGCGGACGCTTCCGGGCATACGCAGACTCAGACAGGAGCTGTGCCACTGCACAAGCCTGGCCCAGCTGGATACCCTGCTCGACGAATTTCTGGGTCAGGACTGACGGACCTGCCACATTACAAAGGAGGCATCCAATGCTTGTCAAACGCGCCAAAACCGCCGGCTTTTGCATGGGCGTAAGCCTTGCCCTGAGAACCCTTGACAAGGCCATAGAAAACAACAGGGGCAAGGGCCGCATCTGCACCCTTGGTCCCATTATCCACAACCCCCAGGTTCTGGCCGACTACGAGGCCCAGGGCGTTGTCTGCCTGCAAAGGCTCGACAGCGTGTCCGCCAGCGACATCGTGGTCATTCGCGCCCATGGGGTTCCCAGGCAGGACGAGGAATACCTCCACCGCTGCGGGGCTACCCTGATCGACGCCACCTGTCCCAGGGTGAAAAAGGCCCAGCTCGCCATTGCCAGGGCAACCGCAGACAACTCCACCCTGCTCCTCTTCGGCGAGGCGGATCACCCCGAAGTGCGCGGCCTCATTTCCTACGCCTGCCGCCAAAGCCATGTCTTCACGGATCTGGCAACCCTGGAGGGCATGGCACTCGATCCCGGGCAGTCCTGGGTCCTGGCCTCGCAGACCACACAGAACGCGGGCCTTTTCGAGGAGATTCGCGCCTACCTGGAAAAAAAGCTGCCCAGACTCAAGGTCCTTGCCACCATCTGCGACGCCACGGACGAACGCCAGGCCGAGGCACTGGCCATTGCCAGGGACGTGGACGCCATGGTGGTTGTAGGCGGCAGGCAAAGCGGCAATACCCGGCGCCTGGCTTCCCTGGCCTCGGGCTGCGGCATCACAACCTACCATGTGGAAGACATACGCGAGCTGAAGGCAGAAGACTTTGCTGGCAAGACCACAGTGGGCCTCACGGCAGGGGCATCCACTCCCAAGCCTCTTATTGACGCTGCCGAAGCCTGGCTGCGCTCCCTTCCCGCGTCCTCGAACTGAAGACAGGAAGGGCCTGTCCTCCTTATGCCTGCACAAAAGCTTTGCACTTTGTTGCCAAAGGGGATCTTTGGATCTACTATCAGACAAAACAGATGCGTTGATGCCCCAGATTTTCAGGAGATTCCATGCCCTTCATTCTCGGTACAGCAGGCCATATCGACCACGGCAAGACCGCGCTGGTCCAGGCGCTCACAGGCATCAACTGCGATCGTCTGGACGAAGAGAAAAAGCGTGGCATTACCATAGAGCTTGGCTTTGCCTGGATGGACCTGCCGGACGGCCAGCGTCTCGGCATTGTGGACGTGCCCGGCCACGAGCGCTTTGTCAAGAACATGGTGGCCGGCGCGGCCGGCATGGATCTTGTCATGCTGGTCATAGCCGCTGACGAGGGCGTCATGCCCCAGACAAGGGAGCATCTGGACATCTGTTCCCTGCTCGGCATTCGCGAGGGCTTTGTGGTCCTCACCAAGTGCGATCTCGTGGACAAGGAATGGCTGGCCATGGTGCAGGAGGACGTGGCTTCCTTTCTCAAGGGAACCTTCCTCGAAGGCGCGCCCATACTGCCTGTTTCCTCGCTCACTGGCGAGGGCCTGGACGCAGTTCGCTCCTACATTGCCCAAAAGGCCCACGAGCTGCGCCAAAAGGCCCGCTCTGACATCTTCCGTCTGCCTGTGGACAGGGTCTTTTCGCTCAAAGGCTTTGGCACCATTGTCACGGGCACCATCATTTCCGGGCGGATCCGCAAGGACAGCGACGCGCAGATCATGCCCCGCGGGCTTGCCACCCACATACGCACCCTGCAGCGCCACGAAACGCCCACGGACGAGGCGCACGCCGGCGAACGCTGCGCTGCCAACCTGCAGGGCCTGGAAGTTGCGGACATACGCAGGGGCGATGTGCTCTGCCTGCCAGGCACGCTCTTTCCCTCGCAGCGCTGGATTGTGAACCTGCACTGCCTCGCGGACTCGCCCATGGTCATACGCAACAGGACAGAGCTGCACTTTCACCACGGCACACTGGAAACCCAGGCCAGGGTTCTCTTCTTCGATCGCCAAGAGCTCAGGCCTGGCGAGACAACCCTTGCCGAGGTGCGCTTTGCCGAGGCCCTGCCGGCAGTCTTCAGCGATCACTGTGTGCTGCGCTCCTCCTCGCCCCTGCGCGCAGTGGCCGGCGCCATTGTGCTTTCTCCCCTGCCGCCGTCCATGAGCGCCAGGGATGGTGCGCGCGACAAAAACATCTCCCTGCTGCAGGATCTTGCGCGCCTTGAAAAGGCCCCTGGCGAGGACAGCGATGCCCAGCTGTGCGACAAGGTGCTCTGCCTGCGCAAAAACGAGCTTGCGCCCTTCAGTGTCCTGCGCGTTCTGACAGGCCTTGGCCAAAAACGCCTTGAAAAGGCCCTGCAGGCGCTGACCTCTGCCCACAAGGCCATTTGCTGCGACAGGGAAAACAGGGCCTACATAGGAGCGGACGCCTTCGAGGCCCTTGCTGCCCAGGCCTTTGCCAGGGCACACGAACTGCACGAAAGGTCCCCTCTCAAGGAAGGCTTTGCCAGATCCGCCCTGGCAGCCGGCTGGACCAGGGATCTTGCCCCCAAGCTTGTGGCAAGGGTCATAGACAGCCTGATCGCCAGCGGAAAGCTTCTGGCAAGCGGAGACATCCTGAAGCTGCCGGGCAGGGGCATGGAGCTCGACGAGCGGCAGACACGCCTTGGCGCAGCCATGCTGGCCATCTACACCAAGGCCCACCTCACCCCGCCCAATCTCAAGGACGTGCAGGAAGAGCTGCGCGCAAGCGAAAAGGAGGCTCTTGCCCTTTGCAAGGTGCTGGTCTCCAGGGGCGAGCTTGTGAAGCTGCGCGAGGGCCTCTACTACTCAAGACAGGCCTTCGAGGAAGTGCTCGCCAAGGTGTCCGCGTGGTTTGAAAGCCACGACGATCTCACAGTGGCAGACATGAAGATCATCTTCGGTCTTTCGCGAAAGTACCTCATCTCCCTGCTCGAATATCTCGATCAGGAAAAAATAACCGTGCGGATTGGCGACAAACGCCAGTTCCGAAGCCATTAACGCTTTAGCCCAAGGAACATTGACATGGGACAGAAAATCATCGTCGTTGGCGGCGTGGCCCTTGGTCCCAAGGCTGCCTGCCGCTGCATGCGCCTGGCACCGGACAGTGAAATCACCCTCTTTGACGAGAACACGCACATCTCCTACGGCGGATGCGGCATCCCCTTCTTTGTGAGCGGGGACGAGGACAACGAGAAGGATCTGTGCTCCACGCCCTACCAGACGTTGCGCGACCCCTCCTACTTCAGGGACATGAAGGGCTTCGAGGTCAAGACCAACACCCGCGTGACAGCCATTGACAGGAAGGCAAAGACGGTCACGACCAAGAACCTGCTCACTGGCGAAGAGGCCACCTACCCCTACGACAAGCTTGTTCTGGCCACGGGCGCAAGGCCGAGGCCCGCGGACGTGCCCGGTTCCGATCTGGAAAATGTCTTTACCCTGACCAAGCTCGAGGGTGCCGACGCAGTGCGCCATCTCATGGAAGGCCGGAAGGTGGACTCCGCAGTGGTTGTGGGCGGCGGATTCATCGGCCTTGAGGCCGCTGTCGCCATGGCAGACCAGTGGGGCGTCAAGGTGAGCGTTGTGGAAATGATGGATCAGGTGCTTCCGGGCGTGCTGTCCCGCACCCTGAGCGACATGGCCAGACACGACCTTGAGAGCAACGGCGTTTCCGTGTTCACCGGCGAAAAGGTGCTGCGCATGGAAGGCGCGGACGGCAAGGTCGCCAAGGTGGTCACGGACAAGCGGGAAATCGCGGCCCAGCTTGTCATCTACTCCACGGGCTTTCTGCCCAATGGCCAGCTGGCAAAGGACGCGGGCCTTGAAGTGACCAGCCGTGGCGCCGTCATTGTCAACGAGCACATGCAGACCTCGGATCCGGACATCTACGCCGGCGGCGACTGCTGCTCCATCAAGAACCTCATCACCAACGAGCAGGGCTACCTGCCCCTGGGCAGCATGGCAAACCGTCAGGGACGCGTCATAGGCACCAACCTTGCCGGTGGTTCCGCCACCTTCAAGGGCTATGTGGGCACATGGGCAGTGAAGCTGTTCAAGAAGGCCTTCTGCGGCGTGGGCCTGACCGCCGAAATTGCCCGCAAGAAGGGCTTTGACGCCATAGGTGTTCTGGTCGAGCAGCTCGACAAGGCCCATTTCTACCCGCAGCACGATCTCACTGCCCTGGAACTGGTAGTGGAAAAGGGCACCAAACGCGTGCTTGGCATCCAGGGCTCGAGCGCCAATCCCGACGCGCTCAAGGCCCGTATCGATCCCGTGGCTGCCCTTTTGCAGCACATCACCCCCACAGTGGAAGACATCAGCACCCTCGAGGCCGCCTACGCGCCGCCCTTTGCGGCTGCCATGGACGTCATCAACGCGGTCGGCAACGCGGCAGAAAACGTGCTCGAGGGCCGCTGCCAGGTGCTGACTCCGGAAGAATTCCTTGAGCTGTGGCAGAACAGGGACAAGAACAACTACTACTTTATAGATGCACGTCCGCAAAAGGCCGGCGACGCCCTCCAGGCCAAGCAGCCCGACTGGCATGCCATCTCCCTTGAAGCCATACAGACCCGCTGGAAGGAAGTGCCCACAGACAGGCCCGTTGCGGTCATCTGCAACACGGGTCTCAGAAGCTACGACGCAGTGCTCTGCCTTGCCCGCCACGGCATCACCAATGTCAAGCACTCCATGGGCGGCATGCAGGCCTTCCTGAGCATAGGTGGCGAAATCAAGTAGCCCCCTGCAAGACTCTCCTTTACAGGCGCAGTTCGAAACCTTCTTTCGAACTGCGCCTTGTTGCTTTTGCCTGGCGCACCATCTCCTTTCCTCCTGGCCTTCCCCTGCGGCGCACAGGCCTTTGCCATCCTGTGTCGTGAAGGCCCTTGCGCCACAGGCAGGCGCACTTTGCGACAGCAGACGCACCATCACGTGAAAAATTTCTCTTGTTCTGGCCGCCAGACAGGTTTACAGAACATATTTTTAATAATTTCAATATATTAGATAAGAAAAAATTTTTCTTCAATCCCCACTGTTCAATCAATCAATTTCATGGTAGGTGAGTCCAAACAAAAAGGGGAACAGGCCTGGGCAAGGCCGCAATTATCCAGCGTGTGTGCCCCCGTGAACCTGTTATCCCGCACAAGACTGGCCACCCTGTCTTATCTGCACCAACAATTTTCGATTTTTGGCGAAAACCCGCCCGGTTTTCGCAATAAAGTCTTGAATTATTGTATATTCCCTATCTCTTTTTAGGAGGATGACATGGCCAAGATGAAAACCATGGATGGCAACAATGCAACCGCCTGGATTGCATATGCCCTCTCCGACACTGCCGCAATCTATCCCATCACACCCTCTTCCGTCATGGGCGAGGTCATTGACGAGATGGCCGCCCGCGGGACCAAGAACCTGATGGGCCAGACTGTTGCAGTGCGCGAAATGCAGTCTGAAGCGGGCGCAGCAGGTGCCGTTCACGGTATGCTCGCAGCCGGCTCCCTGACTTCCACCTACACTGCATCCCAGGGACTTCTTCTGATGATCCCGAACATGTACAAGATCGCCGGTGAACTTCTTCCCGGCGTCTTCCATGTTTCCGCCCGTGCGATCGCAAGCCACGCCCTGTCCATCTTCGGCGATCATCAGGACGTCATGGCCTGCCGTCAGACCGGCTTCTCCATGCTCTGTTCCTGTTCCGTGCAGGAATGCATGGACCTCGCCCTGGTGGCCCACCTGTCCGCCATCGAGTCCAGCGTGCCCATGCTCCACTTCTTCGACGGATTCCGTACCTCTCACGAAATCCAGAAGATCGAGATGATCGACTACGAGGACATCCGCAAGATCGTCCCCTGGGACAAGGTCGAGGAGTTCCGCGCCAACGCCATGAGCCCGGATCATCCGCATATCCGCGGCACTGCCCAGAACCCCGACATCTACTTCCAGAACGTGGAAGCTGCCAACGCCTTCCACGCCGCAGTTCCCGCCATTGTGGAAGCCAACATGAAGAAGGTGGCCTCCATCACCGGTCGTCGCCATCACCTCTTCGAATACAACGGCGCCCCGGACGCGGACCGCGTGATCATCAGCATGGGTTCGTCCTGTGAAGTCATCGACGAGACCATCCAGCACCTGAACGCCAACGGCGAGCGTGTGGGTCTTGTGCGCGTGCACCTGTACCGTCCGTTCTCCGCTGCCCATCTGCTCAAGGCCCTGCCTGCCACCACCAAGAAGATCACCGTTCTCGACCGCACCAAGGAACCCGGCTCCCTCGGCGAGCCCCTCTACCTTGATGTGTGCGCTGCCCTCAAGGAAACCGGCAGGGGCGACGACATCCAGGTCACCGGCGGCCGCTACGGCCTCGGTTCCAAGGACTTCACCCCCGGCATGGTCAAGGCCATCTACGACAACATGCTCGGCTGCCAGCCCAAGAACCACTTCACCGTGGGCATCGAGGACGATGTGACCAACCTGAGCCTCGACGTGGAGAAGGAACTCGACACCGTGCCCGAGGGCACCATTCAGTGCAAATTCTTCGGCCTTGGCGCCGACGGCACCGTGGGCGCCAACAAGCAGGCCATCAAGATCATCGGCGACAACACCGATCTCTACGCCCAGGCCTACTTCGCCTACGACTCCAAGAAGTCCGGCGGCTTCACCGTGTCCCACCTGCGCTTCGGCAAGAAGCCCATCCAGTCCTGCTACCTCATCTCCCATGCCGACTACATCGCCTGCCACAAGGCAGCCTATGTGACCCAGTACGACCTGCTAGACGGCATCAAGGACGGCGGCACCTTCGTGCTGAACTCCGACTGGACCCTCGAGGACATGGAAAAGCAGCTGCCTGCTTCCATGAAGAACATCATCGCCAGAAAGCATCTGAAGTTCTACAACATCGATGCCGTGAAGGTGGCCCAGGAAGTGGGCCTTGGCGGCCGCATCAACATGATCATGCAGACCGCCTTCTTCAAGCTGGCCAACGTGATCCCCTTCGAGAAGGCCGTCGAGCTTCTGAAGGAATCCATCAAGAAGACCTACGGCAGCAAGGGCGACAAGATCGTCAACATGAACATTGCCGCTGTGGACAAGGGCATGAACGCTCTTCAGGAAATCGTCTACCCCGAGTCCTGGGCCACCACCACCGAAGGTGCCGTGGTTGTTCATGACAACGACGACGAGTACATCCGCGATGTCGTGCGTCCCATTCTTGCCCAGCGCGGCGACAAGCTGCCCGTTTCCGCCATGTGGCCCGACGGCACCATGCCCACAGGCACGGCTGCCTGCGAAAAGCGTGGCGTGGCCATCCTGGTGCCCGAATGGCAGCCCGACAAGTGCATCCAGTGCTGCCCGTGCTCCTTCGTGTGCCCCCATGCCACCATCCGTCCCTACCTTGCCACTGACGAGGAACTGGCCGGCGCTCCCGAAAGCTTCGTGACCAAGGACGCCAAGGGCAAGGAACTCAAGGGCATGCACTTCCGCATGCAGGTCTACACCGAAGACTGCCTTGGCTGCGGTTCCTGCGCCAACGTCTGCCCCGCAGACGCTCTGGTCATGAAGCCCCTTGCCACCCAGATTGAAACCCAGAAGGTCAATCTGGCCTTTGCCCAAGACCACATCAGCCAGAAGAACAACATTCTGGATCGCTTCACCCTCAAGGGTTCCCAGCTGCAGCAGCCCCTGCATGAATTCTCCGGCGCCTGCGCAGGCTGCGGCGAAACCCCCTACGTCAAGGTTCTCACCCAGCTGTTTGGCGAACGCATGTTCATTGCCAACGCCACCGGCTGCTCCTCGATTTGGGGTGCTTCCTCGCCCACCACGCCCTACACGGTCAACGAAGAGGGTTGCGGCCCGACCTGGGGCAACTCCCTGTTTGAAGACGCTGCCGAATACGGCCTCGGCATGGCCTCTGCCGTGAAGCAGCGCCGTCTGAAGCTGGCCGACCTGGTGAAGCAGGCTCTGGCAGAGGAAGGCATTGACGCCGCCCTCAAGGAAGCCATGCAGAACTGGCTGGACAACATGAACGACGCCGAAAAGTCCAAGGAATACGGCGAAGCCGTCATGGCCAACATTGCCAGCCTGCACGACGTCAACTGCCCGCTTGCCCATGAAATCGAGGATATGGAAGAGCACTTCACCAAGAAGAGCTGCTGGATCTTCGGTGGTGACGGCTGGGCCTACGACATCGGTTACGGCGGTCTCGACCATGTGCTCGCTTCCGGCGAAGACATCAACGTGCTCGTTCTCGACACGGAAGTGTACTCCAACACCGGTGGCCAGGCCTCCAAGGCAACTCCTCTCGGCGCTGTGGCCCAGTTTGCCGCCGCAGGCAAGCGTACCGGCAAGAAGGACCTCGGCCGCATGGCTATGACCTACGGCTACGTGTACGTGGCCTCCATCTGCATGGGCGCCAACAAGCAGCAGGTTCTCAAGGCCTTCAAGGAAGCCGAAGCCTACAAGGGCCCCTCGCTCATCATCGCCTACGCACCCTGCATCAACCAGGGCATCCGCAAGGGCATGGGCAAGTCCATGGAAGAAGGCAAGCTGGCCGTGGATACCGGCTACTGGAAGCTGTACCGCTTCAACCCCGATCTGGCCAAGGAGAAGAAGAATCCCTTTGTGCTTGATTCCAAGGCTCCTTCCGCGGACATCATGGACTTCCTGTCCGGTGAAAACCGCTACGCCTCCCTGCAGAAGAAGGATCCTGCCACAGCCGAGCTGCTGAACAGCGAGCTGCGCGACATGTACGCAGAGCGTACGGCCCTCTACACCCAGATGGCTGACCTGCCCTACGCCATGCCCAGCGAAGGCGAAACCAAGTAAATCCCCTTTCCACGCGGGGGTGGAGGGCAAAAGTCTGCCTTCCACCCCCTTTTCCTTTCCACCCTCCATTTTCTCTTGCCGGGCAGCTTCCCGGACAAAGCCTGCAACAGCCTGTCCGGATCCCGCCTTGCCGTGCGCAAGCGGCCCAATCCGAGCACAATCCGGGCGAGGGACAGCGTGTTGTCCTGCTGCTGCCTGCCCGTTTCCCCTTTCATGAAAGGGGGGAAACACGCTCCTTCCCAGACTCCATTGCCCGCATAACGGCGCAAGAAGAGCCTGGCCGCAACCCTTCTCAACCGGAGATCAGGGAGGTCAAGCCCTCTTTCCCAACAGGAAACGGGCTGAAAAAATCCTTATGAAGCAGTCACTCTACATCACAGCCACAGGTCCTTCTTCCGGCAAAAGCGCCATTGCCCTTGGCATTATGCAGCTTTTGAGCGGCGTGACGGGCAAAATCGCCATTTTCCGTCCCATCATTCCCCTCCCCCAGCTTGACGACAAGGATCCCGACATCCATCTCATGCTGGAATACTTCAAGCTGGACCAGAACTACGCAGACACGTTTGCCTACACGGAAGACGAAGCCTACGAAATCATTGCCCAGGAATCCACGACGGCCCTGCAGGAATCCATTCTCAACAAGTTCAAGTCCCTGCAGGAATCCTACGATTTCGTGCTCTGCCTTGGCACGGATTTCCGCGGCAAGGATCCTGTTTTCGAATTCAATCTGAATGCCGAAATCGCAGGCAACCTGAATGCCCCTGTGCTTCTTGTGGTTGGCGGCAAGGATATGAGCCTGCCGGAAATCCGCCAGACCATTCAGACGAGCATGCTGGACATGACCAAGCACTGCGATGTGGCAGCCACCATCATCAACCGTGTTTCCCTGTCCAGGGCCGAGCTCGACAGCCTGCGCTCCGCCTTCCACTCCTCCAAGGGTCAGCCCCTCATCTACGACATTCCCGAGGATCCCACCCTGGCCAGCCCCACTCTCAACGACGTGGCCCGCTGCACGGACGCGGAATTTCTGACCGGAACGCAGCACACCGACACCCTGGTGTCCAACTTTGTCATTGCGGCCATGCATTCCGAGAACTTCCTGCACTACCTGGAAAGGGATCTTCTCGTCATTACGCCTGGCGACCGCTCCGACATCCTTCTTGCCACCCTGGTGGCGCGCATGTCGCCCACCAAGCCCAGCATTGCCGGCGTGCTTCTCACCGGCGGCCTCAAGCCCGCTGACAGCATCATGGAACTTGTCAGCAGCATGGGCCCCATGGCCATGCCCATCCTGGTCACACAGCATCACACCTACAGGGCCTCCCAGCTGGTGCAGAATGTGCGCGGCGCCATCGAGCCCACGGATCTGCGCAAGATCAACACAGCCCTTGGCCTCTTCGAACACTATGTGGATGGCAAGGCCCTTGCTTCCCACCTTGCGGTCAAGAGCAGCCGCATGACGCCACTCATGTTCGAGTACAACCTGCTTGAAAAGGCCCGCCAGAAGAAGCAGCGCAT
The DNA here is from genome assembly GCA_944327095.1 of uncultured Desulfovibrio sp. Taxonomy (GTDB): domain Bacteria; phylum Desulfobacterota; class Desulfovibrionia; order Desulfovibrionales; family Desulfovibrionaceae; genus Desulfovibrio. The sequence continues at coordinate 7,882 of CALVGM010000197.1, read as the reverse complement.
TGTGCTGTGCGAAGGCGAGGAAGCCCGTATCCTCGAGGCCACGGACATTCTGCTGCGCCGCAACGCAGCAGACATCATCCTGCTCGGCGACGAGGACAAGATTCACGCCCAGGCCCACAAGCTCGGCGTCAACATCGACGGCGCGACGATCATCAACCCCGCCACTTCGCCGGAACTCGACAACTACGCCAACCACTACTACGAATACCGCAAGCAGAAGGGTGTTACCCCCGAGCGCGCCCATGACGTCATGCTGGATTCCACCTACTATGGCACCATGATGGTCAAGCTGGGCGCTGCCGACGGCATGGTGAGCGGTTCCATCAACACCACTGCCCACACCATTCGTCCTGCCTTCGAGTTCATCAAGACCAAGCCCGGATTCTCGGTGGTTTCCTCTGTCTTCCTCATGTGCCTGAGCGACAGGGTGCTTGTGTTCGGCGACTGCGCCGTGAACCCCAATCCCACAGCGGCCCAGCTGGCAGAAATCGCCATCACCTCTGCCCACACGGCAAAGGTCTTCGGCATTGAGCCGCGCGTTGCCATGCTCTCCTACTCCACTGGCTCCTCCGGCAAGGGCGCAGACGTTGACGTGGTTATCGAGGCCACGAAGATCGCCAAGGAAAAGGCTCCCGATCTGCTGCTCGAGGGCCCGCTGCAGTACGACGCAGCCATTGATCCGGTAGTTGCCAAGACCAAGGCCCCCAACAGCCAGGTTGCCGGCAAGGCCACAGTCTTCATCTTCCCGGATCTGAATACGGGCAACAACACCTACAAGGCTGTGCAGCGTGCTGCCGGCGCCATCGCCATCGGTCCCGTGCTGCAGGGTCTCAAGAAGCCCGTGAACGATCTTTCCCGCGGCTGCCTGGTTGCGGACATCGTGAACACGGTCATCATCACGGCCATTCAGGCTGCTGCCGAAAGCGCTGCCGAAAACGCTGCCGAAAGCAAGTAGAATATATGTTCAGGGGAGGCAGGAACGCGTACCCTGCCTCCCTCTCAAGGAAGGTTTATGAAAATTCTTATTGTCAATTCCGGCTCTTCTTCCTGCAAATACCAGCTCATCGAGATGGAAAGCGAAACCGTGCTCTGCTCCGGCATAGCCGAACGCATTGGCCTCGAGATGGGTCGCCTTGCCCACAAGATTGCTCCCGACACGGACAAGGAAGAAAAAATCATCCGCGAGCAGCCCTTCCCCACCCACAAGGAAGCCATGGAGCTCGTCATTGAGCTTCTGACAGACAAGGACAAGGGCGTCATCAAGGATCAGAGCGAAATTGCAGTTATTGGACATCGTGTGCTCCATGGCGGCGAGGCCGTGACACAGCCGATGATTGTGGACGAGATGTGCAAGAAGGCCATCCGCGACTGCTTCCCCCTCGGCCCCCTGCACAACCCCGCCAACCTCATGGGCATCGAAGTCTGTGAGAAGCTCTTCCCCGGTGTTCCCAATGTGGCAGTGTTCGACACAGAGTTTGGCATGGACATGCCCGACGAGTCCTACATGTACGCTCTGCCCTACGAATACTACGAGACCATGCGCATCCGCCGCTATGGCTTCCACGGCACTTCCCACAAGTACATTGCCAAGAAGACGGCAGAATATCTGGGCAAACCCCTCAACGAGCTCAATTCCATTACCATGCACCTTGGCAACGGTTCCTCCATGTCCTGCGTGAAGAACGGCCGCTGCCTTGACACCAGCATGGGTCTGACTCCTCTCGAAGGTCTGGTCATGGGCACAAGGTGCGGCAGCATCGACCCCGCCATTGTTCCCTTCATCATGAAGAACAAGAACCTGACCCCCGAGGAGATGGACACCCTCATGAACAAGAAGTCCGGTCTGCTCGGTCTGTGCGGTCTCTCCGACATGCGCGACCTGCACGCAGCCCGCGACAAGGGCGACAAGAAGGCCGATCTCGCCTTCCGCATGCTCATCCACTCCATCCGCAAGACCCTTGGCGCCTACTTCTTCCTGCTTGACGGCAAGGTGGACGCTGTGACCTTCACGGCAGGCATTGGCGAACACGACGAGCTCGTGCGCGAGGATGTGGTCAAGAACCTCGAAAGCGTTGGCCTTGTGCTCGACAGCGAAGCCAACAGGAAGCATGCCAGCGGGGCCCGCACCATTTCCGCTCCCGAGAGCAAGGTCAAGATCCTTGTCATTCCCACCAACGAGGAACTGCAGATTGCCCAGGTTGCCCAGGAACTGGTGAGCAAAAAGTAGTTTTGCCTATACTCCCAAACGCAAATTCGTAAAAAAGCCCTGATGCCAAATGGCACCAGGGCTTTTTCATTGCCTGACAAACAGGCCGGCAAATTGTGAAATGCGACAGGTTGGCAGGCCTAGTTAATGGCCTGTCCTATGCGGGACCAGCGTATGTCGGTCAGCCCCTGCCAGGACCAGTAGATGCGGCGGGCCTTGGCTATGATGTCCTTCCTGGGCACATAGCCCCAGAAGCGGGAATCCATGCTGTTGTCCCTGTTGTCGCCCATGACAAAGTACATGCCTTCGGGCACGGTCACGGGACCAAAGATGTCTCGTCCGGGAAGAATGCGATTGGGCTCGTCAATGCGCACGTAGTCTTCCTTCAGAGCCTCGCCATTGCGGTAGACCTGCTTGTTGCGCACCTCTATGACATCGCCGGGGATGCCGATGATGCGCTTGATGAAGTCCACATCCGGATCCTTGGGGTACTTGAAGATGATGACGTCGCCGCGCTGGGGCTGTTCGCCATCAAAAACGGCAATATCCGTAAAGGGTATCCGAAGGCCATAGTCAAACTTTGTGGCCAGCAGATGATCGCCCACCAGCAGCGTATTGCACATGGATTCGGAAGGGATCTTGAAGGGCTGGACAATAAATGTCCTGATCAGTAGGGCGAAGAGGAGGGCAACGACAAGGGCCTCCATGTATTCCCGCCACAACGGTTTCTTTTTTTTGGCTGAACTATCCTTGAGATACATTGAACTTCCATCCAGTAGATTTCGTTGTCCTTTTGCCTGGTTTCCCTGAAGAGGGCACTATCTGTGCCCACCTACTCCAATGCCTCCCTGTATCTCGCCCCGGGGCTTTATCTGCACGCTCTGGCAGGCAAACAGGCCAGCGCAAAGCGCCAGTATCATCACCAGGGAGACGACAGGGAAAAAGGGGAATCTATGCACGATGTGCCTTCTCCTGGGTAAGGGTGGTATGGGGCGGGACATCCGAGGTGACCCAGACATTGCCGCCAATGACGGCTCCCTCCCCCACAGTGATTCGCCCAAGTATGGTCGCACCTGCGTACACGGTCACATTGTCTTCCAGAATGGGGTGGCGCAGGTTGCCCTTGACCAAGGTGCCGTCGGCGTTCTTGGGGAAGGACAGCGCACCCAGGGTGACCCCCTGGTAGAGGCGACAGTGCTTGCCAATGATACAGGTCTCGCCAATGACAACGCCCGTGCCGTGATCGATGAAGAAGTACTCGCCAATCTGGGCGCCGGGATGAATGTCTATGCCTGTGCTCGAATGGGCCATTTCCGAAATGATGCGGGGAATGAGCGGCACCTTGATCTTGTAGAGCTCGTGGGCAATGCGGTGATGAATCATGGTCCACATGGAGGGGTAGCAGAAGACGGTCTCGCCAGCGCTGGTCGCGGCAGGATCGCCCTCGTAGGCTGCCTGGGTGTCCGTGACGAGCAGGTCGCGAATCCTGGGCAGGGCATCGATGAGGCGTATGGCGCCTTCCTTGCCGCGGGCTTCGCAATCCCTGCACAGGTCCTGTTCCTTGCAGGCAAAGCAGTAGCCGCGCCGGATCTGTTCGCTCAAGAGTCTGTAAATGCTGTCCAGATTGGCCGACACGTGATACTCGATGGATTCGCGCCACACCTTGGCACGGCCAAAGAAGCCGGGGAAAAGAGCCACACGCAGGCGGGCCATTATCTCTTCAAGAACAGGCAGGGCGGGCATGGGCGCGTCGGCCATGGTCTCCTGCCAGACTTTGTCGAGGGAACTGGGGTGGCAAAGGAGCTTGCTCACTTCGCCAAGCCGACGCATTGCCAGAAAATCATCATTCAGAGACATGGTCTTTTTTCCTTTCGTCCGTCCTCCCTGCTGACAAGGATGGGACGATCTTGTTTGCTTGCCTGGTTTGAGGCAGCCTGTCGGCACATCCGCAGGTTCCCGAAAACCGCCATGAAACTGCCCGCAACCCGTGCTAGGCCGCCTCTGCCTGGCGTCTTTTTGCAGGTCCTGTTCCCTGCTCGGCAAGGCGCGCGGCCTCTAAGGGCGAGGAACAGGATGAGGGACCTTCGGCAGCCCGAGGACAACGCCTGGGGCACCCGAGCAGGGCATATCCGCATGCAGTCGGCGCATTGCAGGCCCTTTCAGACAGGCGAAAATATCAAAAAAGGCACCACCCGTACAGGGAAAGTGCCTTTGAAAATTCCTGGTGGGACGTGCGGGGATCGAACCTGCGACTCTCTGCTTAAAAGGCAGATACTCTACCGACTGAGTTAACGTCCCTCCGTCTGCATGCCTTTACGCTCCACGCAGGGCCTTTGTCAAGACATGGATTTTCTTACATGCTGCCCTTGCTGGCTATCTTGGCCCAGGTGTCTCGCAGGGTGATTGTCCTGTTGAAGACGGCCAGGTCCTCCGTGCTGTCCCTGTCCTTGCAGAAGTAGCCCATGCGTTCAAACTGCACGGTCTCGCCCACAGGCAGGGACTTCATGGCTTCCTCAAGCACGATGTCCACCTCCCTGAGGGAGTCGGGATTGACATTGTCGAGGAAGGTCTTGCCCTCGGGGACATCTGCGGGATTGTCCATGGCAAAAAGGTGATCGTAGAGCCTGGCCTTCGCGGGAACGCCGTACTTGGCGCTGACCCAGTGAATGGTGCCCTTGACCTTGCGTCCGTCCGGGCTCTGGCCTCCGCGGGAAGCGGGATCGTAGGTACAGTGTATTTCCCTGACCGAACCGTCCTCGTTGAGCACAGCCGACGTACAGGTCACAAGGAAGGCATAGCGCAGACGCACTTCTCTGCCTGGCGCAAGACGGTGGTACTTGCCTGGGGGATCCATGCGGAAATCGTCGCGCTCGATATAGAATTCCCTGGTGAAGCGCACGGTTCTGGTGCCGTAGGAGGGATCCTCGGGATGCAGGGGCATCTCGAACACTTCCTCGCCGTCTTCGGGGAAGTTGTCCACAATGACCCTGACAGGATCCAGCACGGCCATCCAGCGGGCAGTGTGGGCATTGAGATACTCGCGGATGCAGAATTCCAGCAGGCTGTACTCGACGGTAGAGTCCGATCTGGCCATGCCTATGCGGCGGCAGAATTCGTGCAGGGCCTCGGGCGGCACACCGCGACGACGCATGGCGCACAATGTGGGCATGCGGGGATCGTCCCAGCCGCTGACAACGCCGGACTGCACAAGCTGAATGAGCTTTCTCTTGGAGAGAATGGTGTGCGTCAGGTTGAGGCGGGCAAATTCCGTCTGTTCGGGATGGTAGACATTGAGGGTTTCGAGCACCCAATTGTAGAACTCGCGATTGTTCACAAATTCCAGGGTGCACAGGGAATGCGTGATGCCTTCTATGGAATCGCTCAAGGGGTGCGTAAAGTCGTACATGGGGTAGATGCACCACTTGTCCCCTGTCCTGTGGTGATGGGCATGTCTGATGCGATAGATGGTCGGATCACGCATGACGACATTGGGAGAGGCCATGTCGATCTTGGCTCTGAGGACCTTGCTTCCGTCCGGGAATTCCCCGGCCTTCATGCGGCGGAAGAGATCAAGGTTCTCCTCGACACTGCGATTGCGCCAGGGACTTTCCTTGCCGGGCTCGGTAAGGGTGCCCCTGTACGCGCGGATCTCGTCTGCGGAGAGATCGTCCACATAAGCCTTGCCCATCTTGATGAGCTCTTCGGCGTATTCGTACAGCTTGTCGAAGTAGCTGGAAGCGTAGAACTCGCGGTCCTCCCAGTCTCCTCCGAGCCAGCGCACGTCTTCCTTGATCGACTCGACGTACTCAACCTCTTCCTTGGTAGGGTTGGTGTCGTCAAAACGAAGGTTGCACTGACCATTGAATTCCCTGGCCACACCAAAATTCAGACAGATGGACTTGGCATGCCCAAGATGCAGGTAGCCATTTGGTTCGGGAGGAAAGCGGGTATGCACTCTTCCCCCAAAGCGCCCGGACGCATTGTCGGCCATGATTTTGGCGCGAATAAAGTCTACGCCTTCCCTGGCTTCGGCATTGTTCTTTTCCTCGGACATAACTCCCTCGCTGGCAAAGTAGATGAATTCTGGAAATGCGTTTGTTACCTCAGCAAGGACACAGCGTCAAGATCAGGAAATCTGCCAACTTTTTCATGCTCTGCCCCTTGCAAAACCATGTGTGCCCGCATGCTGCATGCCTTGCCCCTGCCAGCAAGGACAGAGTATTCCCTCCCCTTTCCGCCAGCATGGGACATGACAAATGGTGAAAAATTTCTTGACGATAAAAATTTTTTTCTGTATTAGTCTTTTCCTCAATTGGAGAGATGTCCGAGTCGGCCGAAGGAGCTCGCCTGCTAAGCGAGTATACGGGCTAAAACCCGTATCGAGGGTTCAAATCCCTCTCTCTCCGCCACTAGAATGTACGCAAGGGACTTTGTTTGACCATAGATGGCAACAAAGTCCTTTTTTCAAGCATTTAGTTTCCGTAGACGTTCGTGGTTGTCCATCGTTGTACACCGGAAATTAGGCAATTTGTGAAGGTGGATGTATAGGTTTTGCTCCAGACCACCTTGAGTGGTCTACCCCGACCTTCACAAACACCTATAAGATATCGATAATGGACACAAAAGACACGAAAAAGACAACCCCACTCAACGCAGCTGCGGTAAGCAAGGCCCTGCGAGACGGACAGCCAGTCATACTGAAGGACACCGGTTCCCTGCGCCTGAAGGTGCAGGGCAAAAACAAAGGTACATAGGTCTACAGAGGCCGCCTGGCAGGCACCAGCAAAATCGTCGAAGTCACTTGTGGAACTGCCCCGGAGACAGCGCTTAGCGCGGCACGGATGGAAAGAGACAGGAAGCGTCTGCTCCTGCGACAGGGTATCAACCCCAACGAACAGAAAAAGGTTAAGCAGGTTGAGGAGAAGGCCCAGGTCGAAATCAATGCCAGAACCTTTGGCGTCGCCTGCTTACCGGTGATTACCAAGTGTACACGCCCGCCCTGGCGAAGATCGATCTGGCCTTCATGGAGCTGTTGACAGACCCGAACCCGAACATTTCTGCTATTGCTCCGGCACGTGCCGAGAACAACACATCTATAGCCAGCAGCCGCTGCACAAGATTCCTGCCCATCGCGAAGCGGGGAACGCTACCAGTCTCCCTTGAAGCCTTCTTTGCCCACACAGGACGCTACTCCGCAGATACCAGCGATGCCGTGAAGTCCGACGCGACCAACCTGCAGAACTTGGGCAAGCGAGGCCCAGACAAGACGCTGTGCATGAGTGTCAAAGCCCCAGCGGGCTACAAGCTCGTTGCCTGTGACTCCAGTCGGATCGAGGCACGCGTCCTGGCCTGGCTGGCAGAAGAGCAATGGATACTCAAGGCCTTCCGGGACAAGACAGACCCCTACTGCGAAATGGCAAGCAGCATTTACGGCGAACCCTACGAGACCATCTATTCCTGGACCAAGGAGGCCAATGCCCATGACCCTGAAGCCGATGCCGACCTCAAGGCCAAGTACAAGCAGTACCGTAATGTCGGCAAAACCGTCGTGCAGCAGCAGGGCATAATGCTGGGCGACAGTCAGGAAGAACACGAACGCGAGGCCCAGCGCATTGTGGGCATCTACCGCAAACGCAATGGCGCCATCTGTGACTTTTGGCGCAAGTGTCAGACACT
>CALVGM010000196.1 GCA_944327095.1 uncultured Desulfovibrio sp. | reverse complement strand
GTTCATGCGGCCAACTATCCCCGACTTTCATGGAGAATGCAAGATGTCCGACACTCTTCCCAAGGGTTACGAGCCCGCGGATGTGGAAGCAAAATGGCGCAAACGCTGGCGCGATGACAAGACCTTTACTCCGGATCCCGCAAAGGGCGGCGATCCCTACTGCATTGTCATTCCTCCGCCGAACGTGACAGGCGCGCTGCATATAGGACATGCTCTCAACCTGACCCTTATCGATACCCTGTGCCGCCACTACCGTCAGAAGGGCAAGAACGTGCTGTGGATCCCCGGTACGGACCACGCCGGTATCGCAACCCAGAACGTGGTGGAGAAGGCCCTGGCCAAGGAAGGGCTCAGGCGCCAGGATCTCGGCAGGGAAAAATTCATTGAACGCGTGTGGCAGTGGCGCGAGGACTACGGGCACCGCATCCTGGGCCAGATCGAGGCGCTAGGCTGCTCCGTGGACTGGACAAGGCTGCGCTTTACCCTGGACGAAGGGCTCTCCAAGGCAGTGCGCAAGGTCTTTGTGCAGCTCTACAACGAGGGACTGATCTACCGCGGCAAATACATTATCAACTGGTGTTCGCGCTGCCATACGGCCCTGGCAGACGACGAGGTGGAACACAGCGACGAAAAGGGCCATCTGTGGAAGATACGCTACCACATCAAGGACAGCAGCGAGAGCATTGTGGTGGCGACCACACGTCCGGAAACAATCCCCGGCGACACGGCCATCTGCGTGCACCCCGAAGACGAGCGCTACACATCCCTTGTGGGCAAGACGGCCCTTGTGCCCGTGCTCAACAGGGAAATCCCCATTATTGCCGACAAGTACGTGGATCGCGAATTTGGCACAGGCGCCCTCAAGGTGACTCCGTGCCACGACCACAACGACTGGGCCCTTGGCAAGACCCACAACCTCGAGTTCATCCAGGTCATTGACGAAGACGGCATCATGAAGGCCGAGGCCGGCAAGTACCAGGGCATGAGCAAGCAGGACTGCCGCAAGGCCATTGTGGCGGACATCGAGGCCATGGGCGATCTGGTCGGTGTGGAGGACCTCACCCACTCCGTGGGCCACTGCTACCGCTGCCACACTGTGGTGGAGCCCCATGTCTCGCGCCAGTGGTTTGTGGCGACAACCAAGCTCGCGCCCAGGGCCAGGCAGGCCATACCCGCGGACATTACCCTGCTGCCCGAGACCTGGCTCAAGACCTACTACCACTGGCTCGACAACATCCGCGACTGGTGCATCAGCCGCCAGATCTGGTGGGGACACCGCATTCCCGCCTGGACCTGCAACGCCTGCCAGCACGTCATCGTCGCTGAAGAAGACCCCACGGTCTGCCCCAAGTGCGGATCTCGCGATCTGCACCAGGACGAGGACGTGCTCGACACCTGGTTCAGCTCCGCCCTGTGGCCCTTCTCCACGCTCGGCTGGCCGGAACAGACCGCGGATCTTGCCAAATGGTACCCCACCTCCGTACTGGTCACGGGCTTCGACATCCTCTTCTTCTGGGTTGCCCGCATGATCATCATGGGCCAGCACTTCATGGGGCAGGTTCCCTTCAAGACCGTGTATCTCCACGCCCTTGTGCGCGACGCACAGGGCAAGAAGATGTCCAAGTCCACGGGCAATGTCATTGACCCGCTGAAGATGATTTCCTCCTACGGCTGCGACTCCCTCCGCTTTACCCTGACGGCCTTTGCCGCCATGGGCAGGGACATCAAGCTCTCCGAAGAGCGCATCGAGGGCTATCGCCACTTTGTGAACAAGCTGTGGAACGCCGCACGCTTCACCCTCATGAACCTTGGCGAGGAAGCTCCGGCCAAGGTGGACCTGTGCAGCGTCGAAGGTCTGCACAACCGCTGGATCCTGCACAGGCTGGAACTGCTGAAGCAGGACATGGACAAGGCCTTTGACGAGTACCGCTTCAACGACGTTGCCCAGGGCGGCTACAAGTTCCTGTGGGGCGAGTTCTGCGACTGGTATCTGGAGCTGGTGAAGCCGGACATGGCCAGCGAAGCCTCAAGGAAGGAATCCGCCTACGTCCTCTACACTGTGCTCAAGGAAATCCTGCTGCTCCTGCACCCGGTGATGCCCTTTGTCACTGCGGAAATCTGGCAGGCGCTGCCGGGTCACGCAGGTGAGGATCTTGCCACCATGCCCTGGCCGGAAGAACGTCCGGCCTGCATCAGACCCGAGGACGCGGCACGCATGGAATTTGTCCAGGGCGTGATCGTTGCTGTGCGCACCATCAAGGCCGAGCTCGACATTGCCCCGTCCCACAGGGTGGTTCTCAAGCTCCATCCCGCGGACCAGGCCCAGGAAGATCTGCTTCTTGCCAACGAGGCCACCATCAGAACACTGGCCAGGCTCGAGAGCATGGAAGTGGGCTTGGAAGTGCACGCGCCAAAAGCCTCGGCCTCGTCCGTTGTCCAGGGCTGCGAAATCATTGTTCCCCTCAAGGGCAATGTGGATCTTCAGGGCGAACTTGCCCGACTGGCAAAGGAAATGGGCAAGCTTTCCGACGCTCTGGCCGTGGTGGACAAGAAGCTGGCCAACGAGAGCTTTGTTTCCCGCGCCAAGCCGGAAATTGTCCAGCGCGAGCGCGACCGTGCGGCAGAGCTCAAGGACAATCTGGGCAAGCTGGAAGTCCTCAGGCAGCGCTTTGCCGAGGCTCTCGAAGGCGGGGAGGCATAACCTCCCGGCACAGGGGCAAAAAACGACACCAAAAGGGGGCCATGGAAAGCTGCTCCATGGCCCCCTTTCGAATACGGAGGGCCGAGACTGATGAGCAGGCTTGCATTTGTTCTGATCTCCATGCTGGCACTGGGCATGCTGATGGCCCAGCCTGCCAGGGCAGCCGGCAGTGACGCGGCCCCAAACGCTTCCGCCACCCGGCTGCACCCCCTGCTGCTCGACAGCGCAGAGCTTGAAGGAGCCTTTGCCGAAATCCAGCACTATCGCGAGGCAGGCTTTATCTACCAGCCCGAGCTCAGCTTCTCGGCCAAGGTGGCGGCCAGCGGAAAGGAGGACTGGGACTGGCGTGCGGTAGTCAGCGGCTTTGCCGACGCGGACCGCGCCTTTGCCTTTTTCTTCGGCAGCCCGGAGGATGTGCTGCGCGAGCAAAAAGCCCTTGCCAGGCTCGTGCCCACAGAAGAGCTCAAGCCCCTTTCCAGAAAAAAAATCGCCTCGCTGCAGAAGGATCTGAAGACCGAGCGGGGCAGAAGGGAGCTTGCCCGCATCACCAGGGGAACCATGGAGGACATTGCGGGCAAGATTTCCGGCAACAGGGAAGCCATGCGCTTTCTCGGCGGGCACATGTACGGGGCCTTTGTGGAGCGCCTGTACGTGACAGCCATTATGGTGCTGGCCGCCTCGGAGGAAGGCACGCTCGCTCCTCTCGAAAAAATCAGGATTGGCACCATTTCCAACATCTACGACCTTCTGGCAGCCTTTGGCAAAGACAATTGCCTTGGCAGCAGCGCAAAGAGCCCGCAGCGCCTGAAAATCGTGCACAAGCTCGGCAAGCTTGTCGGCACAGACAAGCACAGGCCCACACTGGCCGACATGCGCAAGGTAGTGGAAATCTGCCAGGACGTGCGCGACGACTTCATGGAGTAGGACAAGTCACGCACATATCCACTGTACACATTCCGCTACACCAACAGCGAATCTCTCACATCAAAACGGGTGGCAACATGTCTGTGATTATCGGTTTTCTCAATGGCGAGCCCCAGGAACTCACCCTTGTCGACGGACGGGTGCACATCAATGGCGAAATCCAGCCCATCAAGGACGTGAGCGAGGAAGAGGTGGAAGAGTTTACCCGCCTCCTTGAGAGCGCTCCGGAAGGCGACGAGGATGCCAGGGAAATCTGGCGTCATACAAGGCGCATACAGTTTCTGGTGAGTCTGCTTTCGCGGGCCTTTGGCGATGAATGCTCGAACTACCTGGAAATGCTCATAGGCAACATGCACTACAGGGTGCTGGAATATCTGGGCGAGACCGATGATCTCGACGAGTATGTGGAAGCAAGGCTTGCCCCGAGACGCAGGGATCACTGCTGCGACCACGATCACGATCATGATCATCATCACGAGTAGCAGTGAGAAAGGCTGACTGAACGCTCGCGCCCTGCCTTCCAAAGGACGCAGGGCATCGAGAGCAAAAAAGGGCAGAAAGGGACACAGCGTGACCTCCTTGCTGCCCTTTTTTGCTGCCGCGTGACAATTTTGCTACGCAATTCCAACGTTCTGGATCAAGCGTTGACAAATTTTGCAGTCAATAGTAAAGGTTCGGCCTCATTTGAGGG
>CALVGM010000195.1 GCA_944327095.1 uncultured Desulfovibrio sp. | reverse complement strand
CTATTTCACCCTCATGGAGGAAAATCGCCACCTCAGGCTGCGCGTGCGCACTCTGGAGCATTTGCTCGATGCCGGGACTGACCTTGAACACAGGCTGCACGTGCAGGACAACCTGCTCATGCTGGACACAGACATGGGCCAGTGCGGGCCTTTTTGTCCCATGTGCCACGCGGCAGACAAAAGCCTCATCCTGCTCGAAAGGGAGCAGGACAAATGGGTCTGCCCTTCCTGCGAGGCAGAATTCGCAAGGAAGGACAAGAGCCGCAAGCTCGCTGTCGTTTTGCCCTTTCGAAAAACCTGCGAAAAGCTGGGTCTCTGACGTTCCTGGTTGCCCAAGGGCCCCATGGCCTCGGAGACAGGACAGGGCTCCTGACCATCTTGTGGCCAGGAGCCCTGTCTGCTTTTTGTGTACTCACTACACCTTGCTCTTGAGTGATGTCCCTGGCTTGCGCACAAGATAGTGGCGCACGTAGGCCTTGAAGCTGTGCCTGTGCCGCACAACCAGAAAGACCGATCCTATGGTCACGCAGCAGGCCGCAATGGTACTTGTGGTCACAGTCTCGCCCGCCAGGGCCCAGCCAAGAAAGATGCCTATGACAGGCACCACATACTCGTAGGACACGGCCAGGGAGACCGCGACGTGGGCCAAAAGCCACAGGTAGCTCCAGTAGGCAATAAAGGATCCGCCCACAACCATCCAGGCAAAGGCAATGGCGTTGGCCGCGTTGATGTTGTCCGGATGGAAGGTACTGGCCTCGCCCAAGGCAAGCCCCAGAAGAAAGCTTTCCAGGCCACCCAGAAAGAGGATGAGGCCTGTGCTCTGCAGCATGGAAAGCTCCCTTGTGACCGGCACCTTCTTCATGATGAGCGAGCCGGAAACCCAGCCAAGCACAGCGCCCAGCAGGGAAACAACGCCCAGGATACTGGCGCCTCCGCTGCTCTGCTCATGCCAGGACAGGAAGACAACTCCGCATGCGCCGGTCAGCATGCCTATGCACTGCGGCAGATTCGGCGGCTTTTCTCCGGCAAAGAGAAAGGCCCCGATGAGCATGAAGATGGGGGTCGAACTCATGATGACTGCGGTAGCCACAGAGGTGACCATGGTCTGCCCAAGGACCAGAAGGCCGCCCGAGGCCACCACAAGCAAAATGGCCAGGAGCGAATGCATGATCCAGTCCCTGCGCGAGATTTTGCGCCAGGTTCCCCTGCTCAGTCGGGCGCAGGCCAGCATGAGCAGTCCGGCCAGAACATTGCGTACGCCACAGACAAGAAAGGGTCCTGCCACTTCCAGGCTCAGCTTGTTGCCAAGATATACTGTGCCCCAGGAGATGTAGACAAGGAAAAGCACGAAGAGAACGACATGGGTTGGGGGAGTGTTGGTTGCCTTCATGTTTTTGAGGGGCTTGAAGTTGCCGACAGCAGACCGGCTGCCGGATAGGCTGCGCAAATCTTGTGCAGGAAAGTGCACAGGAAAGAAAAGGCCCGATTTCTCAGGCCTTCTTGTGTCATTTTGCAAAAGCTTGCAAGAACTTTTTTGCTCCCTAGGCGCCGGTTGTGGGCGTGGGGCTGGCAGTCGCGTCAATGGTCAACTGCTTGATATCGAGTTCCTTCTTCTTCCTGCGCTCTTCCTCGAAGGCCTTCTTGCGGGCCTCGTAGTCGCTCCTGAACTTTTCAAGCAGGGCAGGACGGGCTTCCACCGGCGCGTGGGCAAGCTGACGAAGCTGGTTAATCATCTGCAACTGCTCGCTCTGCATGGAGCGCACGCGCCACTGGGCGCGCACAGCCCTGGCACTCATGCGGACCCTGTCCCACATGAGGAGCAGGAAACAGCACACGATGCCCAGCAGAAAGGCAGCGATGACAACAAAGTAAAACGGCAGGGTCACGGTGGAAGTGGACGGCACAAGCATGAGATTCAACTGCAGGGCGACTTCCCTGGAAAGCGGTGCCTGGTTCTGGCACAGGAACACCATGGCCAGGAAGAAAAACACCACCATAGCCAGTGCTTTGATATACTGCATAACTCTCCCCTCATCCAAAGCGGGTTGGGGCCTAGGCCCCGAAAATTTGCCTACCCATTAGAGCACAGGGAAGGACATTATGCAACAAAGCATCCATGGTCTGGCATTTGCATACAAAACATGAGAAGACGCGTCTTGCGACCCGCCTGTTCTGCGGGAAGGAACCTGCCCGGCAACGCAGACACACCCTGCCATTTTCGCTTTTCCTTGCAGCACATCTGCGCTATGAATCTGCATCCACCCACAACAGGAAGGCACATGTTTACACCAAAACCATACACACTGCTTGTTTTCTGTCTTCTCTTCTTCTGTACTCCTTTTCTGCAGTGCCCCCATGCGGCAGAGGGAAGTTTCGCTGCAGGCCCCATGGACGCGGATCAGCCCTTTGAGGAAATGAAAACGTTGCAGCCCTCTGGAAATCAGGCTGATGGCGACATGCAGGTTGTGACCGATCCCACGCGCTGGCTGCACGAGGCCATACGCAGATCAAGCAGCAGGGAAATACAGGCAGCGCTCGAAGAGGGAGCGAAACTCACCGAGGAATGCCTCTGGCTCGCTGCAGTCCACACGGACTCGGGCATACTGGACTATCTGCTCAAGCAGGCCGGCGTGTCTGTCCAGGCCACGTTTACCCTGGCGCCAGAACCCGCTCCCGGGCAGGACGCAAGCGAGATCGGCAGAGCCCTGAGGCTCAGGCTCCTGGGGCTTTTCACAAGCGACGGGCATCAGGCCGAACATCTCGAGGGCATTACCCTGTTGCATTTTTCGGCCCTTGTGGGCAACACGGACACGGCCCGCTATCTTCTGCAGGCAAAGGCCGATCCCGACGCTGTCATGAGCAATGGTCTTTCGCCCATCCTGGTAGCCTTTTCAGCCTGGCTGCACACCTGGAATCCCATGCACGTGACGCCGTCGGCCATAAAGCGCATCGGCACCACCAGCAACTACCCGGGCTTCATCTACACACTGCTCGACAATGGCGCACGCTACGAGGATCTCGAAAATCTGCTTGAGCAAAAGCGCGACGTTCTTGAGCGCTATGTTGTCTCGCTGACCCAGAACTTTTCCGTGCCCATGAAGGACGGCTCCCTCAAGACCCTGGACAGCCTGCTTGAGGGGCTGTGCACCAACACGGCCTGGGGCCTTCTCGACCAGCATCTTTTTGTGCGCGAATACCCCAACTACTGCGACATGAAGGTCATCTTCATAGGCAGGCTCAAGAGTGACAACACATCCATCTGCTTTCCCTTCGGCTTTCTGGACGATCGCTTTGTCATGCCAGGCGACAGCGGTGTCAAGGATTTGAATATCTGGCACAATGGCAAGGCACTGACAAGCGAGGAAAGCCTGCGCCTTTTGGACAGCATTGGCATAGACCTCAAGAGAAAGGACTTCTGGGACAACATGGATGCCCAGTTCGACTCCTTCTAGTGCCTGAGCACACGCATTGTTTCAGGCACCAACGACAAGGGCCCCCTTTGCGGGGGCCCTTGTTCTTTGGAAATACATCCTTGAATCCGGGCTGATGCCCGAGATACAGCCAGTCTAGCGCAAAATCTGCAGGCCTTCGGCGTCGAACTCGTTGGGCTTGAAGGTCTCGGTGTCCACTTCACCGCAGATACGGATTTTGGTCTGGGGAGTGACATCCTGTCCTGCGAAGATTTTGTCGTCGATGTCCACAATCATGCTGCCAGTGGCGTCGCTGAAAGTGTACTTTTCGTGATCGGTCATGACCTTGTTCACAATATTGCCTGTCATGCACACGTATTCGCGGTCAAGCTTCAGGGAGAGGACCTCGCTGACGGTCATGTTGTTTGCGGAATTCGGAGTGGCTGCCGGGCCCTGGAAGGCGGCCTGGGCGACAACAGGGGAAAGGGCAATGCCGGCAGCAAGGGCGATGGTGGCTATGGTCTTCATGAATATCTCCTGATGCAAGGGCTTTGCGCCCTGATTGAATGATTTGTCACGAGCTTGCGCGGCCTTCGAGTGTGGCGTGTACGGCTTGACCAGTACTGGGCTTCATCGAAAGCCTTTTATGGAAGCGCTCTCTTGAGAAGCACTCTGCGGCAGGGGCTGTCAAAAAAACGTTAAGGTCTGCCTGCAGGGCAAACTTTTTTTGCATTGTGCTCCTTTTCTTCGCTCTTTGCCACAGAGGGGGCAAAATGCCATTTCCCCCAGGCCCCCCAGGGAATGCCCGCTCCTCTTCCCGCATCATCAGCAGCACTATCCCCTATGGGTGGGGCTGGCGTTTGTACGACCAGAGGGAAGGAGAAGAATCGTGCCAGGGGGAGAGGAGCAAACCTTTTGTATATATTGCTGGTAACTTGACTTTTTTGGGAATTTGGGCAGACTGCAGCCATGCTACTTGCTACGCACGAAGGAGGGCTGGCATGACTAAAAAAATCAGGCGTAAACCAATTCCGGTCAAGACCGGACACACTCTGGTCAAGGCGGACATTGTGGACAACGTCAGGGAAGCCACTGGGCTCACGGTGGACGAGGCCAAGAGGGGAGTCGAGGGACTTATTTCCCTGCTCAAGCGCGGTCTTGTGGACGACGGAGCCGTTCTCATTTCCAGCTTTGGCAAGTTCGAGGCAAGACTCAAGAAGCCGCGTCCGGGTCGCAACCCCAAGACTGGCGAAAAGATGACCCTTTCCGAACGCGTGGTTGCCACTTTCAAGCTTTCCCGCAAGCTCCGCTCCCAGCTCAACGATCAGATGCCCAATACAGACGCCTAGAGCGTGCCAGATTCATATTCATATTGCCAAAGAGCATGGTCTTTCCCATGCTCTTTTTTTTTGTCCTCAGGAAAGGACCATGCAAAAAGGGGATCCCCGCAATGGAGATCCCCTGTATGACGAGGAAGGAAAAGAGTCCGAAAGGCTTTTCGAACCGATTTCAGGAGAGGATATGGTTAGAAGGTGTAGGCAAAGATGAGCTGGGCTTTCCAGGCGTCCTGCTTCTCATAGCTGGAAGGCATTCCGCCATTGGCCTTCTTCCATGTGTCGTCGTCGAAGAAGTTCACCATGTAGCCGAGCTCGAGGTTGATCT
>CALVGM010000194.1 GCA_944327095.1 uncultured Desulfovibrio sp. | reverse complement strand
CCGGGCTGTTGAACAGGGTCACGGCCACGCAGTATATCAGAAACTGCCTGAAAACCATGTCCCGCGACGAGTCGTGCGCCCTGTTCATCATTGACCTCGACCGTTTCAAGCAGGTCAACGACACCTTTGGCCATCAGGCCGGGGACAAGCTCATACAGCAGGCCGCAGCGCTCCTGTCCCGCTGCTTTCGCGTGACAGACATTGTGGGCAGGCTTGGCGGCGACGAATTCTTTGCCCTGCTTGCCGGTCACGTGACCGGTGACATGGTGGTCCAGCGCGCCAGGACCATCTGCGAGCAGCTGCAGTTTTCCATGGGCACACACGGCGAAGTGCGCATCACCCCAAGCGTTGGCGTGTACATTGCCAAGGCCGGCGTCAGCTTCGAGACGCTCTACGCCAGGGCAGACTCGAGCCTGTACGAGGCAAAGAAGCTGGGACACAACCGCTACTTCATAAGCGACGACAGCACCGACCCAGAGGACAACGGGGTGATGCCCCAGTGCTCGGATGCCAGCAGCCTGCCCCTGTCCATCAACACCCTGCTCGCGAACATGAACGACGGTGTGGCCCTGCTCGACAGGACGGACGCCGTGCGCGTTCTCTATGCCAGCAGGGCCCTTGTCAATATCCTCAATCTGGATTCCACCTGCACCTTTCCCTGTCCGCTTAGGGAGATCATGCAGGTGCACCCGGACAACAGGGCGGAGTTCGAGAACCTTCTGCAGGACAGCCTGCACGGAGACAGGGTGGTCGAATACGAGCTGCGCGTCATGCCAAGGAACAGCCGTGACTGGCGCTGGTGCAGAGTCAAGGTGGTGCGCGACGCAAGCCTTGCCCTGGGCGCTGACAGCATGCTGCTCTTCGTGACGGACATTTCCGCGTCCAAGAACATTCTTGCCAGCATAGCGGACGGCCAGGAAATCCTGCGCCTGGTCCTAAGCCAGCGCGATCGCTTTGTCTGGGCCGTGGACCTGTACACGCACACCTTCAGGCTCTTCAACACAAGGCATCGCTTCCACTCCTCGGGCATCAGCATCAAGAACTTTCCGGAGAGCCTGGTTGAGCGGGGATGGGTGCACCCCTCCTCGGTGGCCAGGTACAGAAAGTTTGCAAGCGAGCTTTTGCGGGGCAACGCCACAGGCGGCTGCGCCCTTGCCCTGCGCAACAAGGTGAGCAAGAGCTACCGCTGGTTTTCGCTCTTCTACCACCTTCTCCCGGAGACGCAGGACAGGCCCGCGCGCGTGATAGGCGTTCTCGAGCCTTTGGCCTGCATGCAGGGCCAGGACGGCCTCATTCCCCCGGAAACCCTTTGGGAAGAGCTGCGCCCCTCGCTTAT
This sequence comes from uncultured Desulfovibrio sp., assembly GCA_944327095.1. Lineage (GTDB taxonomy): Bacteria > Desulfobacterota > Desulfovibrionia > Desulfovibrionales > Desulfovibrionaceae > Desulfovibrio. The sequence goes on along the minus strand of CALVGM010000194.1, from coordinate 7,072 downwards.
CCTCTATCTGCACGCCAATCTCTCCACAAACCGCATCAACTCCCTGTGGCGGGAGGGCAAGAACTTCTGCAATACCTCCGTCAGCTACAGCCAGCTCATAGATCGCAGCAAGTCCAAGCTCTTCTTCCCGGACGAGGCGCGCACCTTCACGCAGGCGTTCAACCGCGAGAACCTGCTCGAGGCCTTTGCCTCCGGCAGGTACTGGCTTTCAATGGAGCTGCGGCGCGTGGACAGCGGCGGCAACATACGCTGGTGCGCCTATACGGTCATGCTCTCGCCCCTGCCCGAAACCGAGGACGTGCACGTCTTTCTCTTCATACAGAGCACAGACCTGCGCCACGAGTGGGAACGCTCCCTGCCGGACCGCCCGCTCTCTCCTCGTGCCGGTCTCTACGACAGAAAGAGCGCCTGCGCCCTGGCCACCATTGCCATGGAGAGCGGCAGCGCTTCCGGTTCCCAGACCATCCACGGCCTTCAGGCCCTCATTGTGCTGCAGTTCGACGGCTGCGAGGGCACAGGCTGCGAGGAAAAGGGCTGCGGCCGCATGGTCTGCGGCAAGCCCAAGGCTCTCATCGCCATGGTGTGCTCGCTCTTTGCCGGCGGGGAGTGCATTGTGGGGGATCTGGGCGAGGACAGGCTTTCCGTGTTCCTGCCCTCTGTCCTGTCTCGCGTCCAGCTGCGCCAGCAGCTGGACAAGGTCATAGCCTTTGTGCGCAAGGTTCTGGCGCGCACCTGCGCCCTGCATCCTGTGCGCTTTGTGTGCGCTGTCCTGTGCGACAACCTGATTGGCGCGAACTGCGAAAGGCTTCTTGCCCAGGGCGAGAAGATCTGTGCAGCCTGGCACGACTCCCCGAACGACGAGGTCATCTACTACTCCAGAGCCCAGGCCGAGTCCGAGCAGATGAGCCTGGACACGACACCGAACATCCTTTCCCGCCTGCCCATCCCCGAGGACAGGGACGAGCCCGACCACAGGAAACGCATTGGCAGCTTTATCTACCACTGTCTGGACGCCATCATCATGGCGGAGGATCCGAGCAGGGCCATATCGGACATACTGGCGCTGATTGGCGAGCACTTTGGCGCGGACAGGGTCTACCTCATGACCATGCCCGCAGACAGCCGCCACGTGATCGTCACCAGCGAATGGTGCAGCGAGAGCAAGACCAGCATCAAGAGCTTTGTTTCCGGCATGCGCATCGACAATCTGCCCCTGGTCAAGACCTGCCTCGACAAGGACAAGGCCCTCTTTGTCAACAGGAGCTGCATGCAGCATCCGAAGGGGACAACGGAACGGTTCATCAGCAGCGAGACAGGCGAGCATGTGTGGAACTACGCCATCTTTCCCCTGCACCTGCAGGAATCCGGTCCTGCCCATGGCTTCCTGTGCATCGAAAACATGACCCGCGAGGAAAGGGACATGGGCGATCTCAGGCGCCTTTTACCCTACCTTGTGCGCATAAGCCAGCAGTTCTCCGTCTTCACGGACACCATGAACTCCTCCCTGGATGCCCTGACAGGCATGCCCAATCTCAGCGCCTACAAGCGCATGGTGCACAGGCTCACCTCGGACAGGTTCAGCTCCATGGGCGTGCTTGCCCTGGAAGTGCCGAACCTCGACACGAGCGACGGCACGCACTGCAAGGCCAGCGCCCAGGCCCTTGTGCACATCTCCGGCATCCTTGTGACCATCTTCGACAGGCAGTACATCTTCCGCACCAAGATGTCCGAGTTCGTCATGTTCTGCCCCAACACGACCCAGGACGTCTTCTTGGGCAGGGTCCTGCGCGCCCAGTCCGTGCTGCAGCGCCGCTACCAGAAGACGCTGCGCATAGGCTACACCTGGGCAGAGGGCTTTTTCTTTGGCGAACGGCTGGTGCGCGAGGCCAGGGCCATCATGCTTTCCGAGGAAGAGACGCCGTCCATCAGGATGGGGAACAATTCCCTGACCAGCACCATGGACTGGCAAAAGCACTTTGTGGTCTACCTGCAGCCCAAGGTGGACATGAAAAGCGGCAGGGTCTTCAGTGCCGAGGCCCTTGTGCGCGGCGTAGACGACGACGGCAAGGTGATCTCTCCCCTGCAGTTCATAGAAGCCATGGAGAAGATGGGCTCCATCCGGGAGCTGGATCTCTTTGTGCTGAACGAGGTGCTGAAGTTCCTCGAGTCCTGCAGGCAGGAGCAGGTGGAGCTGCTGCCCGTGTCCGTGAACTTCTCGCGGGTCACCTTCTTCAACCCCTCGACACCGGGCGCTGTGCTCGCCATTCTGAGCCGCTACCCGGACGTGGACCCGGGGTTTGTGGAAGTGGAGATCACCGAGACTGCCGGGGACGTGGAGAGCAGCACGCTCGAACGCACCATGGATCATTTCCGCCAGCTCGGGCTGCGCTTTGCGCTCGACGACTTCGGCTCGCGCTACGCGAACTTTTCCATGTTCGCCAATGTCAGATTCGACACAGTCAAGCTCGACAGGAGCCTTACAAGGGAGATGTCCTACAATCCCGTGTGCAGATCCCTTGTTGGCAACATAGCCCGCATCTGCAACAACCAGGGCATACAGTGCGTGGCCGAGGGCGTGGAAACCCAGGCCCAGGTGGACGTGCTGCTTGAGGAAGGCTGCAGTCTGGCCCAGGGATTTTTCTACAACTGCCCGATACCCATGCAGGAATTCTGGCAAAAATATCTGGATCCGCACAAGGGGGACAAGCAATGACCGAAGCAAGCAACGAGAGCAAGGACCAGACACAACGGGAGCCGAGGCCCATGGTCGTGGGCATTGGCGCCTCTGCGGGAGGCCTCGAGGCCCTGCAGCAGTTCTTTTCCTGCATTCCGGGCAACACCGGGCTCATCTTCATCATCATCCAGCACCTTTCTCCGGACTACAAGAGTCTCATGGCTGAGATCCTGGGCAAGCACACATCCATGATGGTGCTCCAGGCAGAGAGCGAAATGGAGGTCGAGCCGGACACCGTCTACCTCATCCCGCCGAAGAAGAACATGACCATCGAAAACGGCAGGCTGCTTCTGACGGACTATGTGCACGGCTCCATCAACCATCCCATAGACATCTTTTTCAACTCCCTGGCCGAGGAAAGAAGGGACCGCGCCCTGGCGGTCATCCTCTCGGGCACGGGATCGGACGGCACGAACGGCATCAAGGCCATCAAGGAACACGGAGGCTTTGTGCTCGTGCAGGAGCCGACCAGCGCCAAGTTCGACGGCATGCCCCGCAACGCCATCAACACGGGCCTCGCGGACGCCATCCTGCCTCCCGGGCAGCTGGCAGAGGAAATCCTCACCTACACAAACTACCCGGCCATGGCCATGCGCCAGGAGCACCTGCAGATCTTTCCGGACGAGGACGCGCTTGCCCATATCTATATGATACTGAAGCAGGTGAGCGGCATAGACTTCACCCACTACAAGCGCAACACGGTCCTGCGCCGCATAGAGCGGCGCATGCTGGTGACACATTGCGCAACGCCGCTCCAGTTCTCGCGGCTCATAGAGGAATCGCCTGCCGAGGCCAACCTGCTGGTCAAGGACATTCTCATAGGGGTCACGAGGTTCTTCCGCGACGCGGACTACTTCGAGACATTGAAGCGCTCGGCCATCTACACCATTGTGGAGCGCGGCAACGAGTCCGATCCCATACGCATCTGGAGCGCTGGCTGCTCCACAGGCGAGGAAGCCTACTCCCTGGCCATACTCTTCAACGAGGTCCTTGAGGAGACAGGACTCAAGCGCGACGTCAAGATCTTTGCCACGGACGTGGACGCCAGCGCCATAGAGACGGCCAGCAAGGGCATTTTCCCGGAAAGCATAGTGGACGACGTCTCCACGGAGAGGCTGGCAAAGTACTTTGTCAAGCGCAACGACACCTACCAGATTTCCAAGGAAATCCGTAAGATGATCATCTTTGCGCCCCACAACATGCTCTCGGATCCGCCCTTCGGCAAGCTGGACCTCATCTGCTGCCGCAACGTGCTCATCTACTTCCAGCCGGTGCTGCAAAAGGGCCTGTTCGCCATCTTCCACTCCGCACTCAAGAACGGCGGCTTCCTCTTCCTCGGCAAGAGCGAGACGGCCAGCGAGTACTCCAGCGTGTTCACGCCTCTTTCCATAGCGGAGAAGATCTACCTGCACAAGAGCGACGGCAAGACGGACGATCTCGTTCCCCCCGCCTTCAAGATCCCCAACATACAGACCACGATGCCGAGCCTGCCGGGCCTTGCCCACAGGGAGGAAAGCAACCCCGAGCTTGAAAGCGTCTACACGCAGTTCCTCGAGCAGTTTCTGCCGGCTTCGGTCATTGTGGACGAGCAGAACAACGTCATCCACTTCTTCGGCAACTACTCGGACTATCTGAACATTGCTCCCGGCAAGGCGACCTTCAACTTCTTCTCCCTGATCAACAAGGACCTGAGCCTTGTGTCCTCTACGGCCATCAACCGCTGCCGCTCGGAAAAGAAGCCTGTCACCTACACGGAAATCACAGTGGACTGCCCCGGAGGGTCAAGGAACATCGACATGTCCGTGTACCCTGTGCCAGGCCACAGCAACAGCAGCGACAGCGACAGGGTCGGCCTCATTGCCATACTCTTCATTGAGCATCAAGAAAAAGCCGAGGAGACCCAGGGCATCAGGGAAAAGTACGACATCAACCAGACAGCTGCCAGGCGCATCACGGATCTCGAGCACGAACTGCAGGTCTCGCAAAACGATTTGCGCACCACCATCGAGGAACTGGAGACCGTGAACGAGGAACTGCAGGCCGCCAACGAGGAGCTGCTCACGGCCAACGAGGAACTGCAGAGCTCCAACGAGGAGCTGCAGTCCGTGAACGAGGAGCTGTACACGGTGAACTCGGAGTTCCAGCAGAAGCTCGACGAGCTCAGCACCATGACCAATGACCTCTCGAACTTCCTGTCCTCCACCATGATCGGCATCCTCTTTGTGGACAGCCAGCTTAACATCCGCAAGTTCACGGAGTACGTGGGCAGGGAGTTCCAGCTCGTCAACCAGGACGTGGGCCGTCCCATACAGATCTTCGCCCACAGCTTCCCGGAAGAGGACATTGTCTCGGACGCCCAGAACGTGCTCAAGAACCTCGTGCCTGTGGACAGAGAGGTCATTGGCATGAACGGGCGCTTCTACACCATGCGCATCGCTCCCTACCGCACCACGGAAAACAGCATACGCGGCCTTGTGATCACGGTCATAGACAGCCTTGGCGAGGGCACGGAACATTCGGAAAACGTTCAGGAGAGCAACCAGGGCAAGGCCAGGGAAAAGAGCATGTAGGCGATCCGAAAGGGGCGGGGCTTTCCTTCCCCTTTCGGACAGGGGAAATTGCGCCCGGGGTGTCCGCTTGGTGCGTCAGGAGTCGGCATGGAGGAAGGCATGCTTTCAGAAAGGGAAAGGCGCGAGGAATTGCTCGCTCTTTTGGAAAACGCCTTTTACGCCATTGTGCGCGTTGATCCCGAAAGGGACGCCTGCTGGTTTCTGAAGGGCGTGGCCGACAGGCACAGCTACAGGCAGCTTTCCTACAGCCACCTTTTGCAGGCAGCGGCAAGATTTGTGTACTCCAAGTACCGCAGCAATGTCCTGTACGTGCTCAGCGCAGCAAACCTGGAGAAGAGGAATTTCACGCCGGACTTTACGCTCAACTTTGCCTACGCGACCTTTGGCGAGGAAAAGTGGGTTTCCGTGAGCTTCATCTGCGATCAGCGCTCGGCAAACGTGTACCTTTTGTTCAGCAGGTGCAGGGAATACGATGTTGTCCTCAAGGACATAGTCAATCTCTACGTCTACGATCGCTGCGACTACTTCGTCTATATAGACGCCCTGAAAAACAGCTACATCATGTTCAGCGGCAGCAGGGACGGCACTCCAATCCCTCCGAAAACGGGCGACGACTACAACGGCGAGGTGGTGCGCTACGCCAACATGTACGTTCCACCAGAAGACAGAGAGATGGCCATACGCGAAATGCTCACGGATCACGTGATGGAGAAGCTTGAGCACAGCGACCTGCACTCCTTCTACGCGGGTGTGGTGGATCCCGTGCGCGGCTACACGCGCAAGAAGGTGGAGTTTCAGTACTATAACAGGGAAAAGAAGAAGATCATGGTCTGGCGCACGGACATCTCCCAGCTCTACCAAGAGGAAATGGAACGCAACGCCAAGCTGCGCGAGGCGCTGGCAAGAGCCCAGAGAGATTCCATGACAGGCCTGCTCAACAAGCAGACCTTCGAGGAAAGGGTGGGCGAGTCCCTGCAAACCATCGAGAGCCTTGCGGCCTTTCTCTTTGTGGACTTGGACAATTTCAAGACCGTCAACGATGTGTACGGCCACAACATGGGTGACAGGGTCATCCTTGCCCTGGTGTCTGTCCTCAAGGAAGAAACCGAGGCACGGCAGGCCATTGTCGGGCGCCTGGGTGGCGACGAGTTCGGCATCCTTCTGGACAGGATCGGGAACCGCGAGGAGGCCTGCCAGCTTGCCAGGGCCATCTGCAAGAGCTTTGCCACCCGGGGTGGCTCATTGTGCCCGGCTGCCTCCTGCAGCATAGGCATAGCCTACTATCCCGAAGAAGCGACAACCTACGCGGAACTTGCGGAACGGGCGGATCAGCGCACCTACACGGTAAAGGCTTCTGGCAAGAACGGTTTTGCCTTCGAGTAGGCAGGACATGGCTGCCAAGCTCAACCTTGTCAAGACAATGGCTCCCTGTGCCTTGGCACAGGGAGCCATGTCGTGTGCGCCCGGCATGGCGCAGTACTAGGTCGTGCAAGACCTCTGAGGGCCCGGCAGCGGGCACTTCGAGCCGAAAGACAAGGGGCTTGTCGCGAGGCAAGTTCTGGAGGAAGTCTATGGCAAACCACTGACCTAACGAACAGAAACCGTATATGAGGCTGGCGTGCCGGATGAGAGAGCTGCGATACTCAAAGTCCAATAGCTGCACGGAAGGCACGAAGGTAGATGCGGTGGGTATAAGTGGGAAAGTGCTGTGTCTTACCCGGGGAGGCCTCACAGACGGCAGCGATGCCGGAGTAAAGCTTGCTGTGAG